>JANZZE010000104.1 GCA_026419545.1 Acidimicrobiales bacterium
GGCGGTGGCGCAGCTGGGGGTGCCGGCGCCGGTGGTGCGGACGAGCCCGCGGGAGTGGTCGCCGTTGGTGGTGGGGTTGGAGACGTGGTTGTGGGTGGAGTCGTGGGTGTCGTATTCGGCGTCGGCGAGTTTGGGTGGGGTGCGTGCGACGGTGACGGCGACGCCGGTGTCGGCGCGGTTTGTGACTGGTGATGGTGGGGAGGTGACGTGTGTGGGTGGTGGGGTGCCCTATGACCGGTCGCGGTCGCCGGAGGGCCAGTCGTCGGGGTGTGTGCATGTGTATGAGCGTCGGTCCACGGTGTCGGATCCGGCGGGGATCTACACGTTGGCGGTGACGGTGACCTATGAGGTGGTGTGGTCGGCCAGCAACGGGCAGGGCGGCCACCTGGAGCCGCTGACTCGCAGCGCGTCGATCCCGGTGCAGGTCGTGGAGTCCCAACCGGTGATCCGCTGACGCCCCGCAGCGCGTCGATCCCGGTCATCGGCTGACCGTGATCGCGGCTGGCTACTGGTTCCGGGGGGAAGGTGCGTTGGGGCCGGGGCCGACCCGTGATTCGTCGACGCCGGGCCGGCGCGATCCGGCTTGGGTCCCATGCCTCCCATCTGGGCAATCCGCACAGCGTTGAGCGGTCGCGCATGCGATCGCTCACGCAATCCGCGTCGCGCGCGCAATCCCTGACGGAAACCGATAGCTATTGCACACGCCACCACAATGCCGGCAGCTATTGCACAGGCGACCAGGAAAGTGGTGGCTGGAAGATTTGGCCCGGGGTGAGGGCAGAGCCGATCTGCAAGCGAAAACGCGTAGGGCGATCAGCCGTCACGTGAGTTTGGCCCCATGCGAATTGCGGCCAGAACTTCCAAGCAGGTTGGACACACCGGGTATTTCTCCGGGTCGCGTGAGGGGACCCAGCGTTTACCGCACAAGGCGGTCACCGCCTCACCAAGGACATAGCCCCTCATCTGATCGTCCTTTTTCACGATGTGGCTGAAGCGGTCGTGGTCACCGTCCTCGAGCACGGGTGCCACCTGTTCATCCAGCGTTTGAACCGGAGCGGAAGCTGGGATCGAACTCGTCATGCGTCTATGGTGCCACGGACACGAACCCGTTGGGCCAGCTTTGTACTCAAATCGTGTGTTCAAGCGTGACGAACGATCGTCGGGTGTCCGGAGCGGCGGTGCGTGGTGGTCCGGCGCGGGTGCGTGAGGGACAGCTGTTGGTTCTCAACATGGCCGAACTTGCCAGCTCGATGGCGAAAGGCCTATCAACCGGTCATGAGCACCGACGGCACAGCGAGTTCCTCTGGTGGTGGGTTCCAGTATCAGGAGTTGTTCCCGCTCGGCCCGGACGATACTCCGTACCGCTTGTTGACCACCGAGGGCGTGTCCACTTTCGAGGCCGGTGGGCACACGTTCTTGCGGGTCGAGCCTGAGGTCCTCACACTGCTCACGAGGCAAGCGATGCACGACATTGCGCATTTCCTCCGACCCGGGCACCTTCAGCAGCTCCGCCGAATCGTCGACGACCCAGAAGCATCGGCGAACGACAAGTTCGTGGCGCTCGATCTCCTCAAGAACGCCTGCGTCTCCGCTGGCGGCGTGTTGCCGATGTGTCAGGACACCGGTACGGCGATCATCAAAGGGAAGAAAGGGCAATTCGTCTTCACAGGAGGTGGTGACGAAGAGGCCATCGCCCGCGGTGTGTACGAGACTTACCAGACTGACAACCTCAGATACTCACAAATGGCGCCACTCACGGTATGGGACGAGGTCAATACCAAGACCAATCTCCCAGCCGAGATCAAGATCAGCGCCGTCGACGGGGACCGCTACAGCTTCCTGTTCATGGCTAAGGGCGGGGGTTCAGCGAACAAGAGCCTGTTGTTCCAAGAAACCAAGGCACTCTTGAACCCGGCTTCTCTCATGACCTGGCTCGACGAAAAGCTGCGGGGCCTCGGCACGGCGGCCTGCCCGCCTTATCACCTTGCGCTGGTCATCGGAGGAACGTCTGCTGAGTCAGCGCTCGAGACGGCCAAGCTCGCGAGCGCTCGTTATCTCGATTCGCTGCCGGCGGTAGGCAACGAGCTCGGCCATGCCATCCGGGACCCTGAACTCGAAAACGAGGTGCTTGCACTTACGCAGTCCTTCGGTATCGGAGCACAGTTCGGTGGGAAGTATTTCTGCCACGACGTACGGGTGATCCGCCTACCGCGGCACGGCGCATCGTGCCCAGTTGCGATCGCCGTTTCCTGTTCAGCAGATCGTCAGGCTCTCGGCAAGATCACCCGCGATGGCGTATTTCTCGAGCAACTCGAGACCGATCCCGCCCAATATCTTCCTGATGTCGACGAGTCCATGTTGCTCGGCGATCCGGTCCGCATCGATCTTCGCCGACCGATGGACGAGATCCGAGCAGAACTGAGCAAGTATCCGGTGAAGACACGCCTGCTGCTGTCGGGTCCGATGGTGGTCGCGCGAGATATCGCCCATGCAAAGATCAAGGCTCGGCTCGACAATGGCGAGCCGATGCCGGATTACCTGCGTGACCATTGCGTCTATTACGCGGGTCCGGCCAAGACGCCAGAGGGCTATCCGTCTGGCTCGTTCGGTCCGACGACTGCTGGCCGTATGGACTCCTACGTCGAGCAGTTCATGGCGGCGGGCGGCAGCTACGTCATGTTGGCGAAGGGAAACCGTTCAAAGGTCGTTACCGACGCCTGCAAGCGGTATGGCGGCTTTTATCTCGGTTCGATCGGCGGCCCGGCCGCCCGGTTGGCCCGAGATTGCATTCACCACGTCGAGGTCCTCGAGTATCCAGAGCTCGGCATGGAGGCGGTGTGGAAGATCGAGGTGGAGAACTTTCCTGCCTTCATCGTCGTCGATGACAAGGGCAACGATTTCTTCGCCGATGTCGCCAGGCCGGTTGAACTCGGTAGGCGCTGATCCGCGCCGGCCTCAGGCGATTCCCTGCCTGCTTCCAGGTTGCTATTCGACCGCTGCCAACGCTGCTTGGCACAAGCTCACGAATTCTTCTCGCTCAGCATGGGTAAGCGGCTCGAACGCACGGGCCATCATCTGGTCGGTGAGCGCGTCGGCCTCATCGCGTCGGGCAGCGAGAGCTTCGGTGTCACACGTTGCGTCAGTCCAACCGAACAAAGGGGCCATCATCGGCGTCTTGATCAGCAACGCCTCCACCGGCCGCAGGCCCAACGCAAGCACGGCTGCACCGTGTAACCCTCCCCGCAGCTCGCGAAGGACATTCAGACGGTGCAAAGCGAGAGCCTTGACCCGATGCGGGTCAGGCTCCGGGACTGCCCTCCACGCTGCGAACATCGGTGCGACAGCCGGGTTGCAGTCGGTGATCACACGACCGGCGATATCGGCGAGACGTTCGTAGTCAGGGCCGTCTTTGAGGTGGATCCGTGCCCAGTCGTGGGCGCAACCTGCAAACGCGAGTGCTACCTCTCGACGTGACATGACCTTCTCGCCCGCTTCCCATGAGGCCCGGATCATCGCAGGGTGAAAGAACACGAAGGCACTGGCCACGACGTCAGCGTCCACGTCACCAAGCGCTCCGCCTCGGCCACACACGTAGAAGTCGATGCCGTTGAATCCCAACTCGGAGCCCTTTGAGTAGGTCGCCGCGTCCAACATGAAGTTCGCGGGTAGTGATGAAATCGCCTCGGCGGTCTGTCGAGCAGTCTCTTCGGGTGTCATCACACGGGCTCCTTGTGGGCGGTGCAGTAGGTAATGACCGTATGACGGTGTAGCGCATGTCAGCTCATGAGAACGACTCGGCGCCGACGCGGGGCTCGGCTTGCGTCGTAGGCTAGCCCGGCATTGCGCGGAGCAATCGCCTACGCTCCCGGGCTTCCTCCATCGAGCCGATCTACCAGTACGCTGCTGCCGGTGAGTGAAGCACGTGAGTTCCGGCAGCACCGCTTCGTCCCACCGCCCGGAGCCACGGAGTTGTTGCTCGTACGACATGGGGAATCAGCGCCCGCGGTTGAGGGTGAGTTGTTCCCCCTCGTCGACGGGCACGGCGATCCGCCGCTGTCAGACGAAGGGCGCAAGCAGGCCCGCCGGGTTTGCGCCCGCCTTGCCCACGAGCACATTGACGCCGTCTATGTCACACCGTTGCGCCGTACGCGAGAGACCGCACAACCACTTCTCGAACGTCTCGGTATCGAGCCGCGTGTCGAACGCGACCTCCGAGAGGTGTACCTGGGCGAATGGGAAGGTGGAGTCTTCCGTCAGAAAGTCAGCGAAGGAGACCCGATCGCACGAAAGATGGTCGAGCTCCAACGCTGGGATGTGATCCCCGGCGCAGAATCCTCTGAAGCCTTGGCGACACGAGTGCGGGCCGCAGTCGAGCGATTAGCAGCGGCTCATCCTGATCAGAGGGTTGCAGTGTTCGCGCACGGAGGCACGATCGGAGAGATCTGCGCCTTGGCGACCAAGTCTGAGCCGTGGGCATTCGTGGGTGCGGACAATGCATCGATAACCCGGGTGGTGGTCACAGCGAAACGGTGGATTCTTCGTCGCTTCAACGACACCGGCCATCTCGACGGCAGCCTGTGCATCCGGCCTGCGCCATGGGAATGAGGCGCTAACGCTGTAGGAGTCAGGTCCTAGCCGTCGCCCGGTCCTTCGGCTGTGACTTGCTCCGGCTCTTTCTTGGACGGGTTGCAGGTGGCCGTGCTGTGCGCGTTCGGTCCGGCCAGTGCTCATCGATGAAGCCAAAGACCTCGTGGGCGAGGATGAACCCGGCAAAGTGGCCGCCACCGGGGCAGAGTTCAAATTCACTGTTGGGTACCAACCCCCATTGGAACTCACCGTGGCTGAGGGGGACGATGCCGTCGGCGTCACCATGCCAGAACTTCACCGGCACCTTGATGTCGCGGAGTGAGAATCCCCACTCGCGTCCGAAGACGACCAGGTCTGCGACCGGTGCCCGCAATCCCCCTTGGCAGGCGGTGACAAGGTCGTAGAGGAACACGGATTTCATCTCGGGCCGTCGCATGACGCCGCGGTCCGAGGCCGGGGCGATGTGGGTGTAGAGGTCGTAGCCTTGTGAGGCCACTTTCGTCACCGGCCGGATCAAGTGCGTCATCAGCTCACCCAGCGGTACCTGAAGGGCACCGAGCAGGGGCTCGATGAGTGGCAACAGCCGCGTGTAACCAGGGGCAGCTTCCGGCCCGCGGGTTGGGCCGATGCCGCCGAGCACGCAGCCCGCTACTACCCGATCAGGTAATCCGTGGCAGGTTGCCAGGACGTATGGACCGCCACCCGAGAGACCGACGACCGCAAACCGGTCAAGTCCAAGCGCATCAGCGAAGCGCTCGATGTCCCCCGCCCAGTCGCCAACCCGGCGATACACGTACGGTGTCGAGAAACCGGTGCCAGGTCGTTCGACCCCGATGAGACGGAAACCGAGTCTCTCGGCGAGAGCCGGGCCATCCGGCGGCACCTGTTTCCGGGCCCCTGGCGTGCCGTGAAACCACAAGACCGGGTCTCCGTTGGGATCTCCGTACTCGGCGTAACCGAGCCCACGTCCACCGGGAAGCACCACGAGGGACTCACGGTGTGGGATGGGGAGGGGAGCGAGCTCGTCCTCGAGGGTGGCGCGTTTCGCCATGCGGTATGTCTCCCGTTTCGGGCCTCGCGTTGTCGTGGGCATCTGTCCGCCGGTTGAAGAACCCTAGATTACGCCGGTAGCTGACTGAGCGTCAGATCTGTGGTGTAAGCGCTATTAGGGTGCAGTCATGGTGCTTGAACGATTCAGGCTCGACGGCAAGGTTGCAATCATCACCGGCGCGGGCCGGGGAATCGGTGCCGCGACCGCGGAAGTGTTCGCTACCGCGGGCGCAGATGTCGTGATCAACTCGAGGACCGCAGAGCAGCTCGAGGTGGTGGCGGAAAAGGTGGTGGCGACGGGGCGGCGGGCCGTTGTGATCCCCGGGGACGTCAACGATCTCGAGTTCCTTGAGCGGCTTGTCGCTGAAGCGGTCGAGCAGTTGGGCGGAATCGACATCGTCGTGAACAACGCGGGAGGCACGATGCCCCGCCCGTTCCTTGACACGACGCCGGGCTACCTCGAGCGAGCATTTCACTTCAATGTCACGACTGCGTTCGCTTTGACCCGAGCTGCTGCCCCTCACCTCCTTGAACGAAACGGCAGAGTGGTGAATATGTCGTCAGCGATCGGCCGTCTCCGCGACCGCGGATTCGTTGCCTATGGCACGGCCAAGGCCGCGCTCAGCCATATGACCCGGTTGCTCGCCGCTGATCTGGCGCCGCGGGTACGGGTCAACGCCGTCGCAGTAGGTTCGACGGCCACGCCTGCGCTCGATGTCGTGCTGCAGGATGAGCAGATCCATGACGAGATGGTTCGACGGACACCATTGCGCCGCCTCGGTGAACCGATCGATATCGCCTTGGGTGCGCTATACCTCGCCTCTGACGCATCGAGTTGGGTCACCGGCAAGGTGCTCGAGATCGACGGCGGATTGGAGGAGGCGAACCTAGAGCTCGGGCTTCCAGATCTGTGAGCGTCGCGGTCAATCCAGCCAGGTTTCGGTCAGCCGGGTCACTCCTTGCTGGACGGGCATGGCAGGGCGCCCATCAGGCAACGTCTGGTTGACGAAGTCATGGACGCGTGGCACGGCAGCGACATATTTGACGCTTTCGGAAATCCAGATGTAGGGAACCAGTTCGTTGAGGCGGCGCTGGAAATCGGCGTAGGCCTGCTTCCGTGTGGCTTGGTCGGTACTGGTCCGGCCCCGTTCCAGTGCCGCGTCGACCTGGGGATCGCGCATCCGGGCCACGTTCAAACCGACGCGGCCTTCGCCGACAAGTGGTGCGTTTTTGCTCGTGAACCAGTGGTAATCCGCATCGGGGTCGGTGGCGCCGAAGAGCCGAACGTAGGCCAGGTCGTATTCACCGAAAACGACTTGTGTGGCGTAGATCGCTTGGTCGACTGAAACAGCACGAACGTCCATCCCGACTTCGGTGAGCATCTTGGCCACTGCTTGACCTACTGACTGGTTCTCGGGATTGTCCGTGGTCTTCAAGGTGAATGCGATGGGACCTTTTTCGGCTTCGTAGTCGGCGACGAGCTCGCGCGCTGCATCCGGGTCGAACTGAGGAAAGTCGCTTTCGACATACCACTCCGAAGTCTTTGAGAAGACGTTTGTGCTGCGGATGTCGGGGTCTTCGTTCGTCACCCGTACATACTCTTCCCAGTTGAAGGCGTGCGCGATCGCTCGCCGAACCCTGACATCATCGAGTGGTGGTCTGTCCATGTTCGCAAGTAGGAAGAGCTGTTCACGAGGACCGTCGTCGCGAACCAGCTGAACTCTTCCTGACGCTGCTTCGTCCTTCAGCCGGCGAACGCTGGAGTTGAACGTGGTGAACTCCATGTCGACGCTGCCGTCGAGCAGGGAAGTGTCGCGGGCGCTGTTGTCGACGACGGGCCGGAATTCGATCTGGTCCAGATAGGGCAGCCCGGAACGCCAGTAAGTTGGGTTCTTCTCGGCAACGAGGCTCCTGCCCTTGTTCCATTGCAGCAGCTTGAAGGGGCCGGTGCCGATTGGATGGTCGGCACGCCAGCTTGCGTCAGGGTTGTTTAGCTGTTCGGGCGCCGCGACCATTCCTCCCTGGCCCGTCAGTGCCGCTGGGTAGTTGGCCCACGGCGTCCGCATGTTGACTCGGACCGTTCGGTCGTCGATCTTGGTCACCGGTTGGTCTGGGTCGATTGGGTCGAACGCGGGGCCGACCAGGGGTGATTGTCGCATCTTTGCGATGAACACCATGAGCGCCTCGGCATCGAGGGTCTGCCCGTTGTGGAAGCTGACCCCGGGACGCAGAGTGATCGTCCAAGACCGGTAGTCGGATGTCGACTCGAACCTCTCAGCAAGATACGGCTGTGGCTTCCCGTCGATATCGAATGCGGCGAGGGGATCGAACACCGCATTGGCGACGATCAGTCCAGGCGCGACCCATCGAGCCGTCATTGGGTCAAATCCGTCGGTATCTGCCTCGAGGGCATAGACAAGCTTTCCGCCCGGCCTTGGTTGGCCTTTGGCCGGGAGCGAGCTTGCGCTGATACCTCGGACTGCGGTTGCGGATGTTCGACCGTCGGTTCCCGTGGGGCTGGACCCACTTGATGAATCGCTGCTCGTCGACTCGGAACTGCACGCGGTGATGACCAAAGCAGAACAGACCAGGAGTGCAGCACAAAAACGCAGAACGTGTGATTTCGTGGCCGGGGAAGCGCTCACGATTTCCGATCGGCCAAGGCCGACCGGGCCTGAACCATTGTTGTCGGGTTGAAGGTAGCTGGCGCGTCGAGTCGTTGAGGCTGGTCGCGCCGCAGGGCTTGATTGAAGCATCGTTGCCGATTGGGCGCGAGGGTCGGGTTGACCCTGTGTGCCCGTTGGGTAGGGAGCTCTGCAACCGATCTACAGTTTCGGCTATGTCCGTGCTCGCCGGTCCGGTTTTCGCGTTCGGTGGCCTGCTCGGTGTCGCCGGTGTGTTGAAGCTCGGGCGGCCCGGCAGCGCTCGAAACGCACTGGAGGCCGCCGGGTTTCCGGTGCCCGCACTCGTCATCCGGTTTCTCGGTGTTGGCGAGATCGTCGTCGGCGCGGCCGTGATCGCCTTCGGCGGATCGCTCTCCGCAGCGGCCCTCGCGGTGTTTTTCTTCGGGTTCGCCGCATTTGCTGTCCGTTTGCTTCGGCGCGACCGGTCTGCTTCGTGTGGCTGCTTCGGCCGTCGCTCGATGCCCGTCACGTCAGCGCACGTGATAGTCAACCTGCTGGGCGGGTCCGTCGCGGCTGCTGCGGTGAGGTGGCCGACTACGCCGCTGACCGATTCGGTCGTTCAAGCACCACTTGCGGGTATCCCGTTCATCGGCCTGGTGCTGCTCGGCGGTTGGTTGTTGTTCATTGCACTTACTGAGTTACCGGCTTTGCAGGTCGCCATGCGGGAAACGGGGACTGAGGTCACCACTCCTGCAGCGGTTGCGACTCGGTTGGCGATCTCGGAAAGCCCCAATGTTGGGAAGGCTCAGCTCGTTCAAGGAGCGGCACCTTCCGCTTCGGGGGCGGTCCACCGTACTCAACCGGGTCGTATCCGATGACGCTCTGGCTAGGCATCCTCACCACCGTCGTGGTGCTCGAAGCATTGCTCATCGTCGGGTTGCTACGTAGTCATGGACTCATCCTCAGACGACTTCACGAACTCGGAGCGGGAATCGGTGATCCAGCTGAGCGCGATGCCGATCAACGAGAGGTCGCGTTCGTGACCCGTCCGGGTGTTCCGGAGCCTCGGCGTGACGTCGGGTTTGCGGATGCGACCGACATCGTCGGAACAGGTCCCGACGGCAGTGTGTCGGTCATCAGGGTCACCGATGTCGACCATGACTCGCTGCTGGCCTTTTTGTCGAGCGGTTGCGCGACCTGCTCGGCGTTCTTTGAGGCCTTTGCCGATCTAGACGCGCTCACTCTTCCACCAGGAACGCGTTTGGTCATCGTGACCAAGGGGCCGGAGGCAGAAAGCCCCGCAGTCATCGCCGAGCGGGCGCCGAAAGGAGTCGTGCTGGTGATGTCGAGCGAGGCTTGGGAGCAGTATCGAGTCCCTGGCTCACCGTATTTCGTGTATGTGGATGGGCCGACTGGTCGCATTCGCGGTGAGGGAACCGGCATGAGTTGGGAGCAGGTCGCCGGGCTGTTGGCCCAAGCCACGGGCGATCTTCGTTTCGTCTCGCGCCAAGCCGCCGCTCGGCGCACCAAACCCCTGAGTGACGCAGAGCGAGAGCGTCAGATCGATGAGGAGCTCATCCGGGCCGGCATCCTTCCCGGTGATCCGAGTCTCTATCCAGGAGAGGCACCGCGGGGTGGCGCAGATGAGGCATGACCGCATCTTTCTTGGCGTTGGCGTTACTCGTTGTGGGCGTGTCCTGAGAGCTACGTTCTAACGGCGTGTCTGAGATCCAGCTCTCCGCGCACGGCATCACGACCCGGTTACCGAGAGGATGGGAGGGTCGGATCAGGCGTCGCGATCCACAGCTCGGTGGGCCGGGCGAACGAGGCAAGCCGCAGTTTCACCCAGAGGAACGCACCTATCCGATTGCTCACTTCGCGAACTTTCCATTGCCAGCTGACGTCGCCGACTACGGAAGCGGCGCAGTCGAGCTCATGACGCGATCGAATTTGTTCATCGTGTTGCTGGAATTCGGGCCCGAGTCGGTGGGCAAGGCGCTGTTCGCGACTCAAGGGTTGCCTCGCAATCTTTCGCCGGACCTGTTCACGCCGAATCAGCTCCAGCGCACCATTCGGGGCCAGGGCGGTTATCAGACGTTTTTCACCGAGGCGGGTCGGCCCTTCTGCTTGTTCATAGCGCTTGGGAGCTACGCCAACCGAGCGGCATTGATCCGAAAGGCGAATGCGGTACTTGCTGCGACCACGATTACTCCGAGGTGACGATGCTGTCCTGGATGCGTTCCCGACACGGTGAGGATGATCTCGCGCTGGAAGATGAGGTGCCACCTGCTTGCCCCGACCGGGTTGCTCCTCGAGTGTCGACCGTGCGCGAGCGATTGGTTCGGAGA
>JANZZE010000105.1 GCA_026419545.1 Acidimicrobiales bacterium
GTGCTAGGTCGATCACGTCGTAGTGGAGCCGCTCGGGGTGTGACCGAACCGGCCCCGAAGACGCTTCTGTCCCGTTTACCCACAACCGGTAGCGCGAGTCGGACGTCATCCGCGCTGGGACGATGTTCGGTACACGATCGATTTCGACGATTCGTCGGAAAAGGGACCAGCCTGGTGCCTTCTCTCGGTCGAGCACCGCTGAGCCGTCTGGTCGGAGAATGACCGGAGCAGGATCAGTCCAAATCCAGCGACTGTGCCAGCGAGGCCCGCGGAACGCTGCCAAGAGATCGCGATTGGTCACGTGCGAATGATGGCAAGAATTCGGGAATCCCGCTGCGCTCGTGCACCGAGCCTGGCGTCGCGAGTGCGGTCGCACTGCTAACGTCGCTACCGGCGTAGTCGAAGACAAGGGGGCACCTGGATGGCTGATCCGGCTAGCACGCAGGCCGATCAGGCGCAGTCGATGAGTGGAACACACCCGCCTGAAACCGTCGCGGCGACACGACAGAAGGTCGATGGGTACCTTCGCCAGTTCTTCGACGGCGTTGAGGTCGGCGATGGTATGTGGTCGCTTCGGTACGGCTCGTGTGTGGTCAACGTTCGTGTCGACGTCTTCGATGAGGACAGCTCGGTGGTGCACATCGAGTCGCCGGTTGTTACCGGCGCATCCCCGTCACCGGAGTTGTTCAAATACGTTGCGACGAGCGCTGACGACCATGAGTTCGGGCATCTCGGCGTGCGCGAGGAACACGACGGCACAGCGACAATCACGTTTGGCCATTCGCTCCTCGGCGAGTTCCTCGACCCAGCCGAGCTGCGCACCGCCGTCGTCGCCGTGTCGTTCACCGCTGACGAACTCGACGACATGTTGGCGGCACAGTTCGGTGGGAAGGTCCATGATGCCGCAGGCAATCGGCCAGCCTGACGCGCCTGTCACTGTGACCTCTGTCAGCGAATCTGCCTAGCCTGGCGGGCGATGGCTGAGTACCGACCCCCGCTTCGCGATATCGAGTTCGTCCTTGACCACCTCGTCGACCTCGACGAGTTGACCCAGTTCGACGAGTACAAACACACGGACCCGGACACGATGAAGGGCGTGCTCGGTGAGTACGCCCGTTTCGTCGCCGAGCAGATCGCGCCGCTGAACCGGATCGGCGACCTCCAAGGGAGCGTTCATGATCCGGCGACCAATTCAGTGACCACGCCTGAGGGTTTCGTTGCGGCCTACCGCCGGTATGTCGAGGCTGGGTGGGGTGCTGTGCCGTTCGATCCCAACTACGGCGGCGGTGGCTTCCCGTGGTTGATGGGTATCGCGATGCAGGAGCTCATCAGCTCAGCCAACCTGTCGTTCTCGATGTGCCCGCTGCTCACCCAAGGCGCGATCGACCTCTTAGTACATCACGGCTCGGAAGAGCAGAAAGAGGTCTACGTCCGCAAGATGATCACCGGTGAGTGGACCGGGACGATGAACCTGACCGAACCGCAAGCCGGCTCTGATGTCGGCGCGGTTCACACCAGGGCAGTCAAGCAAGAGGATGGGACGTACCGCATCACTGGCACCAAGATCTTCATCACCTATGGCGAGCACGACCTAGCCGAGAACATCGTCCATCTCGTCCTGGCACGAACCCCGGACGCGCCGCCAGGTACCAAGGGCATCTCGTGTTTCATCGTGCCCAAGTTCCTAGTCAACGACGACGGGTCACTCGGTGATCGCAACGACGTTCAGTGTGTATCGATCGAACACAAGATGGGTATCAAAGCCAGTCCCACCTGTGTGATGTCCTACGGTGACAACGGCGGCGCAGTTGGGTACCTCATCGGTGAAGAGAACCAGGGCATGCGCTACATGTTCACGATGATGAACAACGCGCGGCTCTCCGTCGGACTCGAAGGCCTGGCGATTGCCGAACGTGCCTATCAGGACGCGCTCGAGTACGCGCAGGAGCGCAAGCAAGGCCGAGCAATCGGTGCTCCCCCCGGTGAGCAGTCGCCGATCATCGAACACCCTGATGTCCGTCGGATGCTCATGACCATGAAGGCCTACATCGAAGCGATGCGGGCGATCATCTACATGCAAGCGGAGTCGATCGACTTCTCGCTGTATCACCCAGATCCCGAAATCCGTGAGCACCGCAAGTTCCTGGTCGACCTGCTCACACCCATCGCCAAGGCCTGGTGCACCGATACAGGGATTGAGGTGACGTCGCTCGCAGTCCAGGTCTACGGCGGCATGGGCTACATCGAGGAATCTGGGGTGCCCCAGCACTATCGGGATGCTCGTATCACCGCGATCTACGAAGGGACCAACGGCATCCAAGCCATCGACCTGGTTGGCCGCAAGCTCCCGATGCAGGGAGGCGACGTCGTCACGGACTTCCTGGCGATGATCGCCATGCTTGATCCAGCGCTCTTACGGGGCGGTGAGGACCTGGTATCGATCCGGTCGAATCTGGCTGACGCATTGACCACGCTCGCGGACACCACGAACTGGATCATGACGCACGGCACCGAAGACCCGCGTGACGCACTTGCAGGCGCCACGCCCTACCTGCGGATGTTCTCGCTGGTGACCGCGGGGTGGCTGATGGCCAAGTCGGCGCTCGCCGCGAAGCGATTGCTTGAGAGCGGCAAGGGCGATGAGGCGTTGTTGCAGTCGAAGATCGCGACGGCCCGCTTCTTCTGCGAGCAGATCCTGCCCCAGGTTCAGGGCCTCGTCGCGCCAGTCACCGCTGGCGCCGATGACTTGTACGCCTTCGGACCCGAGCTGTTTTCACACTGATTAGACGATTTGTTGTCGTTCACGGTGGATGTGCGTGGTCGTTAGGCTGAGCCGGTGCTCACCGCGACTACCACCAGCGCCATGATGGTGCTGTCGTCGATCCCGTCACCGGGTTCCGACCGCCTGCGGCTCGGCCCGTTGAACCTTCGGATGTACGGATTGATGATCGCTCTCGGTGTGCTCGCGGCGGTCGGGCTCGGGCGTCGTCGGTGGTCCGAGCGTGGCGGGAATCCCGATGACATCGTCACGATTGCCATGTGGGCGGTACCGGCCGGCCTGGTCGGGGCTCGCCTCTACCACGTCATCACTGATTGGAAGACCTACTTCCCGGATCGGCCGATCGAAACGCTCTATGTGTGGCAGGGGGGACTCGGTATCCCTGGTGGGATCATCGGCGGCACGCTCGTGGGCGTGATCGTGGCTCGTCGTATGGGCATTCGGTTGCCGGCCGCATTCGATATGGCTGCTCCATGTATCCCGCTGGCACAAGCCATCGGCCGTTGGGGCAATTGGTTCAACCAGGAACTCTTTGGGCGACCCACCACGCTTCCTTGGGGTCTGGAGGTTTCGCCCGAACGTGCCGTTGCCGCCGGCTACCAACCCGGGACGACCTTTCACCCGACTTTTCTTTACGAATCGCTCTGGAACCTCGCACTCGTCGTGTTCCTGCTCTGGCTGGACAAGAAGCGAGTACTCCGGCCGGGTAGGTTGTTCGCTGCGTATGTGGGTGGCTACTTCCTCGGGCGGCTCTGGGTCGAGTCGCTACGTGCCGACACCGCGAGCCTGATCCTCGGTGTGCGGGTGAACATCTGGACAAGCCTGTTCGCCATCGTCGGCTCATCTGTTGTGTTGTTTATGGGTGGCATCACGCGACGCTCCGATGACAGCGATGCGCCGTACGTTGACGGTCAGGCCTCTGAGCTTCGAGCCAACGGTGGTACCGCGTCGTAAGCGACGTAGGGAATCGTCGGGGTCACCAAGGCCTCGTAGCTCATCGCGTCGAAGGCAAGGCGACCAGCGAGACGGTGGAGATGACTCGTTCCCCGTACGACGAGTTCTAGCCGGTTGTAGGGGTGGTACCGGGAAAGTTCTCGTGGAGGACGGGCCGGTGGGAACTGCAGCAGTTCACGGACGTCATATGCGATCGAGTACAGCTGGGTCCGTTCGAACAGCTTCGGCGTCGCGAACAGTTCCGGGTAGTCGTCGGCCAGCCAATAGGGGATTGGCGCGTAGTCTTCGGCTCTGGTGAGGTGTTCGTAATCCTCGGCGACGTGTAGGAACGGGTAGGCGCAGAACCGAAGGAAAACGTCCAGGTCGAGATCGGGCGGGCCGGCTCGGGCATATTCGAAATCCAGCAGCGCCGTGATGTGGAGGTTGTCCCACAGCACGTTCTCGAAGTGCAGATCCCCATGAATGAGGGTCGGTACGTTGAACGGCTCGATGCTGGGGGCGAGGTCCTCGACGATGCGGCGTATCTCGGCGATGAACCCTCGGTCGACGTGTTGGAATGTTTCTGCCTTCTCGAGCGCCTCGAGGAGTGGCTCGGTGGTGTGGAAGCGACGTCCGTCGAGCAGTTGCGGTGTCGCAATCTCAGGTAGGTCAGGCGGGGCAGTCACCTGATGCAAGTTCCGGAGGATGTTGGCGAACTGGCGGACAGCTTCGCGCCGTTCCTCAATGCTCATTGAGGGCCAGCATCGGCTGAGCACGTTGCCCGGTTGGCGGCGTGCGATCAGCCAGTCCGCGCCGAGCTGTCCCCCGTAGGCGACCACCTCTGGGTAGTTGACAGAGGGCGGCAGCGCTGGACCTATGAGCGCCTCACGCCGCAACCGTTGGTTGGGCTGACGGTTGACCCGGATCACATACTCGGGAGAAAGCCAAACCTCGTTGGTCACGCTCGAGGCGCGCTCGAGTGGCATCTGATAGTTGAGACCAGCTTCGCTGAGGGCTCGTCGGGCCCGGGCCATGGCGAAGGTGTCGGTCATCGCCGTAGCCTCGTGTTCCTGCTCGCTGCATCACCCATCTGCCCGTTGCCCATCGTCGCGTTCCGTACCGACCTGCTGCGTCTGCTCTCGGCGCAGTACCCCATCCACTACCAGTGTTGCAGGATGGCCGCGCTTGGATACGCGTTCTTGGGTGGCAGCCGGGCATCGCGCTGTCGGGCCGCGCTTGCGGCGCTCAGGATTGCATGCCCAGACCGAGTCAAATGTCCCAGACCATACGGTGGTCGCCGCCAGCGTCAAGGAGGAACACCGGGTTCTTCTTATCGATATGGCCTATCAGTGCGTTGTAGACGCTGTAGCCGACAAGTTCTCTCAATCTGGGTTCAAATCCCTTTGCGATGGCGCGGGGGATGCCGAGCTGTTGGTTCTCCTGTTGGCGGATGTAGCCAGCGCAATAGTTCATCGCGATCCCGACCCGTCGTTCGGAACTGCGGTTGGCACCACCGCCGTGCCAGAGACTTCCGTGCCAGATGAGTACGCTCCCCCGAGGCATCTCAGCGGGGATGGAGTCGTAGGTGCCGAAGTAGTCAGGGTTGTGGTCGAACCGGTGTGAGCCGGGGATGATGCGGGTCGCGCCGTTCTCCTCGGTGAAATCAGTCAGCGCCCACATCGTGTTACACACGACCGGGGGATGGGGTTTGGGGATGGGGATGAGCTGATCGTCTGCGTGAATCGGCTGCGCCGTTTCGCCCGGCATGATGCTGATCGAGGAGAGCGACGAGACGAGACATCCCTTGTCGAGTACCCCTTCGACGATTGGGAGCACGTTGGGGTGAATCGGTATCCGCTCGAACACCTTGCCGTGGACGAGCAAGTTGTAGATTCGGATAGTGCGAGTGCCTTCGAAGTCGTTTTTGGCTGGTTTGACGTCGAGATCTCGTTCAAGCCGCTCCAGCTCGGCGTTGAGTGCCTCGACGAGATCGGGGTCTATTGCGTTCTCCACGATCGTGTAGCCCTGTTCCGCGATCCGATCTACGTGTATCGCCACCTGGGCCTGCCGGCGCTCGTCGTCGTCGGCAGTAACTGGGTCCATTGCTGCCATCTCCGCCGCCTCGGTCATGGTCTACGCCTTCCGTTGTGGTCGTGCTCGTGCATCGTAGAGGCTGGCGCCGCTCCGGTGGTCGGCTCGATCGGGTTAACGTGAGTCGGTGCGGTTGTGCGTGGTTGGTGCAGCTGAACGGCTAGGTGTCCGGCCCCGCGTGCAGTGGGTGCACGGGCCGTTTCTCGATACCGCGATGGCGTTGTGTTGGGTGCCCTTTTTGAGATCACCCGAATGCTCGAAGGCGCCGACCACGCCTTGTTGGACCACTTCGTCTTGGGCGTCTTGTTGCTGTTGTTCTTAACACCAACCCTTGACGTTGTTCATTGTCTACGGCGATTCGAAACAATTCCGGGTGCGTCCTCGATTGTTTAGTGTGAGCCCGGTGATCTTCGTTTTGCTCACTGCCCTCGTGGCCATGATCAATCCGCTGGTGTTGGCCATAGCCGGCGGACTGTGGAACGCAGAACACACTCTCATGCAGCGGTACGGGATCACCCGGATCTATGGGCGCAAGGTCGGTCAGACCGACGGTCGTGGCGAACTCGTGATGTTGTTCTCGTGGCTGATGCTCGCGTTTGTGTGGGTGGCGGCCGATCCCCGCACCCCGGAGAAGGCCGCGGCGGTCAGCTTGGGTGAGAACAACGAGCAGGCGGTCGATGTCCTGAGTTCCTTGCAACCAGCTGCGAGATGGCTGGTGGTTCCCACAGTCATGGTGGCGGCGAGCATGCTGTTGCGATGGACACGGCGCGAGTTCGGGTCAGCGCGCGCCAGGTCGGCGAACCCAGCCAAATGGCTGTACGTTGGCTCGACCGCGACGTTGTTCCTCGCCATTTTGGCCGATCCCCTCGCCGGCCTCATGGGCTAGGTTGGTGCGCACGCGCTTGAGTATTTCCTCATCGTCAACCACAGCATCGGCCGGCGATATCGATCGGGGGATTCATCGCTGGTCGGTCGGATGGTCGGGGCTGGGACGGGCAGGCCGGAGTTCTTTCTCATCCATTTCACCGCTGTTGCAGGGATCGTCTTCGCCCTTGATCGTCTCGGCGAGCCAATCGCGTACGCCGTGGTGTTCTTCACTCTCGGTGGGCTCCACGTCTTCTACGACGGGTTCATCTGGAAATTGCGCCAGCCGGAGGTGGCAGCAAGCCTCGACCTCCCGCCGACGCGGTTCCAACGCCGAGTGTCGCTGCGGGATCGTCTTGATCTGGTCGTACGGAACACTTTGACAATCCTCCTTCGCAACCTTAGACATGCATCTATAGAGAGAAGGCGGCGAAGAGCCCGACGCGCGGAGAAATCAGGTCGGAGTGCTCTAGCGACCGAGGGGTTCTGCCGACAGAAACAGGGTGCACCTGGGCCGCGCGGCTTGGGGTCGCCTTGTTACAGGCGTGGTTGAGGCAGAAGACGCGTGCGCTGGACGCGTGACAAGACGGGGATGACGACCGATGGCACACGGGACGAATGACGGCCGGGGGATCCAGCCCCCGCGCACGCTGTTCTCGCTGGGCCGTCCCGGCAGCAAGACCAGAGAGGAAGACGTTGCCGCGGACACCCTGACCGAGGCGGCCGCTTCCGAGGAGATCCAGTACGCGTGCGGTGCGTGTGGCGCTCTGTTGCCGACGGGCGCGGCGTTCTGCGGTGAATGTGGCACCCCGGTGGCCATCGAGGGCGTTGACGATTACAGCGCGTATGAGGAGGACCACGGCGGGGCGCTGGCCGTCGACGCGTCAATCGCCGAGATTGCGTACGGCGACGCGGTTGAGGTCGCCACTGCTGATGCCGAAACGCTCGTAGCTGAGGCTGAACATAGCGGCACGTCTGTTGTCGGGGTCGAAAGTGGTGACGCGGCGGGTCCAGACCTGGCGGAAGACTTCGGCTATGACCAATTGGTTGAGGAACCAGGCGACGTGCCGAATGAACCGGACGCACCGGTTGAGCCAGCTGCCGTGCTGTATGCGGATCCGAGTGTCGTGGAACCGCTACCCGCTCCCGCGGAGGGGAGTTGGGGAGTGGCAGAGCCATTAGTGGGAACTGCCGCTGACGACACACTTGTCACCGAAACAGTTGCTCACTCGTATAGCCCGCCGCAGCCGCCCGCGCCGGAGGTACCGGCAGCATTGGTCGGGACTGCGCCGCCTTCAAGCGGCCCTCCAACGTCAACCGGAGCACCTGTCAAGAAGTCCAACAAGGGGATGATCATCGGCGTCGTTGCCGCCGCAGTCGTCCTGCTGGTCGTGATTGCTGCGGTCGCCATGTCTGGCGGAAGCAAGAAAGAGGACGTGGCGACTGGCGAGAGCACCACCACCACGGCGGCCACGACCGGCGGTGGCGACAGCCCGTCGACGACCAAAGGTCAGGAGACCACGACCACCAACACGACAGCCGGCGAGAGCAGCTCGACCACGGAGGCCGCTGCGCCGTCGACAGCATCGACAGCGCCGACAACTGCTCCAACGACGGCCCCGTCCGCTGCGCCGACGACGCCTGCTCCCACTGCGCCACCGACAACGCCGGCGCCACCCCCAGGCAACATCGTCCCGAGTATCCCGAACGGGGCCAGGATCAACATTGCCAAGGGTGGCTCAACGACCCTGACTCTGCGTAACGATGGCGGTATGAGTGCCCAGTTCATTCTCCGGGGAAACAAGGTGATCGTCGAGCCGGCTCAGGGGAACATCGGCCCTGGCGGTGCACAGACAGTGACGCTGCGAGCTGCCGCAGGGGCTGAAGGCGATGCCTCAGTGAGTGGCGCACTGGCCGGCTTTGGGAACTACAACATCTCGGTATTCATTCTCAACGGTTGACCACCTCCGAGCCTTACGCGGCTTCCCGGTGCCGGACTGCGGACGATCCGGTGGGCTCCCCGTTCGATGCCACGGACGATCCGGTGGCCTCCGCGTCTTACGCCACGGAGGCTCCCGTCGAGGTTCTTCTGGCGGCAACGGCGCTTCATCTCGCTCGTGGCCGACCGGCCGCGCTACGTGCCGTCCGAGAGACACTGGTGACTGCGGACAAGTCGCTGGTCGGGCTATCCCCGCGGGAGCTTCTTGATGCTGTCCCGCCGCCGGACGCGCCGGTGGGACCGGAGATTCTCGGCGCACTACGCGAAGCGGTCTTAGCGCCGCGCGAGCGACATGACTCCGGCGCGGTCTACACCCCGCTCCACGTCGCTCGCCGGCTATGTCGTATCGCGCTCGATCTCGGGGATCGGGAGCGTCGAGCCCGGCTCACCGTGTGCGATCCTACGGTGGGAGGTGGCATCTTCCTGTTGGCCGCGGCTGAGGCGCTCGCCAAGCAGGGTAACGACCCGGCCTCGATTGTCCGGTGCCAGCTCTGGGCCGCTGACCTCGATCCCGTCGCGCTGTTGGCGACTCGGCTGTCGCTTGCTGTGTGGGCGGGGGAGGTACTCCCGCTGGAACACGCTGCCTGTACCGACACACTCACCGCTGGTTTGGACGCATGGGTGGCACCTCCCCTGGAGGGATTCGACCTGGTCATCGGGAATCCGCCCTTTCAAAGCCAGCTCGGGCATCGGACTGCCCGGACCGCCGAGGAAACCCAGGTGCTGCGCAGTCGGCTTGGCCCGGCCGCGCACCGTTACGCTGACACGGCAACCTTGTTTCTTGTTGCGTCGCTGGGGATGACCCGGCCGGGTGGCCACGCCGCGTTGATCATGCCGCAGAGCTTTCTGGTTGCCAGGGACGCGGCCCCGGCCCGGGCCGGGCTGCTCGAAGGCTCGGAACTCGAAGCCTTTTGGTTGGCGACCGACTCGGTGTTTGAGGCGCACGTCCGGGTGTGCGCACCGTTCCTGCGGCGTCGCGTCGCCACCGGTCCTATCGGAGAGGCAAGTGGTGCCGATTGCCAGAGCCGACCCATCGCGCGGTTCATTGGCCGCTCCGTGGAACCTGCGCCAGCGCTGGACAGGGTTGCGTGCGGGCGCGGTGACCTGGCGAATGCTTCGACGTGGGGGTTCTTGACGGCGGACTTGCTGGGGGTGCCGTTGGTCGAGCTAGACGAACGTAGCGGCACGCTCGGGGATCTCTGCCGCGCAACTGCCGGGTTCCGGGACCAGTACTACGGGCTGACGCAACTCGTCACCGAGGGTTCCACTGATGACAGCGAACGCCGTCCCCGGCTCGTGACCAGCGGTCTGGTCGACCCCGGACGTTGCCTGTGGGGGCGCAGGGCGACCAAGTTCGCTCGACGGCGGTGGGCTGCACCGGTCGTCGACCTTGACCAACTCGATCCAGAGAGCCCCCTGAGTCGTTGGGGTCGCGCCCGCCTGATGCCCAAGGTGCTCGTCGCGACCCAGACGCGGGTGCTCGAGGCAACGGTTGACATCGTCGGAAATCTGTGGCCGTCGGTGCCGGTTATCTCGGTCGAGGCGCCCGCCGAGCGACTGTTCGACGTCGCGGCCGTTCTCCTCGCCCCGCCGGTGAGCGCGTGGGCCTTGAGCAATTTTGCTGGGGCGGCACTATCAGGAGACGCAATCAAGCTTGCGGCCAGTCAGGTCTTGCAGATCCCGCTGCCGACAGACCGGGGTGCGTGGGCGGCGGCCCGGTCGACTGTAGCTACCGTCTGCGCCGCACAGGATGCCAAGGTGTGGCGGGATGCGCTGGTGTATCTCGGGGAGCAGATGTGTCGGGCATACG
>JANZZE010000106.1 GCA_026419545.1 Acidimicrobiales bacterium
AAGATCCTCCACCACGATGACGATGGCCGTCAACGAGAAGGCGGTCACCACGAAGGGCATAGCTCCCAGCCCAAAGACGCAATAGACGAGCACGGAGCACACCGCCTTCAACACGAACAGGGGGAACCAGGCGGCGAGGTGCAGGTGCCCCCGGCGATAGCTCGCGCGCAGGGCTTCGGCGGCCGTTATGTCACCCCCGGCATACCAGGCTGAGACCAATCGGGCCACGGCCCCACCGAGGAAGAACAGCGAAAGATTCTGCGCCGCGAGTTGGACAACGATGAGGATGAAGAGCGCGGGCGCCGACGCGTCCGACCACGCCCCAGTGTCGGTGCCCGTCGCGAAGATGTCGGTCACTGAAACGGACCCAGCTCCTCCGAGATAGGTTCCACGCAACAGCAACGCGCCCAACAGCTGCACCGGCAGCACGGTTGCGGCGCTGATGGCCAGCACCTTCCCCGGCCGTGCCTTCAGAACCGCGAACGCACCGTCGAGGATGTCAGAAATTGTCATCGGGCGAAGCGGCACGGGAAGACGAGGCTGCGCCGACTCGTTCGATGGTGCTTGCCGCGAGGGTGCTGAGGATCGCGAGGCCAACGGGTCCTGGCGCGCAACGGCATGCGCCGAACCCGCTTCTGGGGATACCCATGGGCGTGGCGCACCGGTCAAGTCGGCGGCACCAGTGGTGTCAGTCGATTGCTCCGCACGGCTCGACGAACCAGCCGGGCCAGGGTAGGGCGGACCCCCCATTGGTTGTGTCGACGGAACCTGCTCCACACTTCCCCCGGATATTCGATCCGATGGGGACCCATTGTGCCAGGAGGTGGGCCATGGAGGGGTACGAACCCTCGACCTACGGTGACCGGTTCGCCGACATATACGACGATTGGTACCCACCTGATGAGACCTCGGCCCAGACAGTCGACACGCTGGCCGAACTCGCCGACCCTCGCCAACCGATCCTGGAACTCGGGATCGGGACTGGACGCTTGGCGTTACCGTTGGCGAAACGCGGCTTCGACGTCCGCGGCATCGACGCGTCGACCAAGATGATCGAACGGCTGCGGAGCAAACCTGGGGGTGAGAAGATCGCAGTGACCCTCGGCGACCTCGGCTCGGTTCAGGTGCCACCACGCCCAAACACGGCGGCCGAGCCGCCACCTCCAGCAAACACCGGACCGGGCGCTGCGCCGCTGGCACCAGCGATTACCGAACCGAGTAGTGCCACAGCAACCGAACGTTGCGCACTGGTCTTCGCGGCAGGGAACACGATCTTCGGACTGCTGTCGGCTGATGCGCAGGCCGCATGCTTCCGCCGCGTCAGCGACGTGCTCATCCCCGGGGGGCGCTTTGTGGTGGAGGCGTTCGTGCCTCCCGACGACGGCGACTCAGGTCAGGAAGATGTGGCCATCCGCTCAATGACCGCGCAACAGCTCGTGTTGAGCGCAGCGCGCCGAAACCCCACGCAGCAGACAATCAGCGGCCACTACATAGAGCTGCGCGACGGCTCGGTCACGCTTCGGCCCTTTCACCTCCGCTACGCCAGTGTGGCCGAGCTGGATGCAATGGCCGACGCCGCTGGACTCGAACTCGAACACCGGTGGTCAAGCTGGCGACGTGATCCATTTACGCCACACAGCACGGACCACATCTCGGTATGGCGGCGACCGTCATGAATCGGACCACCAATACTCGCAACTCGTCAGTCGCCGGACCCGCCACCCGCCGACTCGGGAGAGATGATCGGCGTCGGTGGCGGCACGGGGTCTACCTTGATCGCTCGATTGTCCGTTCCCGCCCCGACTAGCGCCTTCAAATTCTCGAAGAAGGTATCGCCGTCTTCGCCCTTCATCAGCTCGAGATCGACACTTGCGCCCGACTTGAGCACGAGCCGCACCAACTGCCCAAACCGAACCTCACCGGCGTGGACCTCGACGACAGCCGACAGCGGCACGGAACCGAGGAACGCCTTGGGCTTCCCGCGAAACCCAAGCGATGTGACCAACAAACGCCCGCCGGTCAGGCCGACCGCCATCTGGTTGGCCGAAGGGAACGACACCAACAGATCAGGATCCGGCTTCCCCACAAACGTGGTCTCCGCCCCGGGAATAGACGCAAGACCGGCTTGGAAACTGAAGGTATTCGGCTGAGTCGCACCGTTGTAGTTGACACGAACAGCGGCGATGAGTTCCTCGCCTGGCTTCAGCTGGGACTGCACGAGCGGCATGAGTAGACCTAGCGTGTCAGTCAACTTTCCGCTCCTCTTCCTCTCGTTTGCGCTCGGTTGCTTTCAATCGATCGCTAAGCCTCGCCCGCTTTCGAGGTGTCGGCCTGACCCGGCCTCGGCGCCGGTCAGCGTCCGGAGCATAGTGATCGCCGTCGAACCCACCAGGCGGGAGCACGACCACACGCCCCGAACCGTCTGGTCAGCGTCCGGAGCATAGTGATCGCCGTCGAACGGCGCCGGACGCGATGAACCGAGCCGCTCAACTTCAGCCGCTACCTAGCATGCCCGCATGGCCCGGATCCGAGTTGCGGTCACCATCGACGCGCCCCGCGCCGACGTGTGGTCACATATCGCCGATATCGAAGGTCACGTGGTCTGGATGCGTGACGCCGAGTCGATCCGGTTCAAGAGCCTGCGCCGCACCGGCCGCGGCACGATGTTCGAGTGCCGGACCCGCGTCGGGCCGTTTCGAACCATCGACGTCATGGAAGTCACGAAATGGCGCCCCCCACGCGTACTCGGGGTCCGACACACCGGCTTGGTCACCGGGACCGGTGCGTTCCGCCTCCGGTCCCGTGGTCGGCAGCGGACCAAAGTCATCTGGGAGGAGCGCTTGCGGTTTCCCTGGCGATTCGGCGGACCGCTCGGTGCAGCGGTCGCGTCGCCGGTGCTGCGTCGCCTGTGGAGGGGCAATCTCGAGGCGCTCAAGCACCATATCGAGCAGACGTAGCCGCTGTCGTTCCCTGTTTCGTTCCACCAGCAGCCGACGCCGATCGGCGCCACCAGTAGCGGTAGCGCGGCTCGTCGACGTGTCCACCGGTACCGACGAGTAGCGCCGGTATCTGACCGTAACGGACCATGAACGTGTCGAAGACCTCGCTGCGGCCCCTGCCGCGTTCGAGATCGTGTGGCAACGTCAAGGCGTAATCAAAACCGCAGCAGCGGATGGGCGTATGAAATCGCAGCCCAGATCGCTCCGAACACGAAGCACGCGGAAAGCAGGGCACACGCCGCCACCGCCGGCACAACCGAGCTACTGCGCTTGTCAATCTCGATCACGGCATACGCAGCGAGTGCCCCACCAACCAGGCCACCCACGTGACCACCGATGGAGATCCCGGGCACCGTGAAGGTGAACAGAAGGTTCACCAAGATCAGGCCAGCAACACCTGACCTCCACGGGTCGATACCCCGAGAACGCTGGAACACGAACGCGACGCCGAAAAGCCCGAAGATCGCCCCGGACGCACCGACGGTTGGATCGGTCGGGCTGATCAACATGACGGCAAACGATCCACCAAGCAGGCTCGTCAGATACAACATGAAGAAACGCGCCCGACCCAGCACCGGTTCGAGCTGCGACCCGAGAATCCACAACGCCAGCATGTTCATGCCGAGGTGGAAGATGCCGGCATGAAGGAATCCGCTGGTCACGAGTCGCCACCATTCGCCAGCCGCAACACCTATTTCGTCGAACCGCCGGGTGATCCCATACCCGATGAGTAGCCCCTTGTCGGCGATCGCCCCTCGTACACCGGTGTTATCGCCGCCGGAGAGGATTTGTGCCAGGAACACCGCCACGTTGAGTCCGATGAGCGTCATCGTCACAACCGGACGATCGAGACGTCTGAGCGAACTCGCGTTGTAGACGTGGACCCGGCCCTGGCGGGCACACTCCGGGCAGTGGAAGCCAACGGAAGCCTGCACCATGCAGCTGGGGCAGATCGGTCGGCCACAACGCTGGCAGGAGACACCTGCCCGGCGATCGCCGTGGCGATAACAAACCTGGAAGGGTTGGCCCGGCGCTGGACCACTCCAGGGTGACTCGGGTGGCCCGAACGGGCCGATAGCTGACACTGGTTGTCAACTTATCGGTACCGCACTCGGTTCCCGCCGCGCCTGGACGCGTGAGAACTTCGAGGCAACATCTCATCGGCCCCTGCTCGAGTTGCCGTTGTCACGAAAAGGCGTGTTCAGCGGACATCGGGACCTCGAGGCACCATCCCGTCGGGTCTGGGTCGTCACGCAGAGACGCTGCCTCGGCTGCGGATTCCGGATTACCCTTGATCTCGACGCTGACATGGGGTTGGTTCAAACGGCGCCACTCAACCAAATCGCGAGCAGACAAGCGAACCATCGCTCGGGTCTCGACGCTGACACGAGTTTGCTCAGCGGCCGGTGAACGTCGCTTTCCCCGGGCCATGTTCAAGGAACGACTTGACGCCGATGGATGCGTCCTCGGTACGGAACACCTCTACGAAGAGCTCCTGTTCGAGTTCGAGGCCGACCGAGAGCGAACAGTCGAGTCCCTCGTCGATCGCCCGCTTGGCCAAGCCCTGGGCGACAACCGCGCCACTGGCAAGGTGCGCCGCTCGTTCGATGGCGTGATCGAGTAGGTCGGCGGCTGGAACGACCTCGTCGACGAGGCCGATTCGTTGCGCCTCGGTCGCAGACACATGGCGACCGGTGAAGATCAGGTCCTTCGCCACCGCCGGCCCGACCAGCCGGGGAAGGCGCTGGGTTCCTCCACCACCCGGGATGATGCCAAGCAAGATCTCGGGCTGGCCGAGCTTGGCGGAATCCGCGGCGATACGGAAATCGCACGCAAGCGCGAGTTCGCAGCCGCCGCCCAGCGCGTAGCCGGAAATGGCCGCAAAAGTGGCCCGGGGAAGCGCCGCGAGCCGGTTGAACGTCTCGAGAAAGAGTCGGCCGTAAACCCGAGCCTCATCGGGACCGCCGAACTGGGCGATATCGGCGCCCGCGGCGAAAATTCGAGGACCGCCGGTCACAACCACGGCTCCCGGCAGGTCAGCCTGGAGAGCGCTTATCACCTCGCCCAGCCGAGTGAGGACAGCGGTCGACAAGGAATTGACCTTCGGGTTGTCGAGCGTGATCACAGCGACACCGTCGTCGCGCTGCTCAAGATGTACAAGGGGAGAATCAGGGGTTGCGGTATCGCCAGACATGACCCCGCAACCTAGTGTCCCCATCCCTGACGGGTGCGAAACACCATTCAATACGGGGGACAAAAGCACCCATCAGGGGGAGCCGGTGCTGAGCAACTCGTCGGCCGCGGTCCATGGATCGAGGTTGCCAGCCACGACCTCAGCTCTGAGCTGGTTGAAACGCTCGCCCCGCCCCAGTTCTCGGGCCTGTTGAAGAAGCCGCTCAGCCAAAATCCGATGCAGCTCATCGGTGAGCCGATCCGTGCGGCGTCTCATCAGCTCACCTGAGGCAATCAGGTGCTTCCCGTGACGCCCGATCTGCTCCCAGAGTTCGTCGACCCCATCGGCGGAGGTCGCGACCGTCGTGACGATGGGCGGGATCCAATCCCTACGACCCGATAGTTCCAGCATCTGTTCGAGATCCCGAACGGTCTCCTTCGTGCCAGGTCGATCCGCCTTGTTCACCACGAAGATGTCCGCGATCTCGAGAAGCCCGGCCTTGTTGGCCTGAATCGCGTCCCCCCAACCTGGGTTGAGCACGACGATTCGCGTGTCCGTCGCCCCCGCCACCTCCACCTCGACCTGACCAACCCCCACCGTTTCAATCAGGATCCACGGATAGCCGACGGCATCGAGGACTCGCACCGCCTCCGGGGTCGCCAAAGCAAGGCCGCCAAGATGGCCACGGGTCGCCATCGATCGGATGAACACGCCATCGTCGAGCGAATGCTCACCCATGCGCACCCGGTCCCCGAGGATGGCGCCTCCTGAGAACGGAGATGTCGGATCGATTGCGAGAACCGCGACACGGTGAGCGTCGGAACGGATTCGCCCAATCAGCGCGCTTGTCAGCGTCGACTTGCCTGCGCCGGGCGCCCCGGTGATACCCACCGTCGCAGCCCGGCCGCTCCGAGCGTGTGCCAGCTTGCCGACCTCGTGGGCAGGACCACCTCCCTGTTCGACCAGGGTGAGCAGGCGCGCGAGCGCCGAACGGTCACCGTCGACCGCGGCAGCGAACACGGCCGCGGGTTCGTTGGACCGAACTCGGGTCATAAGCCCGCAGCCTACGCAGGCTGGGGACACGAACCCGCACCGGCAAGAAATCGCTCGCCCCGACCCCCCGACTCGGCACGCCTACGCGGGCCGCGCGCACGAACCCGCACCGGCAAAACCGGTACTACAAGCTGACTGGCGTCTCGTTCAGCACCGATCCAGCCTGCGCGACGTCGACGCCCCCGGCCACCCCCGGAACCCGATCCTTGAGAATTCGCTCAATACCCGCCTTCAGAGTCACGGTCGATGCCGGACAGCTAACGCACGCCCCGATCAGTTCCACGGTGACGACCCCGGTTGCTTCGTCGACATCGACGAGCACGATGTCACCGTTGTCAGCTTGGATTGCGGGCCGGATGACCTCGATGACCCGCTCGACCTCAGCTCGGTCGAGCACCCTGGCGGAGTCAGGTCCGGAACCCGACGAGCCGTTACTCGTCAAGTCAGGGGGAGCCACAGCTCCCGCCGCGGGGTCGGCGTCTCCCGCAAACGGGCTGACCTTGCTGGTGACCTCGGAATCGGACTGCGGTTCGGGCACGTTGCTCCTAACGCCGATGAACATTGGAGAATTTCCACTATCGGCGTGTGACATTTTCGCAGGTGGGTACCAACATGCCAAACGGCGCCCGTTGTTACAGCGACCTAGATTGACCCGAACCGGCGGCCACCCGAGACGGTTCAGCGACTCCGCACGGCCTTCAGCAACCCTGCACAGCGACCGTGTGATACCAACCTGGTGCGACCGACACCCAGTCAATGTCAGATCCCACCGACGACACCTGGATACGGCTGAGGCGCCGACAACGTCAACGGCACTACCCCCGAAGCGTCCTTCACCATCGACCCAGACACGTCCGGCTCTACGAACGACACGTCTCCCACGCCCAATCGCACGCCAGTGCCTGGATCGTAACCACCGGTGCTCCATCACCTTCGCCAATATCCCCACCGGACACCCCGGTCACCTGGACCTCGACCGTTTCATCCCCTTCCACTTGCGAATCTCCCCAGATCATCACCGGTACAGACACCGACACGCGACCAGCACGGATCACCGCGGTCTTCCGGTGCGTTCCTCATGGCCTCTCGGGTCTGGCCCTCCTCCCGACACGCGACCAGCACGGATCACCGCGGTCTTCCCCGGCACCGGCGCAAAATCCGCGCCTGGCGTCGACCGCGAACCCGGCGAGGCGCTACCCGCGGTGCCCGTCTCTATCACATGTTTGGCGCGCAGAAAGCTCCGCAAATGCTGGTTGACCACGACGCAAGGGCACGCGTCGGGGGTGCAGGGTGAGTGCGTGTTGATGGAGAGCTCCGCAAATGCTGGTTGACCACGACGCAAGGGCACTCGGGTGGTGTCCAGAACGAGCCTCAGCGAGTCCGTCGAGCAAACTTGGCAGTACGGGCCCCGATCAGTCCGGAAAGACGGCGCTCGCCAGCGCGTCAATTCGCCGAAACGTCGGCCCCCAACGCAGCCAATTTCCCAGCGAAATCCTCATACCCCCGATCGATGTGAGCCGCATCGGTCACGATGGTTTCGCCTTCCGCCCGTAGGCCCGCAACGGCGAGCGCCGCGCCCGCCCTGATGTCGTGAGCCCGGACCGGCGCGCCTGACAACATCGGCTTACCCCGAACCACCGCATGATGACCTTCGACCCGGATGTCCGCGCCCATACGGACCAGCTCATCGATGTATCGGAACCGACCGGCGAATAGGTTCTCAGTCACGATCCCAACACCATCGCTCACCGCGAGCATGGCCACCAACAGCGGCTTGTAATCCGTCGCCAGCCCCGGATATGGCAACGTCGACACGTCGATAGCCCGCAAGCGCCCAGGTGCCATCGCCCAGATCCCTTCGTGGTCGTGGGAGATTCGCATGCCCATGTCACAGAGCTTGGTGATGAGCATGTCCATGTGTTCGGCTCGGGCGCCGGTGATCGTGATCTCGCCACCAGCGACACCTACCGCAGCGAGAAAGGTTGCAGCCTCAACGCGGTCCGGGATCACCACGTGCTCCACAGGGCTGAGCTCCTCAACGCCTTCGACCCGAATGGTCGAACTCCCAGCACCGAGAACGGTCGCGCCCATCCGGTTCAAGAACGCAGCAAGGTCGGCGATCTCCGGCTCCCGGGCTGCGTTGTCGATGACGGTCGTTCCCTTCGCCAACACCGCGGCCATCAATGCGTTCTCGGTCGCTCCGACCGACGGGAACTCCAACAGGATGCGAGCGCCAACGAGCCGATCAGCTCGGGCCTCGATGTAACCGTGGCGGAATTCGAACTCGGTTCCCATCGCTTCCAGGGCGCGCAGGTGCATGTCAATGGGACGGGGACCGAAATCGTCACCCCCGGGCATCGCGACCCGGGCATGACCAAAACGCGCTACGAGCGGTCCGAGCACGACGATTGATGCCCTCATGCGCTCAACCAGTTCGTAGGGGGCCTCTGGGAGCAGGTCGGTATCCGGAGGGCGATAGATGGTTAGCTCGTGGGGAGCACTGCGTTCGACGACCGCGCCCATGGCCCGCAACAGATCCGCCATGTCGCGAACGTCGGTGATGTCAGGAACGTTGCGCAGAACGTAGCGACCTTCGGCCAGGACCGTCGCCGCCATGAGCTTGAGCACTGAGTTCTTGGCCCCCCCAACCGCGACGGTGCCCGCGAGCGGACCGCTCGGACGGATCGAGAGACGCTCCACGGGCCCCAGTATGCTCTCGCGTGCGCGGCGGGCGAAACGACGACCACATCCCCCGCTGCCTACAGTCCGGTGAGTCCGGTGCATGCAGCCACCGGCAGGCAGCCGAAGCGAGGGGGACGGACACAGGTAATGACACGGGCGAGGTCACACCACAGCTCGGTCACGGCCCCGGTCGTCCGGACCCGGCGCAACGGTCGCCGGCGAATCGTCACCGTGGAGCGCATCGTCGACGACGCTGGTCTCGCGGACCTTCTCGAACCGCGCACTTCACCCATCGCCGAACGAGTGGTTGCTCCAGGAACCTTTGAGCTGGCAAATGGACCGTTCGAGTACTACGAGCGAACGGTTACGGTCGTGGACACCGAGGAAACGGCGGGCGATGACCGAAGCACACATCGCCACCGGGTCATCCAAAGGACTGAATACGAACTAGCGCTGTCCATTTGGAGCGGTCTGTTCGTACCGCTCATAAACCGGACCATCGTCGACCCGCCGGCCGCGGGCAAAACTCTGTGGTGGGCACCGCCGGATGTGCTCGATGCCCGGGCGGCACGCTCGCTGAGCATCCTGTGCATCTTCTCGGCGTTCGCCGGGTACCTCGGGGTGTTGCTCAGCCAAACCAACACCTATTTCAAGGACGATTTTGGTGCGTCTTCTCAGTCGATCAGTTTCGTGCTGATCGGGGTGCGAATCGCTGGGCTGCTCGCCTTGTTCATCATGGCATTCGCGGATCGGCGAGGCCGACGCGCGGTGCTTCTCTTCGCCACGTACACGGGCATCGCGCTGGCCGCCGCCGGCGCCTTCGCCCCCAACCTCATCTTTCTCGGGACGACTCAAACCCTGGCCCGTGCCTTCAGCGCCGCGATTGGCCTGCTCGTGGCCATCATGGCCGCCGAGGAGATGCCCTCCAACTCGCGGGCGTTTTCCGTGTCCGTCTTGTCGATGACTGCAGCACTCGGCGCGGGCGGGGTGGTCTCATTCCTCAAGATCGCGGACCTCGCCCCGTGGGCCTGGCGGGTCTTTTACCTCGTGCCGCTCGTAATGATCATCCCAACCCGACGCCTCGCCAAACGCCTACCCGAAACCCGCCGGTTCGAAGTCCTCGAGGCACAAGAGGAACTCGGCGTTCCCGGTGCCGGTACCGGGAACCGTTCGCACGCTCGTCGGTTCATCATCCTGGCAGTCTCGGCGTTCCTCCTCCAGATGTTCTTCGCACCGGCGTCGAGCTTCATGAACGACTTCCTGCGCAACGAGCGCGGCTACGACGGCTTGCGGATCACCCTCATGCAGGTATTGACCAACCTGCCTGGTGGCCTGTCGATCGTTGTCGGCGGCATGCTGGCGGACCGCTATGGGCGCCGCATCGTCGGCGGGATCGGTCTCGGAGCCGGCGCGCTGTTCACCGTGTTGATG
>JANZZE010000107.1 GCA_026419545.1 Acidimicrobiales bacterium
GTGCACCAGGTGACCGTTCCAGCGGCGCGTTCTCCGGCGAGACGCAACATCCTCGGCCCCAGCGCGGCGAGCAGCACCGTCGGGGCTTCAACGTCAGCGACACGGACGGAACCGACACAGGTCACCGTTCCGCTACGAATCTCGACCAGTTCACCGCTGAGCAACGGCAACAGCGCGTCGAGGTAGTCGCGCATGCGGCGGACTGGGCGGTCCCACGGCAGCCCCCAGAGGTGTTCCACGACGAATTGGTGCGATAGCCCGACACCGAGCGCCAAGCGTCCGCCGATGGCCGCTTGGACGGTGAGAGCCTGGGAAGCGAGTACCTGTGGGTGACGGGGTTGGATCGGGACGACCGCGGTCCCGAACCCGATGCCGGCGACCTCGCGGCCGGCCAGTGCAATTGCGGTCAAGGCGTCGAGCCCGGCCACCTGCGGGAGCCAAAACGACGAGAAGCCATCCTCGGCCGCCGCGCGAGCCTGCTCGATGACGCGGTCTAGCCGGCGGGTTGAAGCAGCGAAGATACCGATGTTCACCGAAATGACGGTAGCGGCAGGAACGGCACCTACGCTGCGGCTGATGCCAGTGCACGCGTCGAACACCGACGACTTCGACTACCCGCTCCCGCCCGAGCGTATCGCTCAGCACCCGCGTGCCGAGCGGGACCTGGCGCGACTGCTCGTCGACGAAGGACCTGGGCGCCCGCCGAGCCACAGACTTGTCCGTGACTTGCCCGAGCTGCTCGAGCCCGGCGACCTCCTGGTCGTGAACGACACTCGTGTCCTACCGGCGCGACTCGCCCTGCGCCGGGCCACCGGGGGTGCAGTGGAGGTGCTGTTGCTCGAGCGGCATGCCGATGGATCCTGGGAGGCACTGGTGCGCCCAAGCCGGCGGGTGCGACCTGGGGAGCAGTTGGTACTCATTGACGGGCCCGCCGATGAGGCCGAGGACCAGACGAAGAGGGCGGCCCGTCCACGTCGCTCCCGACCGGCGATCGAGGTCGGCGAGGAACTCGGCGATGGTCGAAGGCGACTGCGCTTCGTCGGGCTCGCGGGTCCGGTCGACAGCGCCGGCGAGTCAGCGCACGCCAACACAGTTGACGCCGAACTCGCGCTCATCGAGCAGGTCGGGATCATGCCGTTGCCGCCCTACATCCACGTTCCCCTTGCAGATGCCGAGCGATATCAGACCGTCTATGCCCGACGGCCGGCGTCGGCTGCGGCCCCGACAGCAGGGCTTCACCTGACCGAAGAGCTTCTCGAGCGGTGCCGCGACCGTGGGATCGGCGTCATGGCGGTTGAACTCGTTGTCGGTCTCGGCACGTTCCGCCCGATCGTGGCAGACAAGGTCGAGGACCATCGCATGCACGCGGAGCACTACCGGGTGCCTGCCGAGACGATGGAGGCCTGCCGATCGGCTCGACAAGTCGTTGCGGTCGGGACGACGACACTTCGCGCACTTGAGAGCGCGGCTGCTAGCGGTCAACTCGAGGGCTGCACCGAGCTGTACATCCGCGGTGACTACCCGTTCGCGGTTGTCGATCGCCTCCTCACGAATTTTCACCAGCCGCGTTCCTCGCTCCTGGTGCTGGTCGATGCGTTCATCGGGCCACGGTGGCGTGAGCTGTACGACGCTGCACTGGCTCGCGACTACCGGTTCCTGTCTTTCGGTGACGCGATGCTGCTCACCCGGCATGACCTATGGGGTGACGGTGCAGGCAGCGAGCGCAACGGCGGGGAGCCTCATCGGTGACGGTCCTTTCGTTCGGTGTCGACGCTCAGGATGGCAACGCCCGCTGTGCTCGGGTGATTACAGCGCGCGGCTCGTTCCGCACCCCGTGTTTCATGCCGGTCGGCACCCGAGGTACCGTCCGCGCCATCGGCGTCGACGACCTAGAGCGCCTCGGCGCTGAAGTGGTCCTGGCCAACACCTACCACCTGATGCTCCGCCCAGGCGCCGAAGTCGTGGCCGCGCACGGCGGTCTCCACGGGTTCATGGGGTGGGCTGGGCATGTGCTCACCGATTCGGGCGGCTTTCAGGTCTTCTCGTTGCAACCGGACGTCGATGATGACGGGGTCACCTTCAGGTCCACGTATGATGGGTCGACGCATCGACTCACACCTGAGGGTGCGGTGGCGGTCCAACACGCGCTTGGGGCCGACATCCAGATGGTGCTCGACGTGTGTCCGTCGCTGCCCTCGCCACCTGAGGTCGTGCGGCTCGCCGTCGATCGCACAGCACGCTGGGCTGAGCGTGCCAAAGGGGCGCACAGGCGCTTGTGGTCAGCAGGGAGTACGCAGGCACTGTTCGGGATCGTGCAGGGGGGTACCGATCCGGCACTGCGGCAGGAAAGCGCGAAGCGGACTGTCGAGATCGGTTTCGATGGCTACGGCATCGGCGGTTTGTCGGTCGGCGAGCCGAGAGACGAGATGCTCCCGGCTCTCGCTGCGGCGCTCGAAATCCTTCCGCCTGATCAGCCCCGCTACCTGATGGGTGTCGGTGATCCGGTTGGCCTCATCGAGGCCATCGCCCTCGGGGTCGACATGTTCGACTGCGTGCTGCCGACCCGCCTTGCCCGGCACGGCACGATCTTCACCGGCGAGGGCCGGATCAACCTGCGGAATCAGCGCTTCGCGAAGGACCCTCAGCCCCTGGACCCGTCGTGTGCCTGCAGCGTCTGTGCCCGGTGGTCACGCGCGTATCTGCGACACCTGCTTCGGGTGCAGGAACCGAGCGCCTTGCGATTCCTCACGCTGCACAATCTTCATTGGTTCCTTGCACTGGTGCAGCGGGCCAGGTGCGCAATTGCGGCGGGGACCTTGTCGGCGCTACGGGCCGAGATCGCAGCGCACTGGGACTGATCGCTTGCCACACTTGGGTTCGTGACCACGCCGGACCCGGTGATCGAGCACGCCTTGGCGCGTCTTGACGAACTTGATCCCAAAGCCGCTGCCGAGGCTTCTGCTGCGCTCGATTGGATCGTCGGTGATCAGGGTCTCAGTTCTCTCAACCAGGCGGTCGTGCAGCAGTTCCTCTGGTACGAGCTGCCGTTCAAATGGCTGATGGACGCCAAGGAGCACCTGCACACCGCGGACGCACTGGCTCGGTTCTTCGATCTCGCCGGCATGCCTCGGTACGCCGAGCTTTGCCGAGCGCCGCAGACCGCAGCGATCATCGCCACCTACGAGACCGACGGGGCTGACGCCGGTTTTCGTGCCTTCCTTGCCGCGGCTCGGCGTTCTGGGGTGCTCCCCGACGATGTCGGGGGGTTCGTGTGGTCCGATGCGGTCGGACCCGTCGAACTCGACGCGCTGCGCTCCACCGCGATCACTCTGGAGCTGGCCGTCGCCTCCGGTGAACTCACCCCCGGGAGGAAGGGTTGGCGAACACGTCAACGAGAGATCATTCGTGATCACCTAGAGCGACCACGGACCGAGCGGTTGGGTGAGAGCTGGCTGCAAGCGATCGTCACCGAACGCATCGCCCGCTGGCAGGACGACGGCCAGAGCCTTGCGCGGACGCAGCTCCTCGCCGCGGCTGCCAAGCAGCTGCTGCACCCGACTGACCGGCCGCCTCGCTGGACACGAGCGGTCGGGCGCCTACGGTGGCTCCTCGAGCACGCTAGCCGTCGCGGGGGCGTGGTGCTGAACGTGGTAGGCGGACCTGGCCCGGCGACCGTGGCGAGATACTGCCACACATTCTCTTGGTGGGATGGCGGTGGCTCTGTGCCGTTGGATCTCGAGCTGTTGCAGCGGTTCGCAATGCGAGCCGGACTGCTGGCCAAACGTGGATCCCGACTCGTCACCACGCCACGCGGAACGGCCGCGGCCGACACCCCTGAGGCATCGTGGGCAGCAGTGGTCGCCACGCTCGCCGCCTGCGACCGGCGCGGACGACCGCTGAGGTCAGCGACCGGAATCCCGCCCATCGAGCTGACGGAAGTGGCGTTTGCGATCTTGTTGACGAGCGGTGATGCACCGGTCAGTTGGGAGCGCCTGGTCCGGTCGCTGCATGTCGTGGTGACTGAACTCGGTTGGGGTGGGTCCGACGGTCAACCGCCGCCGCGCAGCGTCGTGGAAGCGCCGGTCACGGAGCTTGCGGTCTTGGGCGCCGCACTCGGGCTCATGCGCTGGCACGGCAAGGACGGCGAAGCAATTTCGCTCACTGCGGTCGGGAGGAGTGCGGTCCGCCAAGCGCTGCGGCTCCGTGCGATCGCACCAAAGCGCCGCCTTTACGGCCGGATCTGAGGGGTGTTTGATGCGATTGGAGGGTTGTTTGGTGCGGCTGTGACGCGTGCTGTACCCGCCCGGGGGTGCGTGGGGGTAACCTCTGCTTCGCCGTCGACCAATGACAGTGGTTCTCCCATGGCTGGACTTGTCTTCCTCCTCATCTTCTTGGCGCTGTTCTGGGTGCTCGTCGTTTTGCCGCAGAAGCGCATGCGCCAGGCACACGACGCGCTCGTGGCAACCGTCGAACCAGGTTGCAAGATCATGACGACCGCTGGCCTGTACGGCACCATCACTGCGCTCGACGGTGAGATCGCCCACCTCGAGATCGCACCAGGCGTCGTCGTGAGGATCGACAAGCGGTCGGTCGGCGCGGTGCTCAGAGATGAGTCTCCAGATTCAAATGATCAGCCCGAGTTGGCGAGTGAGCTCGGCGGCGACCAAGCTTGCCAGTTTGGTGACACCGAAGCAGATGAGCAGCGTCACGGGTGAGGCGAGGTGGTGAATGTTGAAGCGCCTTAAGGGCTTCATCTCGCTCATCGTGGTCGTTGCGCTCGTCGTTGGCGGGCTGACCTACACGTTCGTCGCTGGCAACGCGCCACTGCTCGGTCTCGATCTGCAAGGCGGGTTGTCGGTCGTGCTGAAACCCAAACGGGAAGTTCCCCGGGACCAGCTAGAACAGTCGATTGCGATCATTCGCAACCGTGTCGATGCGATCGGTGTCGCTGAGCCCGAGATCTCGACACAGGGCCAGAACATCCTGGTTCAGATCCCAGGAGTGAAAGACCAGGAACGAGCGCTCCAACTCGTCGGCACCACTGCGGAGGTCCGGTTCCGTCCGGTGTTGCAGGTCTACAACGGCCCATTCGTCTCCGATACCGCACCACCTTCGCAGGAAGCCCCGGAGACCACCGATGACACCACCTCCGGCGGAACGACACCCGAGGGCACCACCCCCGAGGCCAGTACCCCAGGAAGCACGGGGCCACCTCCGGTTTCGGTCGAGCCGTCGACGCCGCCCACCTCTGAGGTCGGGCTCGGCCTGACGGAGGGAGAGTTCGCCGCCGGAGCACAACCCGCCGATCCGCCGGCCAGTGAGGTCCCGGCTCCGTCGACGCTCCCAGCGAGTGAGCCGTCACAGCCCAGCCCATCCGAGCCGGATGCGGGTCCGACGGAGCCGCAGCAGCTGGATCCGAACAACCTGCCACCCGAGCTCCAACAGCAGCTCGGTCAGCTCGGTGGCGGCCCCGGCGCTGCGCCCGAGATCACACCGCCAGATCAGGATCTCCCCGACCAGACGGTCGTGCTGCCCGAGTACGACAACCCCAACGACCCACGCAACCGGGTCGAGATCCGCCGTTACCGGCTGGGCCCAGTCGAGCTGACCGGCGATTCTCTCTCTGGAGCCTCGGCAGCGATCGATCCCCAGACCGGCCAATGGAAGGTGCGACCAGTCTTCAAAGGTGGAGCCGACGGTATCGACAAGTTCAACGCGGCGGCAGCCAAGTGCAAACCGCCATCGTCGACCTGCCCGACCGGAGCGATCGCCATAGTGCTTGACGGTAAGGTGATCTCAGCACCCCAGATCCAGCCAAACAGCGCGGCGTTCACCCCCTTCAGTGCAGATTCGATCGAGATCAGCGGTTCGTTCACCGAGCGCGACGCGAAAGATCTGGCGCTGGTGTTGCGATACGGCGCGCTGCCCGTGGAGCTCGAACTCCAACAGGTGCAGGTCGTGTCAGCCACCTTAGGGAAGGACGCGCTGTCGGCGGCGCTCGCCGCGGGGGTGGTCGCCGCGATCGTCGTTGCGCTTTACATGATGCTCTTCTACCGCATCCTCGGGTTGGCTGCGTTGGTGAAGCTCGCAGTTGAAGGCTCACTGCTCTGGACACTGATCGCCTGGATGGGCTCTTCGCAAGGCCTCGCGCTGACGCTGGCTGGTGTCACCGGCATCATCGTGTCGATCGGTGTGTCACTCGACTCGAACGTCGTCTACTACGAGCACATCAGGGAAAGCTTGCGCCGAGGACGCACGTTGCGCTCTGCCGTTGACAAGGCGTTTGACACGTCGTTTTCGACCATCGTGAAAGCCGACGGCACCTCCGCCATCGGCGCCATGCTCTTGTACTGGTTGAGCGTCGGACCGGTCCGGGGGTTCGCGCTCATGCTCGGGGTCTCGACCGCGCTCGACCTGATTGCTTCGTATTTCTTCATGCGGCCCATGGTGAAACTGGTGACGCGTACCCGGCTCGCGATCGACAAGCCGACGTGGTTCGGCTTGCCCCGACCGGAAGACGTAGACCAGAGCGCCCTCGCCACTGCGGTGAAAAAGACGCAAGGTGCCGCGGCCACTCGCCACGAAACCCGCGAGACCAGTGAGGCCCGAGCATGAACCCGATCCTCCGGCTCTACCGGGGTCAGACCGACATCGATTTCGCGAAGTGGTGGAAACGCGGCGTGGTCATATCGACCGTCTGCGTCGTCTTGTCGGTCGGGTCGATGCTCACACGGGGCCTCAACCTCGGCATCGAGTTCCGAGGTGGGGTTTCGTGGGAAGTGAAGGCTCCTGGCGTCACGGTGTCCGAGGTCCGAGACACGCTGTCGGCCCTGGGCATGGAGCAAGCCAAGATCCAGATCGTCGGGACCGACACGGTCCGGGTGCAGGCATCGGCTGAGTCGCAGGATCTCGTCAATCAGGTCCGGGATGTCCTGGCCGGCATGGTGGGGGCCGACCCGGCGGAGGTCAGTGTCTCCAATGTGGGGCCGTCGTGGGGCGGTGAGATCACTGCGTCGGCCGTGCGTGCTCTCATCGTGTTCCTGCTGGCCGTGATGGCGTGGCTCACGGTCCGCCTCGAGTGGAAGATGGCCATCGGCGCAATCGTGGCGATGCTCCACGACATCTTGATCAGTGTGGGCGTGTACTCGCTCTTCCAGCTCGAGGTCACCCCGCCCACGGTGATCGCCTTCCTCACCATCTTGGGCTTCTCGATTTACGACACGGTGGTCGTCTTCGATCAGGTCCAGGAGAACCAGGCGAGGGTTGGGCTCGCCGGCCGCATGACCTATACCGAGATGACGAGCCTCTCGATGAACGAGGTTCTCCTGCGGTCCATCAACACGTCCGCGACCGCACTGCTGCCGGTGCTGTCACTGCTCGTCGTCGGATCCATGATCCTCGGTGCTGTCACCCTTGAGGAGTTCGCGGTTGCTTTGCTCGTCGGGCTGTTGTCGGGGGTCTACTCCTCCATTTTTGTTGCTACTCCCGTCGTGGTGTGGATGAAGGAACGAGAGCCGCGCAACCGGCAATTGCGGGTTCGGCTCGAAACGAGCCGCGCCGCAGGTGACGTTCCGCCCTCGAGCACTGAACGGACGCCATCGACACAAACCGGGGCGGCTGGCCGAGCGCCGCAAGTTGTCGGCGCTACCGCGCGTGGATCTGGGTCAGCTCGACCGTCCTATTCGGGAACGATCCCGCCCCGCCCGCGCAAGAAAGGCAAGAAGCGCTGAACCTCGAGGACCGGATCCGGCGGTTGGTGCGGGAAATCCCGGATTGGCCTCAACCGGGCATCGTCTTTCGCGACATCACTCCGCTCATAAACGAACCAGCGTCGTTTGCCGCCACGGTGGATGCCGTTGTCGACGAGTTCGTCAGTGACGGGATTGACCGGGTAATCGGCGTAGAGGCCCGGGGGTTCATCTTCGCGGCACCGGTTGCCTACCGACTCGGCGCAGGATTCGTCCCAGTGCGGAAACCAGGCAAGCTGCCGTGGGAGATCGAAAATGAGGAATATGCCCTCGAATACGGGACTGACCTGCTCGAGGTCCACCGCGACGGCATTTCCCCGGGCGAACGCGTGCTGATCGTTGACGATGTCTTGGCAACGGGCGGGACGGCGAGCGCCACGACGAGACTCGTTGAACGCCTCGGTGGTGAGGTAGTGGGGCTTGCGTTCATCGTTGAACTCGCCTTCCTCAGTGGCCGTGCCAAGCTCGGCGACCGCCGGATCCGTTCGCTGGCGCTGTATGACCGGTAGAGCAGCGGGACCGTGGGTAGCCCCGCTGCCGGGGGATCGACCCAGTGGAGCTGCAGCTGTGTCGTGCCGGTAAGGCGGGGAGCCCGTGGCTAGCCCCGGCGGGTAGCCCCGTCAGTTGAAGCTCGTGACTCACGGCAACGCCGGGACCTTTCGCCCAAGGACTTGGCGCCGACCGGTAGCCTGGAAGCACACCCCGCCTAACAGCTCTGTTCTGGGAGAAGGGAGCCGGCCCACACCGTGGCAACCGTCGATCGAGTCCTTCCGTGGCGCCGGCACAGCGCGCCGCCCTCGGAGGAGGTCGCGCCCCTGCTCGCTGAATACCGCGAGCACCACCCACGATCGTCGACCGCACTGATCGCCCGGGCCTACGACCTGGCGGCGATGGCGCACCGTGGCCAGACTCGCAAATCCGGCGAGCCGTACATCACGCACCCGGTCGCGGTCGCGAAGATCGTCGCCGCGCTCGGTTTGGACGACGTGACGATCGCGGCAGCGCTGCTCCACGACGCGGTCGAAGACACCGGGGTCACTCTGGCGGAGGTGCAGGAGGAGTTCGGCCCTGACGTCGCCGCCATCGTCGACGGGGTCACGAAACTCGACCGAGTGAAGTTCGCTTCGAAAGAAGCGCAACAGGCAGCCACGGTCCGCAAGATGCTCGTCGCCATGGCCAAGGACATACGTGTCCTGATCATCAAGCTCGCTGACCGGCTGCACAACATGCGCACCATCGCCGCGATGCCGGCATGGAAGCAGGAGCGCACGGCCCAGGAGACACTCGACATCTACGCCCCGTTGGCACACCGCCTGGGCATGCAGGAGATGAAACAGCAGCTCGAGGACCTGGCCTTCGCGGCCCTGCACCCCAAGCGCTACGCCGAGATCGATCACATGGTGGCTACCCGTACCCCTGAACGCGAGATCTACCTCACCCAGGTACTCGAAGACGTCCGGGAGCGGATGAAAGAGCTGCGGATCAACGCCGAGGTGACCGGCCGGCCGAAACACCTCTGGAGCATCTACGAGAAGATGGTCGTGCGGGGCAAGGACTTCGACGAGATCTTCGACCTAGTGGGCATACGGGTCATCGTCGATTCGGTCAAGGACTGCTATGCCGCGCTCGGCTCGATCCACGCGACTTGGAAGCCGGTCCAGGGTCGGTTCAAGGACTACATCGCCATGCCCAAGTTCAACCTCTACCAGTCGTTGCACACGACGGTGATCGGGCCGCAGGGCAAGGCGCTCGAAGTCCAGATCCGTACCCGGGAAATGCACTCACGGGCTGAGTACGGCGTCGCCGCCCACTGGAACTACAAGGACAATCACAACTCGACCGGTGACCTGGTCTGGCTGAACCGGATCATTGACTGGCAGTCCGAGACCTCCGATCCGTCCGAGTTCATGGATCGGCTCAAGATCGATCTCGAACAGGACGAGGTCTTCGTGTTCACCCCCAAAGGTAAGGTCATCGCCTTGCCCGCCGGTTCGACCCCGGTTGACTTCGCGTATGCCATCCACACTGAAGTGGGTCATTCCTGTATCGGGGCGCGGGTGAACGGTCGGTTGGTGCCGCTCGACCGGAAACTCGCTTCGGGTGACACCGTGGAGATCTTCACCTCCAAGGTCGAAGGTGCGGGGCCGTCTCGCGACTGGCTCAAGTTCGTCGTCACCCACCGGGCAGCCAACAAGATCAAGCAGTGGTATTCGCGTGAGCGACGCGAAGACGCGATCGAGACCGGCGGGGAAGAGCTGATCAAGGCATTACGGCGTGAGGGGCTTCCGGTCCAGAAGATCCAGCAGTCCAAGACGCTGGACGAAGTCGCCGCGAAGATGAACTACGCCAGCCTCGATGGGCTGAAAGCTGCGATCGGCGAGAACCACGTGTCAGCCAGGTCGGTCGCCCAGCGAGTCAAGCGGCTCCTCCAGGATGCGGAGAGCGAGGACGGTGAACGGCTACCGGTCACGGTGCGCGAGTCGCGTCATCGGCGGCGACGTGCATCGGGTAGTGCAGGGG
>JANZZE010000108.1 GCA_026419545.1 Acidimicrobiales bacterium
GCTGATAACGAGTTGAAGTGGAGGCCCGACGCGCTCTTGTACCAGTACTGGGACGTCGCCGTGATCCGCGATGTGTTCAAACCACAGGCCAAAGGGGGGCCGTTTCCGATGACCATCACCATGCAGACCCTGCGCGACATCATCGTCGTGGGTCTGTACGTGGTCTTCCTCGGTGGACAGATCTGGCTGTGGGCGTATTGGCAGAAGCGTGGGCAGAAGCCTTTGACCGACGTGGCGACCTCCGATTACGGGCGGCCGCTGGTGAGGAAGGGGTAGTCGGCTATGGCAAAGACCGATGCGAACCCCCCGATGCCCGAGTTTCGTGCCGATTACGTCCTCCAAGAAGTCGACGCGGAGTGGCTCTCGAAGGCGGTCAAACCGAAGCAGTTCATCCACATTGACCAATCCGAGTGCATCATGTGCGAGGGTTGTGTCGACATCTGCCCGTGGAAGTGCATCCACATGGTCAAGCCCGAGGCCATCGAGGTGGCCGAGGGTACGGCCCGTCCAGGCGAGGACCCTCGGGACCATGTGGTGTTCCTGATCGATGACGACGTGTGCACTCGTTGTGCGTTGTGTGTCGACCGCTGCCCGACGGGGGTCATCATCCTCGGCAAGGTGGGCGCTCCCCCGGCTGACGGTGATCCTCATCAGCGCACCAACTCGCACGGCTACGGCTACGGGATGCGCTTGGCATGAGTGGCGTGGCAGGGGCCTGGCCCGGAAAGGAGATCCGGTAGTGGCCAAGACGATGGAAGGAAAGAAAGCCTCGGACCGGCTTGCTGAGCTGACTGACAAGGTCCAGAGCTCGCAAGCGTGGAACTCGATTTTCCGGCCCGGCTCGATTTTCCGGAAGGGCTACACCGACAGCCCTCGCAACCGCTCGTACGTGATCATGAACAGCGTGCTGTACCACCTCCACCCGGTGAAGGTGAAGCGGCACGCGGTCAAGGTGAGCTACACCCTCTGCCTCGGTGGGCTGAGTTTCTTCCTCTTCATTCTGCTCACTGTCACCGGCATCTTCTTGATGTTCTATTACCGGCCGACGGCCGCCCAGGCGTGGGACGACATCTACACGCTCCAGACCTCGATCACCTTCGGATTGCTCGTTCGCAACATGCATCGATGGGGGGCACACCTGATGGTCCTGTCGGTGTTCTTGCACATGGCCCGCGTCTTCTATCACGGTGCCTACAAGCCGCCGCGAGAGTTCAACTGGGTGATCGGCGTGATCCTGCTGACCCTCACGTTGTTGCTCTCGTTCACGGGGTATCTGCTCCCGTGGGACCAGTTGGCTCTTTGGGCCGTGACCGTGGGTACCAACATGATGGGGTACACCCCGGTGTTCGGGGATCAGGTCCGGTTCGTGCTCTTGTCTGGGCGTGAGATCGGCACTGACACCCTTCTTCGTTGGTACGTGCTCCATGTGCTGTTCGTCCCGTTCGTCACGGTCATCTTCCTTGCTATCCACTTCTGGCGGGTGCGCAAGGACGGTGGCATCTCCGGTCCGCTCTAGGCCGAGCGACAAATCCCGGGAAAGGTGACATGACCGAGATTCCTGAACACCTACGGAAGCGAGCTGAGGAGGCCAGGAAGAAGGCCGCGGCCAAGAAGGCCGAGGCGGCTGGTGATGCCGCGCCCTCACCCGATGCCGGGGGGGCGGGTGGAGCGGGTGACGGGGAGCAAGGCGCGAGCGCGGCGAGTTCGAGGATCCCGGCCCACCTGCTTGAACGGAGCAAGGCGGCCAAGGCGCGGAAGGCCGGTGGCCAGGAAGCGGATGCTGGCGGTACGGGCGGCGTTGCACCGGCAGCTGCAGCCGCAGTTGCTACTGCGGCGCCTCCGCCGACAGCAACTGGGCCGCAAGGGCACACTCAGCGGCTGCTCACCGTGGTCAAGGCGGGTTCCATCCAGGACGTCAAGGCCACGCCACAGGACAAGGTGCACGTCTGGCCGCATCTGCTCTCGGCAGAGTTCGTCGCTGCGCTCTTCATAACCGCGTTCACGTTGATCTTCTCGATCTTTTACAACGCGCCATTGCTCGAGCTGGCCGACATCAACAAGACCCCCAACCCCTCCAAAGCGCCTTGGTACTTCCTCGGTTTGCAAGAGCTACTGACGATGTTCCACCCGATGGTCGCCGGTGTGACGATCCCGGGTATGGGCATCTTCTTGCTGATACTCGCGCCATATATCGATCGCAACCCGTCTAACAAGCCCGAAGACCGCAAGTTCGCCATCGCGGTGTTCACGGTCCAGCTCATGTTCTGGGCGGTGTTGGTGATCATTGGCTCATTCTTCCGAGGACCGGGGTTCAACTTCGTCGCCCCCTGGGACGCCGGGCTGTTCTTCGAGTTGTAGACGGGAGATCTCAGACCCCAATGCAGGCAGGACTCGTACTCGCAGAGATCAATGCAGTGGCACTCGTCGCCGTGATCGCGCTTGTGGTCATCGGCGGTGGTGTCGCGGTGGTTGCTGCGTTCACGCGGCGGGACACCAACAATGCCATCGGATACCTTTCTCGTGAGACCGTAAAGCGTGACCGGGCCGCGGACATCAGCCCGCTTGGCCAGGTAGGCAGTGGTCGCGAAATCGAGCGTCTCGCTGAAGCTGAACGTAAAGGTGAACTCGCGCCGGCGGGAGCGCCAGGCGCGGTTGCTCCCTTCGTTCCACCGGATCCCGATGCCATAGGCGTGACCAGGCGCCAGTTCTTCAACCGCAGCATCGTTGCCTTCATGGGTCTCGGGCTATCGGGCTTTGGTGCCGCAGTGGTTGCGTTTCTTTGGCCCCAACCCAAGGGCGGTTTCGGTTCGAAGATCAGAGTGGGCAAGATCGCCGACATCCAGGCTCAGATCGAGGCGGGAAAGGGCTTCTATTACGTGCCTGAGGGGCGGATGTGGATCACCTCGTACCCGATTGGCGCAATCGAAAAAGCCAAGGCCGTCTATCCCCAAGCAGTTCTCAACGCTCTCGAGGCAGGTGTGTGCCCCCTCTACCAGAAGTGCCCACACCTGGGTTGCCGAGTTCCGTCGTGCCCGACCTCTCAATGGTTCGAATGCCCCTGCCACGGCTCGCAGTACAACCAGGCGGGTGAGAAGAAGGGTGGCCCGGCACCGCGAGGCATGGACCGGTTCGCAACCGAAGTCTCTGACGGCGTGCTCACGGTCGACACCGGCACCGTCATCCAAGGACCGCCGATCGGTGTGAATACCACCGGGCAAGAGGCCGAAGGACCCCACTGTGTTGGCGCGGGGGGAGGTCACTGATGCCTGCGGTACTGGCGACCACCCAAGGCAACATTGGGTGGACCATCGCAATCATCATCTTCATCGGGTTTGCGATCGGCGTCTTCCTCAACATGAGGAAGGCCCGGCCGGAAATTGGTTCGGAGATCGAACTCGCCCCCAATCGCAAGCCGTATTACGACGACGATGAGCTCGAAACGACGGTGCTCGACCGGAAGCTCTTCCTTGGTTTGCTGTTTCTCGGAGTCATTGCGGTAGCGCTGCCCCTGTACTGGCTGTATGAGCCTGGGCGCCAAGCGGGTGCAGTGAAAGCCTTCGAGGAGACCTTCATAAAACGGGGCGAGCGGGTGTACGAAGAAGACGCAAAGTGCTCCGAGTGTCATGGACCAAAAGGGGTCGGCGGTGCACGCGAGACGGCGCTCTTGAACGAAAACGGCGACTTTGTCGCTCAAATTACCTGGAAAGCCCCAGCCCTTGACACTGTGCTTTACCGGTACTCAGAGGAAGAAGTCCGCTACATCCTCACCTACGGTCGTCCGCAGACACCGATGCCGGCATGGGGTGCTGCAGGTGGTGGACCACTGACGGAGCAAGCCATCGACAACCTGATCGCGTACTTGTACAGCATCCAGTTGCCTGCGGATGAGTGGAAGACCGCCGTCGCCAAGGAGCTCGAAGAGACCTGCCGTCCGGAACGGAACGCTGATGGGGCGCTCAACGGCCGGAACCCGCGATGCACCGCGGACGGGGCCAAGTTCGCGACCTACGGTGAAGCAGTATTCAACCTCGGTCAGTACACGGGGTTCGCCGGCGGTGCAGCTTCCTGCGGGCGCTGCCACACCAAGGGTTGGTCCTATGGGCAGCCGGAGGTTCCCGGCGGTGGAGGTGCCCTTGGCTTCAACCTCACCAATGGAAGCACGATCCGGCAGTTCCCGACCGCAGCGCTGCAAGAGGAGTTCGTTGGCCAGGGCTCAGCGCTTGGCAAACCGTATGGTCGTGGCGGCATGGGTTCAGGTCAGATGCCTGGGTTCGGATTGAATCCGAATGCCGAAGGTGAGGATGCCCGGATGCAGGTCGATCAGGTCATGTACACGCCCGAGATGATCGCGGCGGTCGTCGAGTACGAGCGGGGGCTGTAGAACGATGCAGTTCGCAACCGTGATCGCCGGTCTGTCCTGGGATCCCGCTATTCGCGGCATCCTGTCGGTTGCCGTCGGGGTCGTGGTGCTGCTCGGTTCGGTGTATCTGCTGCTCGCAACGAACACCGGGGCGCGGCTCGGCTTTCAGCTTGCGGCAGCTGGATTATTCGGTTGGCTGACCATCCTCACCCTCATGTGGTGGGTGCAGCCTCCAGGTATCGGCCCTCGAGGTGGGAACGAGCCGCACTGGAAACCGGTTGAGATCATCATCGCGAAACCCGGTGAGACGGTGACGCCGAAGACGGCGGCGGTTGAGAGCCTGATGCGCGTTCGCGATCTGCCGACACCCAGTCAAATCCTTGCTGACCAGGCCGGGACGGACTTGGCGGCACAGCTACCCAAGAACCCGACCCTCGGCGACATCCTGAACGTCAGCTTCACCGCGACGGTCAACGGGACTCCCCAGACGATGACCGGAAAGAAGCTGCTCCAAGACCAATACGGTGTCGCAGCGGACCAGAAACTCAACGGCTGGAAATTGGTGTCGACCGCGGACGCAGGCGAAGCCCAAACTGCTGCTGACGCGGCACTGGTGGCACAAAACGTGTTCAAGGACGCGACGGCCTACAAGAAGCTCGACGTTTTCGAATATGGCGGCAATCCCACACTGGAGGACGACTGCCCCAACGCGGTCGGGGAAGGCGAGAAGAACCTTGTCCCGAAGGACGCCCTGTGTCGCTTCTGGGCCCGGATCAAGAAGACGTTCCGATTGTGGCATCCGCCTCACTATGAGGTAGTCCAGGTTCAGCAAGTCATCCCCCAAGAGGCTCGACCGGGAGAACCTCCCCCGACGCCGAAGGTCGATCCGGACGCACCGGTGATCTCTGTTGTGCTTATTCGTGACCAGGGCAACGTGCGACTGAAGCCGGCGATGTTCTTCCTCATCAGCGCGAGCCTCTTCGCTTTCTTCTGCTTGTTGCTCCATTTCCGCGACAAGATCGCTTGGTCAAACCGCAATCAGAAGCCGGTCAAGGCGGGAGCGTAACTCGTGGGCCAGTACCTTCCCGTCTTCGCTCTGCTGGTATTGGCCGTTGTCTTCGGGGTTCTGAGCCTGCTCGTCTCGAAGGTTCTGGCGCCTCGGCTCCCGACTAGGGCCAAGGAGGCTCCGTACGAATGCGGCATCATCCCTGGGCGTGAGCCGCCAGAGCGCTTTCCGGTGCGCTTCTACCTTGTCGCCATGATCTTCATCGTGTTCGACATCGAGGTCATCTTCTTCTTCCCTTGGGCGATGGTGTTCGAGCGCCTGGGCCTGTTCGGGCTTGTTGCCATCGCGATCTTTGCTGCGGCGGTGTTCGAGTCGTTCGTGTACCTGATCTCGAATGGCGCGCTCGAGTGGGGTCCGATCAAACGGCAGCAGCGTTCGGCGCTCGTATCGCCAGCGCGCACTGCAGAAACGACGATCCGGCGCGTCGGTCTCGAGGGCCGGCCGCGAGCGGCGGAGGAAGCGGCCTGATGGCACGCGAGGGGGGGCTGTTCGACAGAGGGCTCGAGGGGCTCAGTCACAACTTCTTGACCGGCAACCTCGAGCGGCTGGTCAAGTGGGCCCGCTACAACAGCACGTTCCCCGCCACGTTCGGTCTGGCTTGTTGTGCGATAGAGATGATGGGTACGGGTGCTGCCCATTACGACCTCGCCCGGTTTGGGATGGAGGTGTTTCGCGCGTCTCCGCGCCAAGCCGATCTCATGATCGTCGCAGGGCGTGTGAGCCAGAAGATGGCCCCGGTGCTCCGTCAAATCTACGACCAGATGGCTGAGCCCAAATGGGTGATCTCGATGGGCGTGTGCGCCTCGACCGGTGGCATGTTCAACAACTACGCGATTGTCCAAGGAGTGGACCAGATCGTGCCGGTTGATGTCTACGCCCCTGGTTGTCCACCGGGACCGATGACCCTCATGCACGCGATCCTGACCCTCCATGAGAAGATCAAGACCGGCGAACTCACCAAGCGGAGGGGCGCGGGTGAAGGAGCCGGGTTGGTCATCGAGCAGCGGCCGAGGTAGCACATGGCCGACGAGATCCAAGCGACCGGCACCGAGCAGTCGACCGGCGAAGAGACGCCCTTTTCCTCGCCAGGTCCTCAACCGGAGACGATGTACGGAGTTCCGGTTACCTATTCGCGTGGCCAGCGCGTCCTGCACCCAAGCCGTGACCAGCTCGTCGAGGTCGTCCGGCTACTCCATGGTGACGGGTACCTGCTGTGTCTCGATGTGACCGCTGTGGACTACCTGGTCTATGAGGCTGATCGGCAGCTACCGGAAGGGATCGAAGCGGAACGGTTCGAGGTCGTCGTGACACTGCTGTCATTCAAGGCTGCCGAACGAATTCGGTTACGGGTCCAGATTCCCGAGGATGACCCATTGTGTCCGACGCTGACCGTGGTGCATCCCGGCGCTGATGCCTTCGAGCGTGAGGTCTTCGACATGTTCGGTATCGAGTTCGTGGGGCACCCTGACCTGACCCGCATCCTCATGCCGGAGGACTGGTCAGGGCACCCGCTCCGTAAGGATTACAACTCCGGTCGCATCCCCGTGCAGTTCAAGGCTGCGCCGTCGAACCGGTGATCTGACGATGGCGACGATGGAACGGTCCGATTCCCATGCGCCGCAAGCGTCCGCTGACGGTGCGCCGACACCTGATGAGGTAGCGCGCACATCTGAGGGTGCTCAGGAAATGACCGCGGCGGCCGTTACAGCCGCAATAGAGCTCCTTCGTGAGCGAGGAGCGGTGTTAAGGCTTTCTGAAGCGGAGGCGGAAGCCGTTCCGACCAGCGACGATGACCAAACGATGATCATCAACATGGGTCCGCAGCACCCGTCGACCCACGGGGTATTGCGCTTGATGCTCGAACTCGAAGGTGAGACGGTTCTGCGGACCAAGCCAGTCATCGGGTATCTCCACACTGGCATGGAACGGACAGGTGAAGAACTCACCTATTACCAGGGTCCGACGAACGTGACGCGTATGGACTACGCGTCCAATTTTTTCAACGAGCTCGTTTTCTCACTGTGTACCGAGAAGTTGCTGGGTATCGAGGTCCCTCCACGCGCAACCTGGATCCGAATGCTGATGTGCGAGCTCAACCGCATCTCCTCGCACCTGCTGTTTCTCGCTACCAACGGCATGGACATTGGAGCCGTGTCGATGATGCTCTACGGCTGGCGCGAACGCGAAGAAGTCTTGCGGTTCTTCGAGAAGGTCACGGGCTTGCGGATGAACAACGAGTACATCCGGCCTGGAGGCGTTGTCGTCGACCTACCAGCCGGCTGGCGTGACGACGTCTTGCGGCTGCTCGATCTCATCCCGTCGCGGCTCGAGGAGTACGACACCTTGATGACCGGTCAGCCCATCTGGCGCGAGCGGCTCCAGGGCGTCGGGGTCATCACCGCCGAAGAATGCATTGCCCTCGGGGTCACTGGCCCAATCCTCCGTTCAACGGGGTTTGCCTGGGATCTGCGTCGGGCGATGCCGTATCTCGCCTACGACGAGGTCGAGTTCGATGTCATCGTGGGGACCTACGGCGACTGTTATGACCGGTACGCAATCAGGTTGAATGAGATCCGCGAGTCGATGCGAATCATTCGCCAGATTCTCGACAAGATGCCCACCGGTGACTACCGGGTCCAGGACCGCAAGGTCACACCGCCTCCGCGTGCTCGCATCGACGAATCGATGGAGGCACTCATCCACCACTTCAAGATCTTCACTGAGGGTTTCAAGGTGCCCGAAGGGGAGGCGTATGTCGCGGTGGAGTCCCCTAGAGGCGAGCTCGGGTGCTACATCGTCAGTGACGGCAGCTCGGTGCCGTACCGCATGCACATCAGAGCACCGAGCTTTGCAAATTTGCAGGCCCTACCTCACATGATGCACAACGGCTTGATCGCAGATGCCGTCGCCGTCATTTCGAGCGTTGACCCGATCATGGGTGAGGTCGACAGATGAGCCGGTTGAGCACCGAGAACGTCGAAGTCGCACGCGAGATCATCGCTCGTTATCCCCGCCCGAAGTCTGCGCTCATTCCGCTCCTGCACTTGGCGCAGGAACAGGACGGCTATGTCACCTCCGAAGCGATGGCTCATATCGCCGAACTCGTCGGCTGCACGCCAGCCGAGGTACTCGGTACCTGTTCCTTCTATGAGATGTTCAAGCTCCATCCGGTTGGCCGTTACCTGGTCAACATCTGCACGAACATCTCGTGCATGCTCTGTGGCGGCGAAGAACTCCTTGAACATGCAGAAAAGCGGCTTGGAATCAAAGCTGGGAACACCACCGAAGACGGCCTATTCACCCTTGAAGAGGTCGAGTGCATTGCAGCGTGTACTGAAGCGCCCAGCCTGCAGGTGAATTACCGGTACTTCCACAAGGTCACCCACGACGACTTCGATCGTCTTGTCGATGACCTCCGAGCCGGTCGTCTCGACGACGAGATCCCTCCGCACGGCACCTTGGCGAGGGTCCGCCAGTCGATCCCATCCGATCGGCGAGCCGGGATCGCTCCCCCCGAACAGGTGACGTCCGAACCAGTGTGGCTCCGAAATTTCGAGTCACCGAGCCGAGCTCAAGGAGCGGCCGAGTGAGTATCACGGACGCTCCCCGTATCGTCACAAGCCGGTTCAACTACGCCGATTCGCACACCATCGAGCGCTACGAAGCCACCGGTGGTTACGAAACGTTGCGCCGTGTGCTGACGACCATGTCCCCGGCTCAGGTGGTGGACGAGGTGAAGACCGCAAGCTTGCTAGGTCGCGGTGGTGCCGGTTTCCCCGCTGGTGTCAAGTGGGGCTTCTGCCCTCCTGGGGTCTGGCCGCGATACCTGGTGGTCAACGGCGATGAGTCGGAGCCCGGCACCTACAAGGACCGCCTCCTCATGGAGCGCGATCCACATCAACTCATCGAAGGTGTTCTCATCGCGTCGTATGCGATCGGGGTGGCCCAGGCCTTCATCTACATCCGAGGCGAGATGGCGCTCGCTCAGGAGCGTGTCGCCCAGGCTCTCAACGAGGCCTATGCCAAGGGCTACATCGGCCGGAACATCATGGGCACAAACTTCTCGGTCGATGTGGTCATGGCCTGGGGTGCCGGCGCCTACATCGTGGGCGAAGAGACGGCGCTCATCGAAAGCCTCGAGGGAAACCGGGGTATGCCTCGCTTGAAACCGCCATATTTTCCGGCAGCGAAGGGCCTGTATCAGCAGCCGACGATCGTCAACAACGTCGAGACGCTCTCGAACATCCCCTGGATCCTGGCTAAGGGAGGCGCGACCTTCGCCGAGCTCGGCGCCGAGGCCTCGAAGGGAACCCGGATGTTCGCGGTCTCCGGGCACGTGAAGAAACCGGGTGTTTTCGAAGTGACTTACGGGGTGACTACCTTCCGGGACATCATCTATGCGCCGGTCTATGCCGGGGGGATCCGCGGCGACAGGAAGCTCAAGTGCTTCATCCCTGGCGGCGCATCGGCACCCTGGTTCTTCGAGGAACATCTCGACCTCCCGCTCGAGAAGGGAACCGTTGACCGGGCAGGGTCCATGCTCGGGTCCGGTGCAATCGTCGTGATGGACGAGACCACCGACGTGGTCAAAGCTTGCCTCGCCGTCGTCCGGTTCTTCGCTGTCTCTTATACACATCT
>JANZZE010000109.1 GCA_026419545.1 Acidimicrobiales bacterium
CAGGGCACCGTGGTCCGAGGTCACCACCATGAGTCGGGCATGGTCAGGATGAGTCGGGCATGGTCAGGAGTCCACGGTGTCACCCCGGCGTGCGGCGGAGCCGACCGCCTATGCTGAAGGTGCCGCCTCGGCGGGGTTCAACTCGATGGATGATCGACCGCGTAACCTCAAATCGATGCTCTCGGAGGCCAAGGACACCTCCGAGTTGATGGTGGACCTTGCGTACGCCGCGCTGTACTTCGGCGATCCTGACATGGCCGAGGAGGTGGGCGAGCTCGAGGAGCGCATGACCGAGCTCGTCCATGACATGCGGGCCGTGTGCATCCTCGCCGCACGCAGTCCGCGAGAAGCCGAAGCCATGGCGTCGGTGTTACAGGTCATCGGCTCGATCGAGCGGATCGCCAACGACGCCGTCAACATCGCCCGCATCGTCACCCATCGTCTAGGCATCCCTCGTGAACTCGTCGCAGATCTCTCGAACGCCGAGGAGGTCTCCCACCGCGTGCTCGTGCGTGAAGGCTCGCACATGGCGCATCGACCGTTGAGCGCCCTTGAACTTCCAGTGGCTACTGGCATGAGAGTGATGGCCATACGCCGCGATCGCGATTGGATCACCGACGTCGACGGGGATGAGGTGCTCGTGCCTGGCGACGTCCTTTTCCTGGAAGGGCCACCGGCGGGCATCATGCGCGTCCGCGAACTTGCCGCCGCTCCCTTGTGGGAGCCACCGGTGCCACCCGAGGACGGCACGCTTTCTGATCTCGATCGTGCCGTGGACGTACTCGTCGAGATGAAGAACATCTCGGAGGTCGCGGTGGGTTTGGCATATTCAGCGCTGGTGTTCCGCGATCTCGGTCTTGCTGCGGAGGTCCGCCATCTCGAGGACCGGCTCGATGAGATGAAGGACCGCCTCGAGCTGTGGGTGTTGCGGGCAGGGGCAAGCAATCTCGACCCCTCACCGTTGCGAGGACTACTGCACTTGTCGCAGGCGGCCGAGGACATGGGCGACGCAGCCCAGCAGATGGTCTGGTTGATCGAACAGCACGAACAGGTGCATCCGATCCTGTCGATCGCGCTTGGCGAGAGTGACGAAGTCGTCGTCCGGATGCCCGTGGCGCCGGGTTCGCGCGCTGATGGCGCCACATTGGCCGAGCTCCAGCTCAACATCGAACCTGGGTTTTCGGTCCTTGCCGTACGGCGTGGTGGCCGCTACTTCTATCGGCCCCGAGGCGCGGTGCAGCTTCGGCCCGAAGATCAGCTGATTGCGGTGGGACCCGACGAAGGCCGCGAGATGCTGGCCGAGCTGTTCGGATGGCGTTTTGACGCCGACGGAGACACGGGCGAGGTAAGGCTCGAACCGTTGAACCGACGGGTCGAGTTGCCCGAATGGGATCCGGACCGGATCGAGGCTGCCGGTCGGTAGTTCGTCAGGCCGTGCGCCATTGGGGCCGACGCCTGGCGCATGAGATGGCCGCAAAGTCCGTTTCGCTGGGTTGGTCTGATCTCGACCCGTCGCGTCAGCATCCTGGCGGGCTTGCAAGATGACCTCAAAGTCCGTTTCGCACGTCTCGGCCGGTAGGTTGCTCCGGCGTGGCCCGCGTTCCGGAACAACTCTGTTTGCTGACTGTTCACGCCCATCCTGACGATGAAGCTTCCAAGGGAGCGGGAACGGTCGCGCGCTATTCACGTGAAGGCATCCGGACCGTGCTTGTCACCTGTACCGGTGGCGAGGAAGGGGACATCCTCAACCCGGTCATGGACCGACCCGAGGTTCGTGAGAATCTCGCGCGCATTCGTCAGGAAGAGTTGGCGAATGCGGCCAAGATCATCGGCTACGACGAGGTCGTGCTCCTCGGGTATCGCGATTCGGGCATGCCCGGCAGCGAGGCAAATGCCCGGCCTGACAATTTCGCCAACGCTGACTTCGACGAGGCTGTCGGGAAGCTGGTCGAAGTCATCCGCCGGGAGCGCCCGCAAGTGATCGTCACCTACAACGACGAGCAGAGTGGGTACCCGCATCCGGATCACCTCAAGGTGCACGAGATCAGCGTTCCGGCATTCCACCGCGCCGGTGATCCTGATTGGCTACCGGAACTCGGTGATCCGTGGCAGCCGTCGAAGCTCTACTACACCGTCTGGTCTCGTCGGCGCATCGAGGAGCTCCACCAGAAGATGTTGGAGCTCGGCATCGAGTCGCCCTTCACCGAGGACTGGTTCAAGCGACCCTCTCAAGATCACCGGATCACCACCAGGGTGCCCGTCGGGGAGTTCTACGACGTTCGCCGTCAAGCGCTGCTCGCACATGCCACCCAGGTCGACCCGAACAGTCCGTTTTGGTTCGGGCTTCCCGACGATGTCGCTCGGACGGTGCACCCGTACGACGACTATGTGCTCGCGCACAGTCATGTCCCGACCGAGATCCCCGAAGACGATCTCTTCGCTGGCCTGCGCTGAGGTGGCGCAATTGGTCTCGGGCGAGCCCCACGCGTCCGAACCACCGGTATCGCGGCGAGGAGGTCGCCGACGAGTCCGAACTCAGCTGAGCTGCTCACGATCGACCGCAGCTCGCAAGTCATGATCGAGGTGGTGGGCTTCTCCGACCGAGGTGCGCTGAGCGATAGCGCTCAACGTGTGCTGGGGGTGATCACGAGTTTGGCCTCGAGGTCCATGCCGTCGACGCTGATGCGAACCGTCTTGGGGGCATCGACTTGTTCGGTAAGGGCAATGGTCGTGCGTTCCCCGGCCAACATCCGGCCAGTGTCGAAGGCCAGACCCCCGTCACCTTGGACCCGGATCGTCATGTCCGTTGCGTTCGCGACTTCGATGACTGAATCGTGCGGAACGGTTGCTGTCGCGCCGTCAGCGACGACAGATGGTCCGTGAACAATCCAGCGAGTGGCTTGCGGACCGATCTCGAGCACTGCTTGTGGGGTGAAGTCGGCGGTGGGTATCGGTGGCTCTTGGCGTGGAGTGCCGCACGAGGTCGTGATCACCCCGACGACGAGCGCCACACCGATCACCACCTTCGTGAACGCCCGGGCGCGCATGGTCGCCGAGTCTGGCACAGCGTGACCCGTCCTCCTGACGAACTGGGTCGCCGCTACGGCCGTTGTTCCGGATCGAGGACGAGGGCGAGGACGAGGAGAGGTCGGCCCTGACGAACTGGGTCGCCGCTACGGCCGTTTATCCCGCGCGGTCGATTGGCTGTTGCCGTATCGTCCCAGGGATGTCTGCGGAGCCTGAACGGTGGGGCCGTGAGCGCCTCGACGACGTGGTCTCGATCCTCGACGAGGCACTGCCCGAGGAGGGGCTGCTGGCCGACGAGATCGAAGCGTGCCTCTTCGACGATCCCGACACCTTCGTGCTCGGGCTCGATCGAGAACGTGCGGTCGCAGCAGTCGCCATCCAGCGAACGGGTGCTGGAGCGTCCTCGTTCGTTGCTGCGACCTTGAAGTTGCTGGCGGTGGTTCCCAGTCAACGGCGGAAGGGGTTCGGTCGGCTCCTGCTGACCGAAACTGAACACCTCGCGGCGAGAGCAGGTGCGACCGAGATGCGCTTGACCGGCGCGGCTCCCTTCTATTTCTGGCCGGGCGTCGATGTCTGCTCGGTCGGCATGTTGTGCTTGGCCGAAGCGGCTGGTTACCGGCCCGTTGGGGCGGAACTCAACATGTCGTTGCCGGTGACATTCCGTGCGCCCTGCCCGGCTGGTGTAGAGATCCGGCGGGTACTCGATGATCAAGACGCTGACTCGTTGTTTATGCTTGTCCGGCGCGCTTGGCCGTGGTGGGAGCCGGAGGTGCAGCGGGCGGTCGAACAAGCGACCTGTCTTGCCGCATTCGCCACCGGGACCTCCCAGACCGATGCCACTGAGAGCGAGCTCTCGTGCCGAGGGTTTGTCTGTCATTCGGTGAACCGGGCAGGGTGGCTCGGCCCGATGGGTGCCGATCCCGCCGACCAGCGTCGTGGTCTCGGTTCGGCACTACTCGGCGAGGCTTGTCGGGATTTGATGGTTGCGAATTTCCGGGAGGTCGAGATCAGTTGGGTTGGTCCGGTGCGCTTCTATGCAAAGGCGGGAGCAACGGTCAGCCGGGTTTTCCGCACGTTCGCGAAACCCTTGTCATGAATCGGCGATCCTGGCGAACTGGTGCGCAGCTGCCGGCACCGCCCGCAGCGAGATTCCTCGCAATGGTCGAGCAACTCGAGCACAACACGCCACGGTGCGCAGCTGCCGGCACCGCCCGGAGCGAAACCTGCTAGTCGTCACGCATCACAGCTCGGAGCTCCCGATAGCCGATGAGCTGTACCCCACTGCGTTCGATGAGTGCCCGCAGACCCGGGTCATGGGTGACGAAATGGTGGTCGTCGACGCGGCTGGCCCAATCCCGTGCGAACGCCCGTAGTTCGTCGGTGTCGGCGGCCGGGTGCACGTAGACCTCTGTGACTCCGGGACGTAGCTCGAACAACGCTTTTTCGATCGTTCTCCGTGAGCCCACGCCGTTGGGGAGCACGATGAAGTGGTCGGGGAATACGACCCCTTCTTCTTGTGCGAGACGGCGATAGGGAAACCCGACCAGCTTCTCGAGCGACGCACCCAGCATTCGAATCGGTAGGCGAAATTCGACGGCGAGCTCGAGGTAGATGTCGAAGAACTCCGGTCGGAGTTGCAGTGTACCCATGTGTGAATCCAAGTGGCTGACGTCGAAACCCCACAGAATCGCCCGCTCGATCTGGGCTCGGAGCTCTCTGCGCACCTCGTCGAGGTCGGCGTGATCCCATACATCGGTGATCGTCCGAGGGAAACCACCGTCACCGTCGAGCAACGACGGTGCGTGGGTGATGGGCCCCCAGCGGTACAAGTCGTACTCCGCGTTGAGCGTCAGGTGTACGCCTACGTCTTCACCCAGGTACATCGCTGCTGCCTGGCGAGCCCAGGGGCAGGGCACCATGAGTGTCGCGCTTGTCGCCACACCCTGACGCAAGCTCTCGTAGACCCCGACGTTGGCCGCATGGCTCGACCCGAGATCGTCGCAGTTGATGATCAGTAGCCGGTCATCGGCGCCGTAACCGAGGCGTTCCGCGAGCACCGGACTGTCCGTGTGAGCCATGGGTTACACCGTATCGGTCAGGGGCCCGCCACCGGCGAGTGCAGCCGTGATCGCTCGCGCGGCTCGTACGGCGGCTCGCACCTTCTCACGCCATGTTTCCCAGGTCGCCGCTTGCAAGTGGTCGTTCGTGTGGGGTGTACGGCCGCCCGCAACTGATGTCGGCACGACCGCCGCACCGTCTATCGAGCGTTCGAGGCCGATGGGCGCTTACGTCGGTGAATGCGCACCGCCGCAGCTTCCCCAGAGTCCCCGGCCGGCCTCGCGTGCCTCCGCAGCTGCTTGGCGGAACTCGTCGACGTGGGCCACGTTGGGCGGGATGGTGAGCTGCGCGGCGAAGCCATCGGTGACCATGGCGAGGTTGACGAACAAGCCGTCGGTAGCTCGATAGAGGTACACGAGGAGCCGACCGTAGCGGTCACGTTCCTCGACGTCACGCTCGAGCCGAACTGGCATGCCTTGCGGCACGAGTGCAGCGAGATGGGCGCTCGCTTCTTTGCCGAAGCATTCGACAGGTGTGCCCGGCTTCTTGGTCTCCGGTGTATCGATGCCGATCAGCCGGACGGTTTCAGTGACGCCGTCGATGTTGACCTTTAGGGTGTCGCCGTCGACGTGCGCCACTACGACGGCGTTCGGTGTCACCGCCGTGGCTGAAGGGGTGGGGGTGGCACTGGTGCCTCCGCCGCCTTTCGCGGAGGCAGTGTTGCTCGCGGGAGTGCAGCCGACCGCGACCCACGCGGTAAGGAGCAGCACGACGAGCCGCACGGTACTTGGCGCCGCAGCGCAACCGGTGCTTGAAAGTTGTCGAGTGTCGCGAATTGTCGTCACCACGCAAGTGTGGCGTGGTGCTGTGACAACCGCCGATCGCGACCGAGATGTGATGAGTCGACGACGCAGCCAGGTGTCGTTGGTCACACACCTGCCGCAGTGGACGCGACTGGCGCGCCCCGCGAACAGAACGAAAGGGGAGGGTCGTGCCGTCAGGCACCAGACGCCGATGTCGATTCGACACGGCGATGATGACACCGGTGACGGCGACACTGGCGCGTGCTGTCAGGCACCAGACGCCGATGTCGATCGATCCTGGCTCGGCGTCGGAGCGACTTCAGATCCTCTCGATGAGGGTGCCGGTCCCGAGCCCGCCGCCGCAGCACATGGTGATGAGGGCTGTTGACTTGTTGGCCCGCTGAAGCTCGTGGACAGCCTTGGTCATCAGGATGCAGCCAGTGCCGCCCAGTGGATGTCCCAGGGCGATCGCGCCGCCGTTTGGGTTGACGCGATCCATGTCGGGTTGGAGTTCTTTGGCCCAGGCCAGCACCACGGACGCGAACGCTTCGTTGATCTCGACCAAGTCGATGTCGTCCATGGTCATGCCGTTGCGTTCGAGCAGATGGTGCGTGGCGTCGATCGGGCCGTGCAACATCAGGACGGGATCGACGCCGACCAGGCAGGTGTCGATGATTCGGGCCCTCGGGGTGAGGCCGAGGGCGTCAGCCTTCTCCCTAGTCATCAGCAAGACTGCGGCGGCGCCGTCGGAGATCTGCGACGAGGTGCCTGCTGTGTGTACGCCGTCCTCACGCGCGACAGGCTTCAGGTTTGCCAATCCCTCCAGGGACGTCTCGCGTAAGCCTTCGTCACGTTCCACCCGTCGCGTTGTTCCGGTCGGCTTCCCTTCGTCGTCGAGTTCCGGTGCGTCGATGGGAACGATTTGGGTGGCGAAGCGATCCTCGGCCCAGGCCTGCGCGGCGAGTGCCTGGGACCGCACCCCGAACTCATCGGTGTCCGCCCGGCTGATACCCCACTTCTCTGCAATGCGTTCAGCCGCTTCGAACTGGGTGGTGAACTCGTAATGAGCGAAGTAGCTCTTGGGGATCGCCTTACCGACACCCAGCCCTCGCCCGAGATTCGAACCCATTGGCACCTGGCTCATGACCTCGACCCCGCAGGCAACCGCAGCGTCCACGACGCCCGAAGCAACGAGGCTCGTGGCCAGGTTCGTCGCTTGCTGGGACGAACCGCACTGGCTGTCAACAGTCGTGGCTGGCGTCGATACGGGTAGCCCTGCAGTGAGCCACGCCGTCCGGGCAACGTTGAAGGACTGCATGCCGACCTGGCTGACACATCCGCCGACGACTTGGCCGACCTCGGTCGGGTCGATACCTGACCGGTCGATGAGCTCACGTTGGACAGCGGCGAGCAGATCGGCCGCGTGGATGGTGGAAAGACCGCCCCCCCGGCGTCCGATCGGCGAGCGTACGGCTTCGACGATCACGACTTCACGCATGGATGGCAGCCTACGTGCGGCGCCATCGGCCGCGCCAGACTTGTATGACATTGACGTCAGTTCTGTTCAGGCGGCGTCTGCCCGGACGTCACCATCGCGATGAGCTGACGATTGGCACCGTGCCTCGGCCAACGCCTGCCGAGCTTGCGCAATCCCCCGGAGGCCGACCTGGCGTTCGCGCTCATTGAGACGCCAACGAGCCGACCTTCTGGCTGTCAGCTTTGCCGGCTGCTCACCGGGACCGTCGACCAGCTCGAGCTGGGTTTCGATGATCGGAGCGTCCATACGTTGACTATGCCCAGGTGGTATGACATTGCGTTGCCGAAACCTGCCCGATCGACAGTTGGCGCAAGGAAAACCGCTGGTGAGCAGGTCGAACGTGCCAGGTGACACCTCAGGGCAGTGGGCAGGCGAGGAAGCGACCGACGATGGAGCGAAGGGCGAGCGCGTGAACCTGGCTGGTTCGAGATCTGAGACGCACGCGGGTCAGGGCACTTGCTGGTCACCGTTGACCGCTCGTGGTTGCGCGCTCGTACTCCGCATCGTGACTGCGGTCGTTGCGGTTGCTCTCGCGGTGACTTCGCTCGGTGCGAGCGCCCAGGAAGGAACCCTTCGACCGGGAGAAGTGGTCATCACCCAGTTCCGGGAAGGCTTGGTGCTCGCTATCGACTCGCAGGGCGTCACCCGGACACTGATCTCTGGCCTGGTGACCCCGCGCGGCGTGGCGGTCTTGCTCGACCAGACCGTGCTCGTGGCCGAGAACAGTGCCAACCAGATCACGGTCTTCGGCGGCGTGTTCGGAACGAGCAAGCTCAAGCTCGCCGACTTCCCCGCGCCCGAAAGCCTCGCCGTCGCGCCCGACGGCCAGACGGCGTACGTGACATCGTTTGCAAACGGCATCCTCGGTGTTGTCGATCTTGCGAACCGGAAGGTCGAGACCGTTGCCACCGGGTTCGTGCAACCGACCGGGGTTTACGTCCGGGGCAGTGACATCTACGTCGCCGAGGTTGGGGCGGGTGAGAACACCGGTCGCATACTGAAGGTGACCAAGGACGGCCAGAAGTCGGTGTTTGCCGAGGGCTTGGGGGGACCGTTCGGGCTCGCCGGTACGCCTGACGGCTTGCTGTACGTCACGGATTACAAGAACGACCGCATCTTGAAGGTGGACGCGGACGGCAACGTCTCGGAGTTCGTCAAGGCGACCAAGCCGGTCGGAATTGGGGTCTCGCCGGTGCAACCGCGACCGAACGAGCCGTACGTGATCATCGCCAACACGGAGAATTCGGTCCGCTACTGGGACGCCGCCGGCAACGAGGTCGGGGCGCCGGTGTTCTATTCGGCCAGTTCCGCGGTCGGGCTGTCGGTCGTCCCCGGGGGCACGGCGACGGTACCGACGGCTGGCGCGGGAGGAACCTCCACGACGAGAGGTTCTGGCCCGGTGGTGACCCGACCGGCAGGCAGCACCACGTTGTTGCAGAACCCGCTCGGTCGGGACGACGAGTCCTCGATCGTTGGTCCGTTGCTCGTCGCGTCCGTGTTCATCGTCCTGGTCGGTGCTGGTGTCACCGCCGCAGTGTTGGTGGCACGGCGGAACCGCACGAGCGCAGAAGCCGGGTTCGCCGATCTCGAAAGCCAGTTCACGATGACGCAGGCGATGGGTCCGTGCGCCGCGCTTGAGGTCGAGGTGGCTGGGGCGGAGTCAGCCTTGGCCTCTGTGCTCGAACAGATCGATGCAGCAAAGGCTCGCCAACTGGAGGCAGGCCGACGAGTAGAGGCAGCAAAGCGGCGTGAGGAACTGGCCAGAACCGGTGGGTTGCCGGGTGCGTCCACGCAATCAGCGCCGGCGGAGACCTCAGAAGGGGCGGCATCTGCCAGCGGTGGATTGACGCTCGAGCAATTGAATCTCAGGACCGAGGAGGGACGAGCGGCACTGCGAGCCTTCGGGCGCAAGGAGATCACCGCAGCAGAGTTGCGCGAGCGGTGGGAGGCGTTGGGGGAGACGGACGCGATTCGGGTCGTCACCCGGGCCGGTTCCGAGACGAGTAAGGAGACCGAGCGCGAAGAGGCCGGTGACGGCAACGAGAGTGACGAGGTTGGAGCTGTTGAGGGCGAGTCGCCACTTGAGCGGGCCAGGTCGGAGCGTGAGCGGGCCGAGCGGGAACTGAAGGAGGCCACAACGGACCTGGGCCGTTTGGCTGAACGGGAGAAGCTGGCGAGGGTCCGCCTCGAGGAAGCCCGAAGGAAGCTGGCCGAGTGCCACGAACAGCAGCGGATCGCAGAAGAAGAAGCGGCAGAGGCGGCCGCAGCCGCGTTTGCTCAGCACGCCGCAAGCGAGGACGAGAAGTGGGACCGGTTCGTCGCCGGTGTCCCGAGTGAATCCGAAGCGGCGGCAAGGGAGGAGACCGATCGGGGTGGTGCGTCGATCGAGCGACCCCAACCTCAGCCTTCGCCGGATGATGAGAAGACCGATCCGTCATCGGCGGGTTCAGGGGAGGTTGCCGCGGCTGGATCGGATGGTGGGGTGAGCGATGCTTCGTCTGGTTCCTCGTCGGCGGGTTCAGGGGAGGTTGCCGCGGCTGGATCGGATGGTGGGG
>JANZZE010000110.1 GCA_026419545.1 Acidimicrobiales bacterium
GTTCTAGTGCGCGTGGGCCGGTTGGTGAAAACTGGCGGGCGTGTTCTCGACGATGCGGGCGCTTGCCTGCAGGTTGCGAGCAGGTGGTGGTCGCGAACCCGTTGCGTGCGGCCATCGAACGGTTCGGCGCTGCGTCGAGCAGGCGATGACCACGAGACCGCTGCGTGCCGCAACGAGAACGGTTCGCAGCGCCCGGACTCGTGTGGTCACTCGACGGTGATGGTCCCCTTCATGAAGTTGTAGATGTCGCAGTAGTACTCGATGACCCCGGGTGTATCGAAACGCTGCTCGAAGACCGCGCCCGGTGGGAGGGTGCCTGAGTCGACGACGCCTTCGTCGACCGAGAGGATCCGGTGTTGGGTGTCATCGTTGTTGACCCACCGGACCGTCGCGCCGACCGGGATGGTGAGCTCGGTCGGCGCGAAGTCCCGGTTCTCGATCAGGATCTCGTTTGCCGTAGCCGCTGCCACGTCGGGGGCTGCGTCGGGCGTCGACACCGTTGGGTCCACGGTGCCGGTGGCGTTCGGGTCGACGGCTTCTCGGGTGTTCCAAGAACTGCCGCATGCGGTGGTCGAAAGAGCCAGGTTGAGTAGCAGCAGCGATAGCGTGCCGATCCGGATGACGGCTCCGACGACCGGGGCTCGCCGTGGTGAGGCTCCGAACGGCGATCGCCGGTTTCGGTAGGTGACCCGGTTGGCGGGAGACCTGCGGAGGTTCCCTGGTGTGGCTTGCGGTGGTGACCACTGGGAGGATTGCTTCGCTGATCCAAGACATGAGCGATGTCGATGGCTCCCTGGTGTGGCTTGTGGTGGTGACCACTGGGCAGTGCGAATGGTTCGAGTCGCCATCGTCGATTCAGAAATCGATGCCGGACAGCTCGGGATACCACGCCTTGGCTCGCTCGACGGCCTGCTTCCAGCGGTCACGATCGAGCGGGGAGCCTGGTTCGACGGCCTCCACTGGTCGCCACGTCGCCGCGACATCATCCCAACCTGACCAGATCCCGGTGCTCAGCCCGGCCAGGAACGCGGCCCCCAGCGTCGTTGCCTCCACGACCGGTGACACCTGAACCGGTCGTTGGGCGGCGTCGGCCAGGGCTTGGACGAAGAATGGGTTGCGGCTCATGCCACCGTCGATGCGGAGATGGTCGATGGGCTGACCGCTGTCGGTCTCGGCTGCCTCGACCAAATCGGCGCCCCGGTGGGCAACGCCTTCGAGCACTGCTCGCACGACATGGCCCCGATTGGTCCCGCGGGTCACGCCGAGCAACGTGCCACGGGCGCCGTAATCCCAATGCGGGGTGCCGAGGCCGAGGAGCGCCGGCACATAGAGCACTCCATCGGTCGAGGGGACCGAGGTGGCAACGGCGTAGGACTCCTCTGCGGTTGCGATGAGGCCGAGATCATCACGTAGCCATTCGACGTTGGTGCCCGCGGAGAGCATGATCGCTTCAAGTCCCCAGGTCGGCACCCCACCCACTCGCCAAGCGACAATCGGAAAGGTGCCTCCCGCTCCACGGGTTTCAAAGGGCGGGCGATCCTGGCCAACGACCATGTCGAGCATCCCGCCGGTGCCGAAAGTGATCTTTGCTGGGCCGGGTGCGACACAGCCCTGGCCGATCAGTGATCCCTGCTGGTCACCGACAAGCCCGCAGATGGGTGGGGCGCCGTCGAGGGCACTCGCCTCGCCGACCGGGCCCGACGAGTCGACGATCGTCGGCAGGATCGACGGCGGGATGGCGAGGTTGGCCAGAACAGCGTCGTCCCACGCAGAGCCGGTGGGATCGACGAGCCCGGTCACGGCGGCGTTGGTGAGGTCGGTGACGTGGACCGTCCCGCCTGACAGCGTCCACGCGATCCAGGTGTCGACGGTGCCGAAGCACAGGTCACGTTCACGCCCCAGGTCGTATTTATCGAGCAACCACTTGAGCTTGGTCGCGGACTGATTGGGGGCGAGTCGCAGACCTTCGCCTCGCAACACGAGACAGTCGCCGACGGTGCGCAGGTCTTGCCACCCGATGGCTGGGCCGACGGGTTCCCCGGTTGCTCGATCCCAAAGGATCGATGACGCCCGCTGGTTGGCGATCCTGACCGCCTCCACGGGTCCACCGACGGCCAGAGCTGCGCTCGCGACCTCGACTGCAGCAGTCGCCAGTGCCTGGGCGTCGAACTCGACGAGCCCCGGCTCAGGAGAGTCGGGTAACAACGGTCGTTGATGTTCAGCGGCCACCGTCACATCTGGTCGCACCACTGAGGCGCGCACACTGCTCGTGCCAACGTCGACCACCAGGATGCTCACGCTGATCCCTCCTCTGCCCGGCCGGAGCCCGCACCGGGTTCATCGGTTTCGTCGCTTGCCCTGTTGTCATCCTCGCCGCCATCGCCGCCGCCGGCACCACCTTCGGCCGCGTCGCCTTCACTGTGGGTTCGCGAACCGGCAGCGGACAGGTAGCCCCCGATCGTCCCACACGACGCGGCGAGCAGTGCGATGAAGACGTACTGGCCGACGTTGATACTTGCGCCCCGGGTCAGACGCGCGACAGCTCCGACGAGTTGCACGGCGAGATAACTCGTGAGGGCGGCGACCGCACCATGCTGAGGTTGGCGGTGCCCGGCGATCCGTCCGGCGAACCAACCTGCGGCGATCAGGCCCACGACGATCACGAGGAACAGGACGTACGTCCAGGTCGATCCGCGCTCGGCGGCCCGACCAGCGAGCCCGGCGGGCACCGTGACGACCGCCGCGAGGAGTGCACCGAGCCCGACGGCCCGCCAATTGAGATGGCCAGGCAACTCGCCGTGGTCGGGGTCACCGGTGCCGGTCATGGCCAGACCGTCTCCGCGAACGGATGGGTCCCGAAGGGACTCGGAAGCCCCAATTTGCCGGGGTTGAGAATGCCGTTCGGGTCGAGGGCCTGCTTGATCGCGGCGAGCACCGGCACGCTGTTGCCTGGCAGCTCGCGTATGAACCGGGCCCGGTTGATCCCGACACCGTGGTGATGGCTGAGTGCCCCACCGTGGGAGAGGACCACCCGGGTTCCTGCATCCCAAACTGCGCGGTAGTAGGCGTCTTTTGCGTCGGGCGCGACCTTGCCGGCGAAGGTGAAATACAGACAGGCGCCGTCGGGGTAGGAGTGGGACAGGTGGGCGGATGCGGCGAGGGTCCCGTCGACGCCGCGGAGGGCCGCGATCGTGCCGCGATAGATCTCCGGAAGTTTCGACCAGGGGCCGGTGATCTCCATGGTGTCCACGACCAGGCCTCCGGCGATGAGTTTCTCGAGCGCACTGACGTCGTTTCGGTGGCCAAGCCAGCGCTCCACCAAGCCGGAATCGAGGGAGGAACCCGTGCTGCACTCCTCGTACACACAACGCATCGCGGCGACGACCAGGCCGGGGTCTCCTTCGTCCAAGACCAGCAGCACGTTCACGTCTTCGAGGCCGAAGTTGCGTTGCGATTCGACCGTGTCGTACAGACGCAGCACCGCTGGGGTCGCGCCTCGACGAAGGATCCGGCGGCAGGCATCGAGACCGTCTTCGAAGGTGGCGAACCCGAACGCAGCCCTTTCCTCGTGGACCGGCGCTGGGTGGACCCGCAATCGTGCCCCGGTGATGATGCCGAGGGTGCCTTCTGACCCGACGAACAACTGGTTCAGATCAGGCCCGACCGCCTGCCGAGCGTTCCCGCCTGTGGTGATGGCCGTCCCGTCGGCGAGGGCGACGTCGAGCCCGATGACCATGTCTTCGATCTTGCCGTAGCGGGTTGAGAGCTGACCGGCACTGCGGCAGGCCAGCCAGCCGCCGACGGTGGACAGGGCCATCGATTGCGGCCAGTGACCGAGCGTCACGTTGTGCTCGTTGCGCAAGGCGTATTCGAGGTGGTCGCCGAAGGTCCCCGGGGCGACGTCCAGGATGAGCGAGGTGGCGTCGAGATGCACGATGCCGTTGAGGTCGCACAAGTCCAGGATCACCCCGCCATACAGCGGTACGGCCGAGCCGCACACACCGCTGCGCCCGGCTGCTGCGGTCACCGGGACCTTGGCCTCGTTGCAGATCCGCAAGATGTCCGGGACCTCGAACTTCGAGGCTGGGCGTGCGACCACCGAGGCCAACGCGGGCACCTGTCCCTCCACCGCCCAGGTCATGGCGAGTGGCCACCAGTCGCGGCTCGATTCGGCCACGACCGACCGGTCAGCGGTGACCGACGCGCACGCTCCTCGCAGGCGCTCGATGACCTCGCCGGGCACCTCTACCCGTGTTGTCCCGAAACGCGCTGACGCGTGCTCGGCGCCACCGGTGATCGGAATGGGTGGGGTCGGAGCGCCGGGTCCGGGCTCGGGCACAGGGTCAGGGGTGTGGTCCTGCATTCGGTTCTCACTCATGGTTCAGCGCCCTGGTCATTGACCCGGGTGACCGGGTGTGGGGTGTGTGGTCCTGCATTCGGTTCTCACTCATGGTTCAGGGCTGGATCGGGAATCGGCGCGATCCGGCGCTGGTCGGGTGGTCGCTGCGGTCATGACGGTTCATCGTCGTCGTTCACGAGGCTCAGTCGCTCCCGGTCCGCAGCGCGGCGGCTTCGAGTGCTGCTTCGAGGCTGGTGACCGGCAGGTTTGCTGCTGATCGCTCGGCGTCGATCGACGCGCGGTAGTGCTCGACTTGGGAGGCTTGCTCGTCGGCGTCCCAACCGAGGTCGGCGGCGATGAGCGCGGCCACGTCCGGCGCGGCTCGGGCCGAGTCGTCACGAGCGAGGAGCCGGGCCCGGACCCGTCTCGACAACACATCGTCGAGTGTCCGGGCCATTTCATAGCGCACCGCGTAGAGGGCTTCGGCTCGCAGGTAAGGAAGGCCGGGCACGAGCGGTTCGGCCAGCGACGGTTCTCGCTCAGCCATGGCGATGAGCGTGCGCGCCTCCCCGCCGTACCGGTTGGCGAGATGGCTGACGACGTGGCCGGGGAGCTGACGACTGAGCGTCGGGGCCTGGTCGAGCACCTCGTGGTAGCCGGCTGCACCGCGCAGTGGTATTCGCTTGGTTCGGCTCCGGCGACTGACGCCGATCGGGAGGTTGGGGCCGAGTTGTTCGAGCACGGCATCCACGGTTTCGGCGGCCATCTTCCGGTAGGTCGTCAACTTTCCGCCGGTGATCGTGATGACCCCACTGGCCGACACCTGGACCTTGTGGCGGCGAGACAGATCGGCCGTGCGTTCGCTGCTGGCGTCACGGACCAAGGGTCGCAGCCCAGCCCAGGTGCCGGTGATGTCATCCGCGCTGATGCCTGAGGTGCAGGAGAATCGCAACGCGTCGAGGACGTAGGCGATGTCGTCGGGGGTGCACTGGGGGTCGTCGAGCGGGCCGTCGTAGTCGGTGTCAGTCGTCCCGATGTAGGCGAGATCACCCCAGCGGACGATGAACATGGAGCGGCGATCCTTGGGTACAGGGACGACGACCGCGATGTCGTTGCGGATCTTGGTCCAGGGCACCGCGATGTGGATGCCCTTGGCTGGCCGGATGCTTTGGGGATGGGTCCCCTCGTCGAGGGCTCGGACGTCGTCGGCCCACACCCCGCTGGCGTTGACCACCGCACGGGCCTGGACCTCGAATTCTCGGCCATCGGCTCGTACCCGGACCCCGTTTGCCCGACCGGCGCTGTCCTTCAGCACGGACACGACCTCACAACCGTTGGCGACGGCAGCGCCGAAGTCGATGGCGGCGGTCCGGGCGACGGTGAGGGTGAGCCGGGCGTCGTCAGCCTGTGCGTCGTAGTAGAGGTAGGACGCCGCGAGCCGGTCGCGTGGAAGTGTCGGCATGTGCGCCAACGCCTGCTCGGCTGAGATGCGCTTGTGTAGTTTGCCGATACGCGCGCCACCAGTGAGGTCATAGGTCCACAGCGCGGACCCCAGGGCCCGCGCCAGCTTCTTGGGGATCAGGCCGTCCTTGGAAAACATCGGGAGGAGGAACGGCAGGACCTTGACCAGGTGGGGCGCGTTCTTGCGGAGTCGCTGTCGCTCAGCGAGGGCTTCGTAGACGAGGGCGACCTCACCTTGTTGCAGGTAGCGCAAGCCTCCGTGCACGAGCTTTGACGATTTCGACGAGGTGCCTGAAGCAAAGTCGTCGCGTTCGACGAGAGCGGTCCGCAGACCCCGGGATGCTGCGTCGAGCGCCACGCCTGCACCGGTGATCCCGCCACCCACGACAACGACATCAAAGATGGTGTCGCCGAGGCGGCGGAGACTGTCGCTGCGCTCGAAAGCTGAGGACATGCAGGTACTCCTGGGCTGTGTGGTCGGCGTAGCCAGTGCGGAACTGGTGGCCAGGTCGCTGGGGAGAGCGATGACATGTTAGGGGAGCCGGTCTGACCCCCTCACGGGCGGGAACCCTGTCGGCGACGCGCACACCCCAAAAATTTCACTTATTTACAAATAACAACGGTTGCAGTTTGAGTGGAGGGGCGTTATGCTGGCCGCCGTGAAGACCCCGGCCGAGCTGACCGAGCTCTTTCGATCCCGTGGCCTGAAGATCACGCCACAGCGTGTGTCCATCTTCCGCGCGCTGTACGACAACGACACCCACCCGACCGCTGAAGCCGTGTACGCCAAGGTGCTCGAGGAGATGCCGACGATCTCGTTGCGAACCGTCTACCAGACGCTCAACGACCTCGCTGCGATGGGGGAGATCACCCAGCTCGACCTCGGCACAGGTTCGGCGAGGTTTGATCCCAACCTCTCGCCTCATCATCACCTGGTGTGCGAGTCCTGCGGTCAGGTCCGTGATGTCTACGGCGAGTTCGACGGGGTCAAGATCCCGAAGAACAAGCTGGCGGGGTTTCAAGTATCGAGCACCGAGATCGTGTTCCGAGGCTTGTGCCCCGACTGCGCGGCCGCTGCCGAGTACGCAGGCGCCGGAGCCGCCACATAACAGGGGTCGGGCTGGGACGTCCGAGGTCGACCCGATCACCTGACCGACGTCGCCAACCGTTCGACCCGAGATCGAGTAACAACACACCAAGCAAAGCAACACAAGGAGCAAGTCCATGCCCAACCTGCAAGGCACCAAGACCCACGAGAACCTAAAGGCTGCGTTCGCGGGGGAGAGCCAGGCGAACCGCCGTTACCTCTGGATGGCACAGAAAGCGGACATCGAGGGGTATCCCGAGGTCGCCGCCCTCTTCCGTTCGACCGCAGAGGGCGAGACCGGTCATGCCCACGGCCATCTCGATTACCTCGCCGAGGTCGGCGATCCCGCGACCGATCAGCCAATCGGCTCCACTGCCGACAACCTCAAGTCCGCGGTCGCTGGTGAAACCTATGAGTACACCGAGATGTACCCCGGGTTCGCCAAGACTGCGCGCGAGGAAGGCTTCGAGGAGGTTGCCGAGTGGATGGAGACGCTCGCTCGGGCTGAAAAGAGCCACGCCGGCAAGTTCAGCGAGGCGCTCGAGAAGCTCTGAGTCGCGCAACTGGGGTGGGCCGGTATCGCGGCGCACGCCGCGCGCCGGCCCACCTTTCGTTTGTGCCCTGCTGTGTCACCTGCGCTTGCTTGCGGGCGCAGGCGCTGACATCGGCTGTGTTCGGTGCCAGAAAGGACCCGGTCGTGACCACGACCTACGACCCGTTTCACCCCAAGTATTTCGACGAGACCGACCTCCGGGACGAGCTGACCCGGGTTTTCGACCTGTGCCACGGTTGTCGGCTCTGCTTCAAGTTCTGCACCGCGTTCCCGACCCTGTTTCGGTTCGTCGACGAGGCTGATCTCGACGCAAGCCGCCTGACCCCTGCGCAGCAGGATCAGGTGGTCGACGAGTGTTTCAATTGCAAGCTCTGTTACATCAACTGCCCGTACGTGCCGGGCAAACACGAGTGGGCGCTCGACTTCCCCCGCCTGATGTTGCGGGCAAAGCAGGTGCGTCAGCGCAACGGTGCCCGGTCGTGGCGGGAGAGGCTCTCAGACGAGGCACTCAGCCGAACTGACCTCGCTGGCCGGGTCGGAAGTGCGGCCGCGCCGGTGGTGAACCGGATGATCGGCACGCCAGGCTCGCTACCTCGTCGGGTGATGGAAAAGACCGTCGGAATCGCCGCCCAACGCGTGCTACCGCCCTATGCCCGCCAGCGGTTCACGACCTGGTTCCGTTCTCGGAGCAAGCGGCCACGATCTGAGTCGCCGGCAGTCGGCGGACGCGAGGTCGCGGTGTTCGCGAGTTGCCTGGTGGAGTATCAAGATCCCGATATCGGGAAAGACCTCGTTCGTGTCTATGAACACAATGGCATCAACTGCTCGGTCCCAGACGGGCAACGTTGTTGTGGTGCGCCGTGGCTGCACAGCGGCGACGTCGACCGGTTCATCGAGCAAGCCGAGCACAACGTCTCGGTGCTGGCCGAGGTCATCCGCGACGGGCGTGATGTGGTGGTGCCGCAGCCGACGTGCTCGTTCGTCTTGAAGCACGACTATCTCGACTACCTCAATTCGCCCGGCGCGAAGTTGGTGGCTGAACACACCTATGACGCGTCGGAGTATCTCTGGAAGCTCCACCAATCTGCGCGCACCTCATCGCGAGATGACAACGCGACCGGGGGGGACGAAGGTGGACAGTCACCGACGGGATTGACCACCGAGTTCACCGGTGCGGTGCCTGCGTCGATCACCTACCACGCGCCATGTCACCTGCGGGCCCAGAGCATCGGGCTCCCGAGTCGGAACCTGCTGGCCTTGACTGGTGCTGAGGTGCGGGTCGTGGCTGAGTGTTCCGCCATCGATGGAACCTGGGGTTACCGGGCAGAGAACTACGAACGGTCTCGTCAGGTCGCCGCAAAGATGGCCGACGCCGTCCGACGGGCCGGAACCGATGTCGTCGTGGGTGACTGCCACCTGGCTAACGGGGCTATTGCCGAGGAGACCGGTGTGACGGCTCGCCACCCACTGCAAGTGCTGGCTCGTGCCTACGGCATCCCTGAGGAGGATTGACATGCCGAAGCTGACGTTGAACGACATCGCTGATCTGCGCGCGTATGAACGCGAACGGGACGAGTTCCGGGCACAGGTCATCGCGCTGAAGAAGCGGCGCCGCGTGCCCGTGGGCGACAAGATCTCGTTCGTCTTCGAGAACCGGGACACGATCCGTTTCCAGATCCAAGAGATGGCGCGGGTCGAGAAGCTGATGAGTGACGAGGCGATCGAGACCGAACTGCGGATCTACAACCCGCTCATCCCCGAGCCGGGGCACCTGGCGGCGACGATGTTCATCGAACTCGTCACCGACGAAGAGTTGCGCGAATGGCTGCCGAAACTGGTGGGTATTGAGACCGAGGTCGAGTTGCGGATCGGCGCTGGTGAGAACGGTGAGGTTACACGGGATACGGAAGTCGTTCGCTGCCTCGTGGACCCCGATCATGCCAAGCAGTTGACCCGTGAGGATGTCACTGCGTCGGTGCACTACATCCACTTCGCGCTCAGTCCCGAACAGATCGAACGTTTCGCCACCGAACGGGTCGCGTTGGCCATCACCCACCCCGACTATCAACATGCCACCGTGCTCGGTGAAGAGACGAGAGCCGAGCTCTTGAACGATCTCCGCTACGGCGGCTGAGTTTGCTTGGTCCTCCGACTCCCGGCGACGGGAAGCAGTGCTGTTGCAGCGACGCATAACCCAATTGCTGCGCGGGCTCGCGGCATGCGGTGCCGTTTGGACACGGCGACGGCTCGCGAAACATACTCGGCATTCCCCTGGGTTGACGAGACAACCGGCGGTCCGTAATGGTCCGCAAACCGGAAAAGGCCGACTTGAACAAGCAGCACTGGCGAACAAAAGCAGCCTGCAAGGGACTGGATCCCTCGATCTTCTACCCGGCGTCTGAGGACGAGGACGAGGCTCGCCCGGCCAAAGCGGTGTGCGAGCAGTGCTCGGTGCGTGAGGAGTGTCTGGAGTCTGTCTCTTATACACATCT
>JANZZE010000111.1:0-4303 GCA_026419545.1 Acidimicrobiales bacterium
GGCGTCACTACCTCCGCTTCGTCGAAGGGCGCGAGTTCCTCGTTGAGTTGGGCGCCGGTCGCGGAGAGTTCCTCGAGCTAGCAGCTCCCACGGTCGGGAGGGTGCTCGGCGTCGATGCCGACCCGGTGATGGTGGAGCAGATCAAGGCGAAGGGCTTGGAGGCTACCCAGGCTGAGGTCGGAGAGTACGTTGCCGCGACCGACGATCGTCCCGATGCCGTGTTCCTGGCGCACCTCATCGAGCACCTGCCGGTCGACACGGCATTCGCGTTGCTCTGTAACATCGCATCGATTCTTCGTCCCGGTGGTGTCGTGATCGTCGTCACGCCCAACCCTGCGTGCCTGGCGAACCTCACCAACGATTTCTGGAGTGACCCGACCCACGTCCGGCTATACACACTTGAGTTGCTCAGTTTCCTATGTGAGCAGGCCGGGTTCGAGGTGATCGAGGCGTCGGGAAATCCTGCTGACGTCCCTGGTCCGCCGCCGTTGTTGCGGGGACCTGATCCGCTCGGTCCGTGGGCGCGGCCAGAGCCCCAGATTGAACCCCGCGGGCCGGTGCAATATGACGAGCACCTCCATCTCGAGTCGGTCATCGAGGAGCTCGCTCGTCTGCGTGTCGGTGTCGAGTCGTTGGCTCACTGGATTATCGAGCAGAGCCGGCAGCTCATCGAGCTGCGCCATTACGCCGAGGTACTCGCTCGCCATTACGATGCGACGCTTGAACACCTGTGGGGGCCCAACGAGATCTATGTGGTCGGGGAGCGGCGGGAGTGACCAACCGAATCCCGATGGTCCGGGTGGCGGTTCTCAACTGGAACGGACTGGCCTTCACTCCGCGTTGCCTCGAGCATCTCCTCGCCACGAATTGGCCCAGCGATCGGCTGGAAGTCATGGTGATCGACAACGCGTCATCTGACGGCAGCGCCGAAGAGGTGGCGCGCCGGTTCCCGCAGGTTCGTGTGGTCCAAAACGGCGCAAATCTTGGGTTCGTCGGTCTCAACACGGCGTTCGTCGATCTTGACGGAATTGACTACGTCGCATTGGTCAACAACGACGCGTTCGTTGAGCCGGGGTGGCTCGCTCCGTTGGTTGCCACCCTTGAAGCCGATCCGCAGCTCGGCGCGGCATCGGCCCGGATGATATTTGCCCCCCGGTTCCACGAGTTGGTTATCGAGTCACCGACCTTCCGACCGCCCGGTGATGCTCGTTCCCTGGGTGTACAGATCCGTGGTCTCGCTGTGCGGTCTGAGTCCGTGTTCGGTCGTGCGCAGTTCATCGCAGGATGTTTCGGCGAAGAGCCGCGACCCGGTGGCACGTTTCGGTGGACCTCGGAGCGGGCAGTGATCCGCGTTCCGGTGCCAGCGGATCGAACCGGCGCGCAGTTCGGATTTGTCGACGTCGAGCTTCAAGCTGAGTCAGACAAACTCGTCATATTGCGGTGTGGTGCCTACCGGGTCCGCGCCCTGGTCGGGCCGGAGCCCAAGATCGTGCGCGTACCGTACTGGGGCGAACCCTTCGACGTCATCCAGAACGCAGGTTCTGTGCTGATCGATGATGGTTTCGGCGCCGATCGGGGTTTTCTCGCCATCGACGAAGGTCAATACGACAAGCCGTGTGATCTGTTCAACTGGTGTGGTGGCGCGGTGCTGTTGCGCCGTCAGTTCATCGAACATGCCGGACCATTCGATGAACGGTTCTTCCTGTACTACGAAGACACCGATTGGTCGTGGCGCGGTCAAAAGTTCGGATGGCGTTACCGCTACGTCCCGGACTCGCGGGTGCGCCATGTCCATGGAGGAAGCGGTGGCGAGGGATCGGAGGTGTTCCATTTCCACGTCGAGCGCAACCGTCTGTTGATGCTCGCGAAGAACGCGCCGGCGCGCATGGCGGCAGAGCAGGTTGCCCGGTTTGTCACTGCGACCGCTTCGTACGCACTCCGCGATGTCCTGCTGCCGCTGTTGCGAGGGCGGCGGCCTCCGCTGCGGTACGTGCGGATACGGGCGCGCGCGTTCTCGTCGTTCCTGCGGCTTGCGCCAGCGATGCTGCGGGAGCGGCGCGGTATACGACAACGGCAGGTTGTCCCGGACGAGGTGCTCGCCTCGCGTTGGATCAGTCGGAAGGCATGGTCAGCCCACGAGCGCCGAATCGTTGAGACGGCAGGGCACTACCGCGAGGTGACCTTCCCGCCAATGCCTCCTTTCCACCCGCTGCCGGTGGACGGCAATGGGGCGAGCCGTGTTGGCGGGGGCTCGGCTGCGCCAGCGCCTATCGTGGCCGACTTGCAAGACGGTGGCGCTGCGGGCGCGGCAGCGGCTCAGGCGACTGGGACAGGAGAAGGTCACGCCATATGAAGGTGGCGGTCTATGACGAATGGTGGGCAACGGCCGGCGGCGGGGAGAAGTTCGCGGCAGGTATCGCGCAAGTACTCGCTGACGACCATGACGTCGAGCTGTTGACCCACGAGCCGGTCGATCTCGAGGATCTCAGTCAGAGGCTCCAACTCGATCTCTCCGGCGTGGCTGCGCGCGAAATCGCAGTGGGGCAGGCAGCAGTCGAGGCGGCCAGCGCTGGCTACGACTTCTTCGTGAATGCCTCGTACATGAGCCGGGCCCACAACCGGGCCAAGCACGGTTTGTACGTCGTGCACTTCCCAAATCCGCCTGTCGGTGACGGAACAGGCTGGAAGGCAGTGGCGAAGCGGGCATTGCGCCCACTGGTCGCCATGCCCGGCGTGGGTGTCCAGGTAGGGGCGGGGTTCTACCCGCCGGAGCAGATTGGGCGTTACCGGGCCCAGTGGACGAATGGTGACGGCGAGGTCGTTGTGTGGGTTCCTGAGGGCGAAGAGCTCGAGGTGACTCTGCGGTTCGGTCGTTTCCTCGGCAGAGGACTCGACCCTGTACCGGTCACGATCCACGTCGACGGCACGAGGATGGTTTCGTTGGCGTTGCGGCCCCGGACCTCCCGGCTCGAGCCCGCGGTTATACCTGTGTCAGTGCCGATACGGGGCAAATCCGGCGGCGAGCCGGTCCACATCCGCATCATCAGCGCGACGCACGTTCCGGCAGAAGCCTTCGGCACCGGCGACACTCGTCGTCTCGGTGTGCCCGTGACCGGCGTTCACGCCGGTCCCTCACTGAAGGCAATCGCCAGGCTGCGCTACCCGTCTCTGGCGGCGAGCCCGGCCGATTTCGGCTTCGTCAAGAGCTACGACCGTGTGGTGTCGAACTCTGAGTACACCCGTTCCTGGGTGCGGCGGTGGTGGGAGATCGACACGGACGTGTTGTACCCGCCGGTCACAATGCAACCCCGAGGCGACAAGCAAAACATCATCTTGAACGTGGGGCGGTTCTTTTCGCCGGACCGAGGCCATTGCAAGAAGCAACTTGATCTGGTGCGGGCGATGCGGGCCATTGCGTGGCGAGGTCGGTTGCCGGGCTGGACGCTTCACCTCGTCGGTGGTTGTGCTCCGGCTGACCAGGAGTACCTCGACAAGGTCCGGAAGGAAGCGCAGGGGCTGCCGGTCGAGATCCACGTGGACGCCTCCGGCGCCGAGCTCCGTGACCTCTACAGCAGAGCGAGCATCTACTGGCACGCGACCGGGCTGGGAGAGGATCCTGAGACCCAGCCGGATCGCTTCGAGCACTTCGGTATCACAACGGTGGAAGCGATGTCGGCCGGCGCGGTTCCCGTTGTGATCTTTGCGGCAGGTCAAGCTGAGATCGTCGAGCACGGCGTCAACGGACTGCTGTGGGAGCCGTTGGTGCAACTGGTGTGCTTCACCGAGGATCTCGCACTCGACGACGAGCGGCGCGAACGCATGAGTGCCGCTGCTCAAGTACGCGCCCGTGATTTCGGGTTCGAGGCGTTCGGAGAGCGACTCCTCGCGATTGTGAGCGAGATCGTCGGCACGTGAGGCCGAGACACCGGTCTGGGCATGCCTAGCCGGTGTCGGTGTGAGGTTGCGTTGGTTTCAGCGGTGCCGGTAGGGAACGGGCGAGAGTTCGGGCCGCGCCGGTTGCTGAGCACGGTGGGGACGCTATGACCTTGAGCTCAGCTGTCAGAGAACTCGCATTCCGCTGTTGATGCAAGGCTGGCTCGAGGTGCAGACGCGATGACCTTGAGCTCAGCTGTCAGAGAACTCGCTGACCGGGTTGGGGCAATAATTGGGTAATGGCATCGACAGTCACGGTTCCTGCCAAGCCACCTGCGGGGTTGATCTGGGCCGGTGGCATCGTCATGGGGCTCGGTACCATCGCAGCTGTTGCGATGTTCGTGGTCGGGATCGTGATTCTTGCCAACGC
>JANZZE010000111.1:4313-9911 GCA_026419545.1 Acidimicrobiales bacterium
GACAGTGCCAACGCTTTCGGCGATCTCGATGTCAGTCAGATGCCGGTACCCGGAACCAAGACCTTTCAGCTCAGCTCCGGTGACAAGGTCGTGTACTCCCGCTCGGGGACGATCTTCGCCGCATCGGATGTGACAGTAACGGGACCAGACGGTGAGCCGGTCTCGGTTCGTCCTGTGACCGGAACCCTGACGGTTGGAAGCGGGGGCGACAGCTACATCGGTCGGGCAAGGTTCACCGCGCCGACGGCTGGCTCGTACAAGGTCGAGATCGACTCGTTCGCTCCGGGACGGGCGGCCGTGGGACCCGACTTGCTCCCTGGGGTTGGTGGAGGAGCGCTGTTGATGCTGCTCAGCTTCGTCGTCGGCGGTGGGCTGTTCGCCGTTGGCCTGATCCTGTTGATCATCGGATTGGTCAAGCGGTCGAACTTCAAGAAGAGCATGACCCCGCCGACCTACGGTGGCGGCTCCGGGATGATGCCACCGCAAGGCTTCGGAGGGTATGGGCCGATGGCGCCGCCGACGCCGGGCGCCTATCCCCCAGCGGGCGGCGTTCAACAGCCTGGATGGTGAAGTCAAGCAGGCTGCATCGTCTTGGTTTCGGTTGGAGCAATGATCGCTGTGGGGCGGCGCGATGGAGGGCGGTGGAAATGTTGTGGCGTTGCTGGCCATTGCCTTGGAGGTGACCCGGGGGGGGAGGACAAGTCGAGTGCGGTGTCCCGGCCGGTTTTCAGGTGCCGGAATGGCCGTGTTGAACGGGACGGGTTGTCGGCGCGCAGTTGCGTGTTGAGCGTGTCCCGGCCGTATTGGGGCGCTGCGGTCGTTGTGTCGAACGGGGTGTCATCCGGGGTGGGATGGAGTCCGGTGTCGTTGTCCTCGCTTGCGGGGCGCTGGCGATGTGTCAGCTGGTGTTATCCGGTGGTGAGGGGGCGAGCCGATGTTTGCCGGTCGTTGGGTCTGGCGGGGTGAGGGTCCAGCCTCGGTGGGTCTTATGGGGACTCACCCGCTGTCCAGCTCGGACCACGCAGCGCAACATGAAGACCCCTTGGTGATCAACGCCGCGTGACTACTGCCTGAATGCGTTGAGCAGCTTCCGAGCGGCAGCGGTCGGTGACGTCTCGCCTGCGGCTACGGCTCGCTCCAACGCGGGAGCGAGCGCACGCACTTTGGGGTGGGCCTTGAAATCGTGGAGCAGGGTCTCGTCGACCTCGCTCCATAGCCAAGCGATCGCCTGACGGGCCCGGTTGGATCCGAACTCGCCGGAGCGCTGTAGGGAATCGCGGAACGCTATGACTGCTGCCCACACTTCGTCGATGCCGCGCCGCTCCATGGCTGAGCACTGCAACGCGCGGGTTTGCCAAGCCGTCCATTTCGGTTGAAGCAGATGGACGGCGTTCGCGTAGTCAGCGCAGGTCCGACCGGCCGCCGCTTCGAGATCGCCGTCGGCCTTGTTCACGACGACGAGGTCAGCGAGCTCCATGATCCCTCGTTTGATGCCTTGCAGTTCATCGCCACCGCCCGGGCTTACGAGAAGGACGAACATGTCGACCATCCCGGCCACCTCGGTTTCGGATTGGCCGACTCCTACGGTCTCCACCACTACGACGTCGAACCCGGCTGCCTCACACAACAGCATCGCCTCGCGGGTCCGGCGAGCGACGCCGCCGAGGCGACCGCCGCCGGGTGAGGGGCGGATGAACGCTCCCTCCGCTGCGCTCAGCTCGCCCATCCGGGTTTTGTCCCCCAGGATGGAGCCGCCAGTTCGGGCAGACGATGGATCGATCGCTAATACCGCAAGCCGGTGCCCACTCGACAGGATGTGTAGACCGAACGCCTCGATGAAGGTCGACTTGCCCACGCCTGGTGGGCCGGTTACCCCGATCCGGATCGATGCTCCGGTCGCGTCGAGGACCGCGTCGAGCAGTTCCACCGCTTCGGTCCGGTCATCGGGGCGCGTCGATTCGACGAGGGTGATCGCCCGGGCCAGGGACCGGCGATCGCCTTTGCGTAAACCGGTGATCAGATCGCTGGTTGTCTGGTTCACGGCGCGCAGCCCGCCGGTCAGGCAGCTTCGCGCTGGGCTCGGAGCAGTTCGAGCACCTTGCGTGCCGCTGCTGGGATGTTCGTCCCCGGCCCGAAGACGGCCGCAACACCCTTGCTGTAGAGCGCGTCGTAATCCTTCGGTGGGATGACCCCGCCGACAACGACCAGTACCTCCGACGCGCCGGCGTCCGCGAGTTCGTCGATAAGTTGCGGGACGAGGGTCTTGTGGCCGGCGGCTTGACTCGACACGCCAACGACGTGCACATCGTTTTCGACCGCGTCTCGGGCCACTTCAGCTGGGGTTTGGAACAGCGGGCCGACGTCGACATCGAAACCGAGATCGGCGAACGCCGTGGCGATGACCTTGGCGCCGCGATCGTGGCCGTCCTGTCCCATCTTGGCCACCAAGATGCGCGGTCGCCGTCCCTCGCGTTCGGCGAACGCCTCGATGTCAGCCCGCAAGGCCGCGACGTCTTCGTCGTCGCGGTATTCGGACGCCCACACGTTTGACAGGGTACGGATCTCGGCACGGTGTCGGCCGAACACGGCTTCCATTGCCGTAGAGATTTCCCCGACGGTGGCCCGGACACGGGCGGCCTCGATGGCCACCTCGAGGAGATTGCCGCCTTCTCGGGCTGCGTTCTCGAGCGCGGTGAGCGCGGCGGCACAGGCCTCGGCGTCTCGTTCTTGGCGCACGCGGGTGAGTTTGGCGATCTGTTCCTCGCGCACTTTGGTGTTGTCGATGTCGAGTACCTCGACATGGTCGGGTTCGGCAGGCTGATATTTGTTGACCCCGACGACGACTTCCTCACCGCGATCGATGCGGGCTTGGCGCCGAGCTGCCGATTCCTCGATACGAAGCTTCGGCATACCGGACGCGACGGCCTTGGTCATGCCGCCGAGTGCCTCGACTTCCTCGATGAGCGCCCACGCGCGGGTCGCCAGGTCATGGGTGAGGCGCTCCACGTAATAGGAGCCGCCGAGTGGATCGACCACGTGGGTGATGCCGGTTTCTTCGGCCAGGATGAGCTGGGTGTTCCGCGAAATACGGGCGGAGAAATCAGTCGGCAGGCCGAGGGCTTCGTCGAAGGAGTTCGTATGCAAGCTCTGGGTCCCCCCGAGCACCGCGGCGAGCGCTTCGAATGCGGTCCGGACGATGTTGTTGTACGGGTCTTGTTCGGTGAGCGAGACACCGGAGGTCTGGCAGTGAGTGCGCAACATCAACGACTGGGGTTTGCGCGGGTTGAACTGCGACATGACCCGGGACCACAGCAGCCGAGCTGCCCGCAGTTTCGCGATCTCCATGAAGAAGTTCATGCCGATCGCGAAGAAGAAACTCAGCCGGCCGGCGAACTCGTCGACATCGAGGCCGCGGGCCAGCGCGAACCGCACGTACTCCAAGCCGTCGGCGATGGTGAAGGCCAGTTCTTGCTCGGCGGTCGCGCCGGCTTCTTGCATGTGGTAGCCGGAGATCGAGATCGAGTTGAACTTCGGCATGTTGCGCGCCGTGTACTCGATGATGTCGGCCACGATACGCATGCTCGGCTCTGGGGGGTAGATGTAGGTGTTGCGGACCATGAACTCCTTGAGGATGTCGTTCTGGATGGTGCCGCTGAGCTGGCTCTGGTCGACGCCTTGCTCCTCTCCGGCGACGATGAACATGGCAAGCACCGGGATCACGGCGCCGTTCATGGTCATCGACACCGACATCTTCTCGAGTGGGATGCCATCGAAGAGGATCTTCATGTCTTCAACGGAGTCGATGGCGACGCCGGCTTTGCCCACGTCGCCGACGACACGGGGATGGTCGCTGTCGTAGCCCCGGTGGGTGGCCAGGTCGAAGGCAACCGATAGCCCGGTCTGACCTGCCGCGAGGTTCCGGCGGTAGAAGGCGTTGGATTCCTCGGCGGTGGAGAACCCGGCGTATTGACGGATCGTCCACGGTCGGTTTGCGTACATGGTCGCCCGGACACCGCGCACGAACGGGGCAAAACCGGGGAGGTTCGCGAGTTGGGCATCGGGAATGCCCGTGAGGTCCTCTGCGGTGTAGAGCGGACGGACGGTGATGCCCTCCGGGGTCTGCCAATCGAGCTGGCCGACGGAGGCGCCCTTGAGCTCTTTGGTAGCCAAGTCGCGCCACTCATCGAGCGAATGTCTGTCGTACGACGGCTCCGGGATCTCGGTCACGTCCTCAACGTTAGGAGACCCTCGCCGTGGAGCTGAAATAGGCCTATAGCGAGCGAGCCGGGCCTTTGCGCCATGGCGCGGAGCAGATCTGGGCGAGGCCTGTCCCGTTCTGGGTTGGTATCGGGCTGCGGTAGCCTGCACTCGCTATGTCCGAGTTGACCCACCTGCAGCGTCAGCGCGTCGATCAGTTCTGCAGGCCGCCCGTCGGCTGGTATCTGGTGATCGAGCCCGGACTGGTCGCCCTCGCCGTGCTCGCGTCGAGTAAGCGGGCCTATGAGGCTGCACGAGGACGTGTCCCGCTGCCGAGCCGTGGCGCCATTCAAGCGACGGCGATCGGCACTGCACTCGTCCACCTCGCTGAGGCGGCTGCCGCCTACCGAGCGGCTCGGCGTCGAGGATTGCACCGTTCAGCCCCACGGTGGGCTGCCGAGGCCTTCCTGGTCGGGTTTCCCGCCCTGCTCCAGCTGCACCGTGCCGGTGGGGTAACCGGTCCCCCGAGCGTCAGCGGTTCCCCCGAAGGCGGGAGCCGGTGACCCGGAAGCGTTTCGTCATCATCGGCGGTGGCCCTGGAGGGAACCAATGCGCCACTCACGCGGCACGTCTCGGTGCGCAGGTCACGCTCGTCGAACGTGACATCGTCGGCGGCGCAGCCCACCTATGGGATTGCATCCCGTCGAAAGCGATGATCGCGACCGGTGATGCGCTTTCGCTGATCAACCACTCTCGGGGTATGGGGCTGTCAGATGTGTCGGCGACACTCGACTTTGGAGCCTTGCGTGATCGTATTCAGGCGATCGAACACAAGCTCCAAGAGTCGGTGACCAGCCTGCTCAAGAGCCAGGGCGTGTGCATTCTCCAAGGCACTGGTCGCCTCCACGGCCCCCACAGTGTCGTCGTCGAAGGAGCAGACGGCACGACCACCGAGTTGGACGCTGACGTGATCGTGCTCGCGACTGGCAGCCGACCACGAATCCCGGATTGGGCACCGGTCGACGGCAAGCGGGTACTCACGACGCGGGACGCCTACCCACCCCCGGAACTGCCTGATCACCTCGTGGTCATTGGTGCAGGGGTGACCGGCGTCGAGTTCGTGCACATGTTCTCGTCGTTTGGCTGCGACGTGACCTTCATCGTCAGCCGTCAGCAGGTGTTGCCACAGAAGGATCCTGAGGTTGCGGCGGCCCTCGAGGAGGATTTCCTCGACCGCGGTGTACGGCTCCTCAAAGGGGCTCGGGCCACTGGGATCGAGGTCAGGGATGACGACATCACGGTGATCTGTGATGACGGACGGCGGGCCACTGGAAGCCACGCGTTGCTCGCGGTCGGCTCCATCCCCAACTCCGAAGAGCTTGGGCTCGATCAGGCTGGTGT
>JANZZE010000112.1 GCA_026419545.1 Acidimicrobiales bacterium
CCGTTCAACGACTCGGGCTCGACCCCGTCGTTCGCGTGTGTGACGATGCCGTGGTTGGGGACCAACGACTGGTTCGCGCTCACCCGTTACGGGGCCAGGGGGTTGATGTACGCGAACGGTGTGTTCACCTACCACGACATCGAGGTTGCCGTCGACCCGTTCTTCGCCCCGTATCAGGAGTTCCTGATTGTCGGCAAGGGCTCGACCGGTAACTACTACTACTTCGCCCCGGGCGTGTACGACCGGCCGGCGTTCACCTCAGATACCTATGCCAACGTTGGTGATGACTCGTCGACCCCGTTCACGGAGTGCTGGTTCGAGACTCCCGAGTGGTGGGCGGAGGAGGGCCATCAGGTCCGGGTGCAGAAGGTGATCGTCGACTACGTGGGGTGGAACACGGGGTCGAGTGCCAACAACCGGATCGACGTGCAGGTGACCTCGCTGCGGCCGTGGGACACCAGCGGGGTGTCCAGCTCTGCGACCAAGACGCTTCTCGACTCCCCCGGTTCGTCGTTCTCGACTTCCGGCACGACGGGCCGGGCTGAAGGCCTGTTCGGTGACCAGGGGTTCGGAGGGGGGTTCAAGGTGCGGCTGTCGAACCTGCGGGGGGTGGCGATCAGGGCGGTGTCAGTGTTGCTTGCCGAGGAAGCGCGGAGGCCGTGACGTGCCGCAGATATCGTCCGTCGCTGCGTGGCCCGCAGCCAACGCGGAGTGGCGGTTCCCAGTTCATTCTTCTGATCCAGGGAACTTCGCTACGTATGGATCTGTCGAATCGTGCTCTGACGGCAGGGTCATCTACGTGTGGGTTGACCCTTACTCGACCAGTACCGTCAACCTGAAGCAGGGGTACGCCGTGTCGGCGTCGGCGTTCGTGGCCGGGAACGCGTCGGTGACGTTTGACAAGAACTTGGCGACGATGACCGGAAACATCATCATCCCTGCTGTGTCCCTTACTTGCATCGAAGGCGACCTGTATCTGGTTCTCGACGGTTTGTGGTCAACCGCTCCCTCTCTGCATTCGTCGGTCACGCCGTTCACGGATTGGTGGCAGCGGTACTTCTCTGTGTGGAAGTCGACTGATGACGGGGCGACGTGGACGATCATCGGTGGAGGTCCGGTTCGTGAGACGACCGGCGGCTTCTCGTTCGGCTTTCGCAACCACCCGTCGATCATCACCGATTTCGGCGGTAGATGGATCGTCGTCGCCCAAAGGCACGGGTTTCTCACGTTGGGTTGGTGGCTGTACTACTCGGACGACGGCGGTGTGTCGTGGTCTTACGCCTCAAGTGGAGATACCTCCATCGACAACCAGCACACGTCTGTGTGCTCGACCGTGTTCGATGGGAAGGTATGGCACATGTCGTCACAAGCGCCCGTGTTTGGACGTAGGGAGTACTCCATCAGTGTGTCGTCTGACGGCATCAACTACTCAGAGTACGAGTATGAGACGTATGGGCTAGGTCCAACCCATCTTCAACGTGTCAACTCCCTCATGACGGTTGCCGACGAACCTGCTGATCGGCTGTATGGGGTGAACGTTGATGCCACCCTTGGTGCTGCGATATGGGTGTCTGACACCACCAGTCCATCGTGGTCGGAGTCGTCACCGACGTTCACGAACGTGCAGACATGGTCTTCATGCACGTTCCCGAATTCATGGTCACCTCAGGTCGTCGAGATTGACGGTTACTTGATCTTTCATTGGTGGAACAGGTTCCTGTGGGGCAAGACGGGCGGGTGCTGTGCTGAGGGGTTCCGTTACCCAGTGTCTTGGTTGGATGCCGTCGACTCGTTCAGGGTGTTGGAGTGGGACCAGGCCTGGCGCAGGTTTGTTGAGTTGATGGACTGGAGGGACAGGTCGCTGGAACACCACCTTGAAGTGAACGGGTGTTTCTTCAGGTTTCCCTACAGGTGGCCGGACATCGTTGATGAGTTTCGGGTGTCGGACCCGAATGCGGCACTTAGGCGTGTGGCGGAGTTGTGCGACACTAGGGACAAGATGCTGATTGATCATCTCCGATCGGCTGGGTGTGACCCACAGTTCCCCATCTCATGGTCTGAAGTTCATGAGATCACTCGTCGTGATGTCGACATGCGTGTCGTGCTCGGTGATGTTCTGCAAGCAGTCATGTGGCGAGACAGGGTGTTCGAGGATTCGGTGAAGGGTTCGTGATGGCCGCACAAACGTTCGAACAGCTCCTCTCCTCCATCGGGTTTCCCGCCGCCGAGGGTGCCGCCGAGCTGGGGATGATCGAGCGCAAGAAGGCGCTCGGTAAGGCGAACATCGAGATGATGGGTGAGGAAGAGCGCCGGCAGATGGCCGCGGATTTCGAGGGAAGGGGGGTTCTGCTCTCCGGTGAAGCGAACCTGGGCTACGCACGTCAGGCTGCCCGTGAGGCCAATCGGCTCACGGAGCTTGACATCGCCGCTGCGGACGACACGTTGGCTCTGGCGAGGCGGCTTCAGAGGGCGCAGGCGGAGAAGGAGGCGGCCGACAGGGAGTTCGCCCTGAGGCAGCGGATGTTCGACGAGTCGATGGCGCTTCAACGCGAACAGTTGGCCACCATGACGAAGCTCTCTCGTGATCAGCTCAACGCAGAGATCGAACGTCAAAGGTTGCAGTACGCTCCGAAGCCTGACCCGATGGAAAAGGTCAGGGAGATCCTGCGGATGTACCAGCAAGTCGACGCTGGTCTCAGAGGGTTCTACAGTCGCCTGAGGGGGTGGTGAGGTGCCGGCTATCTCGTCCGCTGATCAGCTCGCCAGGCTGAACATCCTCGCTTCCGGTGGGTCAGGAGCTCTGGCGGAGTTTGACAAAGCGAAGTCGGCCGCTGACGAGTACTACCGTCGTGCGCTCGGCAGCGTCCTTGGCCCCGGCCGCATGATGGGAACGACGACCGGTGCCGAGCAGCGTGAGCTGTACGGCCTCGTCGATCGGATGACGACCCCGTACCGGGACGATGCTGCGAGCGCGGCCAACCTCGCCACTGCACAGGTTGGATACGACCGCTCGGCCGTCGACGCCTATCTGGCGAACCAGCAGAAGATCCTCGACGAGAACCTGCGGCAACACCAGCAGCAGTTGGCTCTGGATCGCCAGGAGCTGCAGGAGAAGCTGGATCTCGGTCGATCGAGGCTCAACGCCTACCTCGAAGAGACGAACGCAATGAGGTCGTCCCTCAACAGCGGTGGGTTGTCTGCCGGTGAGACCGATGCGATCGTCACCGGCATTGCCCAGTTGTTGCAGGACCGGAGGCTCGACAGGTACAACGCTCGCGTCGGGCAGATGCTTGATCGACGTGATCGCATCGAAGATCGCCTGCAAAAGGCGAGAGAGAACGAGAACGCCGTGCTGGAGAAGTGGCGCAGGGCCGGTTTCTCAGAAGAAGACATCAACCAAATTGTTTCCGGCCAACGGAAACCAGAGGTCTATCCGTGGAATATGCAAGAGCAACTTGGCAAGGAAAAGAATTCCGAAGCCAAGGAAAGAATTCAGGCTGACACACTGCTTCGCCTCAAGCAGTACGGTCAGGCACACCGTGAGATCTCAAAGGCGGTGCAAGCTCGGCAAAGAGTCGAGCAGATGCGCGACCGGTTGATGCCGAAGATCGAAAAGGAAGCTGAGCGTGCTGCCACCAAGAGGATGGCACTGGCCAACGCGCTTCCGATGTTCCAGCAGCAAGCTGCAAGGTTGATCGGCATCGACCCGATCATCGCGGCAGGCAAGTACCCGTGGTCGACGGCCGATAGGGAGGAAGCGATCTTCAAGGCGCAGCAGATCATGCAGGAGCGCGACCCAGAAAAGATCGAGTCCGAACGCATCAAGAACGAGATCGACAAGATCCGCACTCGGCAGGATGCTGAAACGATCACTCTCGCCCAGGAGATCGGCATCCCGTTCGATCGGGCCCGTGAAATCGTCGACACGGTGAACCTGCCGGTTGAGGACGTGAAGGACATGCTGCGTGACGAGGTGGTCGTCAGCGCCATGAACGAGATCCAGTCGAACCTCGAAGCGGACGAGCCCAAGTACTGGGACGAGATGATGGATTCGATCAACGAGTCGTACAAGTTCCGGCCTGAAGTGCTGCGTGTGCTGAAGGCGCTCTACCGGAACGATTACGAGTTGCGTGGACTGACCTGATGGGTAAGTGGGGCGAGCGGCGCGAGCCGAAGGACAAGAAGAAAGACGAAGGTTCCCTGTGGGGCAACTTGCAGGCGATCGGTCCTTTGGTGCAGGGGACTCTGCGCGGCCTCGTGGAGGTTCCCCTCTCGGCGTTCGCTGAGCTCGGTGGGTTGCCCAACACCGTTGCTCGTGCCGGCCTTGAAGCGCTCGGGGTCGAGCCCGAGAAAGCCGAATCCATGATGGAGCAGTGGCGGCTCATGAACCCCGGCACAACCGTCATCGAAGGCTTTGATCTCGCCGCCGAACACTTCGGGCACAACACCTACAACCCGTTCGAGGAACGTCCGGGGGCAATCCAAGCAGCAAGAGCCAGCGATGGCAATGTCCTGCAACAGTTCTCGGAAACGGCCACCGCTGCTGCTCCGACGTGGCGTGAGATCGTCTGGAACTCCCCGGGACGAAGCATCGGCCGCATCGGCCAGACCGGAAAGGCTATCTGGAACCGGGATCCGGAACAGCTCCCGTATGTCCAGGCGTACAAGGAGAATCGGCTGATCCCGACCGTGCTGGAGGATGTGGCGAACGCCGCTCTCGCCGCCTCGATCGTGTCTGGCGGCACAAGCGCCGCCGCCGGTCGTGCCACGTCGGGAGCGTCGAAGATGGGGCTGCGTGGCGGCGTCGTCGCCGACGATCTCGTCGCCACCGGTCGGATCGCCCCCGAGGCCGCCGCGTCGGCCGTCGCTGAGCTTCGTGCCACCCCACCGACGCTCACCGAGCGTCTGCTCGCCCCGCACGCAGTCGAGCTCCAGGATCTCTCAGCGCGGATGGGAACCGCGTCGCAGGCTGCCAACCGGGTGGCCGAGCTCCCGCTCCGCCCCGTGCTCGCCCCGTTCCGCGCCGGCGTGAAGGCATACCGCGGTGAACCGACCGGACTCATCGGCCAGACGATGCGTCCCGTCGTCGAACCGTTCGTCAAGCACGCGGAGATGCTCGCGTTGCGTCAGCAGATCCAGCACGCCCCGGCCGCCCGTTCGATGGCGGAGCGGAACCGGTTCAACACGGTGTGGCAGGAGGTGGAGGCCCAACTGCCCGATGATGCGTCCCGGGCCGCGTTCTGGATGGTCGACCAGCTGGACGATGACGCGCTGAAGTTCTACCGGGACAACCCCGACCAGTTCGCCCGCCACTTCCCCGATCTTCCCGAGGGGACACTGGATCGGCTGGCCGAGATCCGCATCGACAGGGGACCGCTGCGGGACATCGTTGAGGAGGGGTGGGAGAGGCTCAAGGTCGAGGGCGGCAAGAACGTCATGGCCGAGGCCCGTGCCACCGGTTACGGCTCATCTCGGTTCGTCAGCCCCGAGGAGCAGATGCAGCGCCTGCAGGAGCAGGGAGATGTGGCCATGGAATGGGCGGTGCAGCGCCAGCTGGAGTCTGACCCGGCCTATGAGGCGGCTGTAGCCAGCGGCGACACCGCGACCATCGAGGCACTCGAGACCGCTGCCCGCAACAACATCGAGAACGCCCCGCCGGCCTACCGGAACGTTCTCCGCAACAACTACCGGCTGACGAATGAACTGCTGACTCAGGCGAAGGATTACGGGTCCCGGTCGGCGGCCCTATACAAGGCTGCCCGCGAGGTCGACGATCCGGTTGCGGCCGCCAACTTCCTCACCACGGCGAGGGCGGACAGGGTGAAGGCTGCGGCCCTTCGCGCACATGCGCAGATCATCTCCAAGACCATGGACGACATCGCCAACGGCGCGATGGAGATGATCGGCGGACACGTCATCGGCGGCAAATTGGAGACCCCGGTGTCCGGCTCGCTGCGGAGCTTGCGGTCGCAGAAGCTCATCGGTGAGCGCAACCGCAAGGGAACGTCTATCGACGCGACGTTCGAAGGCCAGTTCCGCCGCATGATGGAAGAGCGTATCCGCATGCACCAGAACGCCGTGGCCCAAGAAGTGATCCGGGAGTACGGCGTGAAGGTCGACCCGGACAGCGGGTGGCAGGAGTTCGTGCAGCAGCGCGGCGACGAGAACGTGCGGTTCGTCAACGAGTTCGGTGAGACGATCCCTCCGACCGAGCTGCTCAACAGGACCGAGCCGACCTACGTTGTGCCCAAGGAGATCGAGAGGGCTATCCAGGAAACCAAGACGAAGCTGGAGACGAATCCTCTGCTCCGTCTCTACGACAAGGGTCTTGGTTGGTGGAAGATCGCCACCCTCGCCCTGAACCCCAGGTGGGTCTACCAGAACATCATCGGCAACTCGCTCATGGCCGCCACCGAGCTGACGCCTCGGCAGATGCTCAATGTCGTTGGTGAGCTGGTTTCATCAAGCTCGCAGATCAGGAACCTTCGTAAGACACCTGATGATGCGACGGCCTTTCTTCTGCAACGTGGCTTCACGGCAGAAGAGCTGAAGTCGATCGGCAGCAACGTCGAGAGGTCGCCGGTCGGACTCATGTTCAAGATGAACGAGGTGGTCGACGACACCACGCGCATCGCCATCTACTGGGCAAAGCGTGAAGATGCCAAGCGGCTGCGTTCGTGGGCCGACGAGCAGATCAAAGCCGGGAGAATCTCCAAGGAACAGTGGGATCGGCTGGAAGCGTCGGCGAAGATGACCGAGGAGCAGGCGCTCGACAGGGCGTTGAAGGTCGCTGGGGACTTCTCCACGTTCACTCCGTTTGAAAAGAACATCGTCAGGCGCGTCATCCCGTTCTACGGCTGGCTTCGCCATCAGACGAAGTTGATGTTCAGGTTGCCGGTCGAGCACCCGGCAAGGGTGGCGTGGACCCTTCACCTCACCGACATGTTCGTCGACAACAAGGACCTGCCCGACTGGTTGCAGGGTGCTCTCAAGATCCCTGACGATTGGCCGATCATCGGCGGCACGTTCTTGTCGACCAACTGGTCGCCGTTTGCCACACCTGAGCACATGCCGGTGTTGAGCGTTCGCTCTGCGGCGGCTTCGTTGTCGCCGTTCATCCAGATCCCCGCTGCGGCGTTCGGGCTGAACGTCGGCCGTGGACGGCAGTTGATGATGCCTCCCGGCACCTACCCGACCGGGCCGGAGGGACGCGAGGAGATGTTCCGGTTCATCGGCTGGGGGAACCCGGCCGGCCCCGGTCGTGTCCCCAACTCCGCCGCCCTCACGGGACCGCTGGGTAAGTTCCTGGCCGGCAAGGAGGTGCCGGTGCCCGAGGGTGGTCTGCTCGGCTACCTGATGGGTGGTTCGATCCCACAGGTGCGGATGTTGCGTGACACGCTCCAAACCGGCCCCGAAGAGGGCGTCGGCTACGCTCGCTACGACACGGGTGAGCCGCTGGTGCGGAAGGGCTCCGCGGTGCCGATTTCCACCAAGCCGCTTCCGTCCCCGGCCGGCCCCGTCCCGCAGGCTGTCACCGGATTCCTCACCGGCTTAACGTTCCAGTCCCCGGATCTGGAGCAGCTCGCCGCCATCGAGGCGGACCGCAGGAAGAAGCGCGAGAAACGGCGCAAGAGCTACGAGAAGGCCCGGAGGCGGGCGTTCCGCAAGCAGGATGAGGACTAGGATCTGGTCATGGAGCCTCGTTCCGCTTGGGGCGCGAAACCTCCCAAGAGCACCGACCCGCTCCCCCTGTCGAAGGTGGAGCGGCTGTTCATCCACTACGTCGGTGCCGGTCGTGCTCCCGTCGGTCGTGACGCCGAGGCGGGGATGCTGCGCTCGATCCAGGCTGATCACATGGGCAAGGGGTGGAAGGACATCGGCTACTCGTTCGCCGTCGGTCAGTCGGGGACGGTGTGGGAGTGCCGTGGCTGGGGCGTGGTCGACGGGGCGACCCGCGGGCAGGGCGGCGTGTCGTTGTCGATCTGCTGGCTGGGGAACAAGGAGGTCCCCAGTGACGCGGCGCTGAGGGCGATCGACGGGTGGGTGGCAGAGGCGCGCAACCGGCTCGGTCGTGACGTGCCGGTACTCGGCCATCGTCAAAACCCCAAGTACCCCGGGGAAACGGATTGCCCCGGTGACGAGATGCAAAGGATCATTGATGGTGGCCGGTGGACCGTAAAGCAGAAGGAGGATTCCTTCATGGAGCCGAAGGTGTTGTTGCGGGACAAAGACCAGCGGATCTGGCTGTGCTGGGGGATCTTCCGCAAGCACGTCCCAACCCCCACCCAGGTGGAGCTGTTGAAGTTCGTCGGTGTGCAGGACCGCACGAACGTCGACTCGACCGCTCTCATCGAGACGCTGAGCAGAGTCCCATGATCGAGGCGTTGTGGTACTACGGCAAGGCGGTCGGCCTGTGGCTGGTGAGCGCTCAGGCGGTCCTGCTCGCCAACACCGAGTGGTTGACCCCTGCCGTCGGTGCCACGGCGACCATCACCGGGATGGCGGTCCTGGTCTGGAAGCTGGTGACCGACTACTCACGCGAGAAACGGATCTCGCAGGAGTACGAGTTGATCATCAAGCGGCTGAACGACGAGATCACCAGGCTGCGGAACGAACAGGAGGGCGATGCTCGATGAACTGGCGGTGGCGACAGAAAGAACATGACCACATTCTCACGCTGGAGAAGATCACGATGCCGGGCCTCGCCGCCCAACTTCGTGGCGAGGACCAGGAACCGTCACCCGTCTACCGGGACGAGTACACGGCCGCGGTGGACAGGCTGCTCGAATTGCACGGATGGTGACGTGCGAGCTCTGCGGGGAGCCGTTCGACCCGGTGGCGTCGAGGTGGCTCTGCCCGCACTGCGGATGGAAGGCGTCGTGCTGCGAAGGAGAGCCCGCGACCCCCGTGCACTGATCGTTGCCGCCATGTGCGTGTGGGAGCTCGCCGGGCTAGCCGGCCTCGTGCCCACGATCACCGCTGTGTGGCACCGGATGCGAGAACACAAAGTTGGTCGGCTGCTATTGTGGATGTTCGCCGGATGGGTGATCGAGCACCTGTGGGCCGAGGGGAGATGATGGACGAAGACATCATCACCGAGGTGTTGGGTGATTCGAAACCGGGGAGGATGCGATGCTCCATTCCGGAGATCCTCGAATCGCTCCCCGATTATGCACGGGACGCCTATGAGCATCTCATCACTTCGAAGTCGGCAACGTCTACGGCGATCACCCGATCACTCAACACAAGGTTCAACGCCAACCTGAGTCCCAAGACCCTCCAGCGCCATCGGCGCGGGGAATGTACCTGTGGCCGATCGTGACGACATCATCGCCGAGGTCCTCGACGACCGGGTGGCGGAGGTGCGGGCGGAGAGGGACCGTCACAAGGCCCGTGCCGACCGGTTGGCCGTCGAGGTGGCCGAGCTTCGGCGCCTGCTGGATCTCCACGATGCCGTCGCCGCAGCGTCACCGAAGCCGCCTCGGTGGCTCGCACCGAAGAAGAAGTCGAAAGGCCACGTCGCCACCCCGGTGTTGATCCTGTCGGACCTGCACCTCGACGAGGTGGTGAACCCGGCGGAGATCCAGGGACTGAACGCGTTCAACCGCGACATCGCCGAGCGCCGGTTGCGCAAGGCGTTTGACAAGACCGTCGAGCTCACCCGCCACTACCTCGCCGGCGTGACATACGACGGGATCGTCGTCTGCCTCGGTGGTGACCTTCTGAGCGGCACGCTCCACGACCTGGCCGAGACGAACGAGGACTACCTGTTGTCATCGGCGTTGTTCTGGACTGAGCACATCTCCGCCGGACTGGAGATGCTGGCCGGTGAGTTCGGCAACGTCTACGTCCCGGTGGTGGTGGGGAACCACGGCCGGTTGACGAAGAAGCCGAGGACGAA
>JANZZE010000113.1 GCA_026419545.1 Acidimicrobiales bacterium
TATAAGAGACAGCGACATGGGCGTTGGTGACCACCAATCCGTCAGCAACTACGAAGCCGGTTCCCTCTTGTACGCGGTTACAGGCGATCCCCTCAACTTTCACGATGGATCGAGCCACTCGGGCCTGCAACTCCGGGCTGAGTCCGGAATCGGCGGGCGGCGGTCCCAGGTCTGGCGTCGGGCGAAGGGCGTCGAAGACCCGCGGGACACCGTCACCCGCTAACGCTTGCAGTGCCTGCATCGTGTCAGGCGGCTCGGGCAGATGGTCGTCGATGAAGCGGGCCAACGAGCTGTTGGCCACCTTCGCGGCTACGACACCGCGGGTTTGCGCGGCGATCGGGAGCAGGAGCCACGCCAGGGAGATGGCTCCCACGAGACCGGCGATTGCACCGAGCACCCGGTCAGCGGTCGTCGTACGCCCATACTCGCTGACTGGGCGAATTCGCCATCCGGCGGCCATGCCGAGTGCCTGTCCCGTGAATGACAGCCCTAGCACCATCGCCGCCGAGACGAGCAATATCCATTCACTTGTGGCCCTCGGCATGTGGTCGAGCATCCAGGGCAGCAACTTCAATGCCGTTATCAGACCAATTTTCAGTCCGAACCACGACAGCACCCGAGTTACGAACCCGAGCCGGAAACCGCCGACCACTCCACCACCCACCATGAGCAGGATCGATAAATCGACCAGGTTCACGCTAACCGTCTACCGCGGAACGTAGCGCGCATGGGTCAGGAACCCAGTATGGGCGACCATTCGGTGGTCTGGGCGTACCGCCTGTCCCTCAACATGCCAGGAGCGGTGTAACACCTCGATGGTCTCGACCAGTGCGAAGCCATGGTTGTCGAGCGCTTCTCGCAACTGACTGACTTGGATGACACTCGGCGTGTAGGCCAGGAGGATCCCACCTGGGCGTAGGGCGTGTTGAGCGTGCTTCACCACCTGCCACGGCTCAGGCAGATCCAGCACGATTCGATCAAGGTTGGTGAGATCGATACCCCCGTAGCAGTCGCGCTCCTCGACGTGGTACCTCTCAAGAGCCTCCGGCCCGAGAAATGAGGAGACATTGGACCGTGCCCTAGCCGCGAAGTCGGGCCGGATCTCGTACCCATGCACTCGAGCTCCGGCTCGCAACAGTGTCATTGAAAGCGCGCCTGACCCGACGCCCGATTCGAGGACGACCGCACCCGGGAAAATGTCCGCCAGCATGAGGATCGGGCCTAGATCCTTGGGGTAGATGACCTGGGCGCCCCGCTTCATCTTGAGCACGAACTCTGCGAGGGTTGGCCGCAGTACGAGATACGGGGCGCCCTTCGTGGAGCGCACGATGGTGCCCTCGGACTGCCCGATGATGCTGTCGTGAGGGACGTACCCAGCATGAGAATGGAATTCTCCTCCGGCTTGCAGCGCAACGAGGTAGCGTCGCTGCTTCAAATCGACGATGAGTGCGCGGTCGCCTTCGGCAAAGACCCGGCTCACGAGTGACCTCGTTGGTTCAGCATCACGGTCACGGTTCTCGGCTGCGCGGCCTGGTCGACAAGCTTGCAGAACGCGCACACCTCACCGGGCGTTGGGGCGCCGCACCGAGCGCAGGCCCGGAGTTCCGCCTGGTCTACTTCAGCTCCAGACCGGAAATGACCCGCCGCCCGTTTCAGAAACCCAAAGTAGAAGTCGAACTTGGACCCCGGCGACACCGCTTCGATTTGGTTGAGCGCGTCCTTGTACCCCAGGTGACGATTGCCCGCTGCCATTGGGCACTCGTCGACCAGATAGTCGATGCCGCGAAGCACGCAGTAGGCAGCTGTTTCGCGCTCCCCGAGACGCACCAAAGGTTTGACCTTGCGCGGGAAGCCGTTCTGTGCAGGCAACACCGGTAACTGTCGTCCCAGATACTCGGTTTGCCAATGCAATACGTTTCCGAAGAGCACCGCGGCCTCGTCATCGAGGTTGTGGCCGGTGACGAGAACGTCGTACCCCCCGTCGATCGCCGCCTTGTCGAAGATATGGCGCTTTGACAGGCCGCAAGCGGAGCACGGAGCTCGGTGAGCTGTCCGAGCTCCCGTCGGAATGTCGTAGCCGTACTCGGCTCGTAGGTCGATCTCAGTCAGTTTCAACCCTCGGCTAGAGGCGAATGCCCTGGCGTGGTCTCGGGACGCATCGGAGTACTCCCCGATACCTAGCCCGATGTAGAGACCATCTGCGGCATAGCCGAGTTCGACAAGGAGGTCCCATACAGCGAGCGAGTCCTTGCCGCCCGAGACTGCGACGAGACAGCGATCTCCCGGCTGCACCATGGCGAATTCATCGATTGCCCTAGCGACCTGGTCACGGCACATGCGGAGAAAGTGCTCGCAGCAATAATTCGCGTTCTGGCGGCGGACATCGATAACCGCCGGCTCGCGGCAAACCCGGCACTTCATCCCCCACCCCCTGAAATGACAGGCCGGATCTCCACCGTGTCGCTGTCGTCGAGCATGGCATCACCCGGCACCAAGGTGTCCCCTCGGATCACCAGAACGGCCTCGCGGTTGAGGTCGAGCCGCTTCAAGAGCGCGACGACGCTCATTGGCCCCTCGATCTCCAACTCACGCTTGGGGTTCCGCAGCAGAACCTTCATTGCCTTGTTCCTCGCACGCCCCAATTGTTGCAGCCGGAACTCGGTCACAGACCCTTGCGCGCTGCAATCTTCTGCAATCGATGGGAGCGTTTGGTGGCTTTGCGTTGTGCCTTTCGGGCCTTTCGCAGCGTTCGGCGACTCACACCCGCTCCTTCGGCCCGCGCCGCCCATTTGGCTGCGCGCCGCTCCGCTCGCCGAGCTCTGCGACCGGGTCGGCTCTTCTCGAGCTTGCGCCGCTTCCTGGCGTTTCGGCGCGCGACTCTGCGCTCGGTCTTCGCAGCCTCGCGAGCCTCCTTGCGCTTGCGGCGTCGGAGCTTGCGTGCAGGGCGACCCTTGGTTGGCTCCTCGTGGGTGATGATCAGCGTCTCACCAGGTTGCAAGGTCTCCACGAAAACGACCTCCTCATCCTTCCTCAACGCCCATCGCAGCGCGCGGCCTCCCCATACCAACGCTGCGACCACTGCCCAGCCCACGCGGCCTTCGATGAGACCCCGCTGCACGCTGAGCTTGCTGATCTGATCGATTCGTGGCGCCATCACACCCGGCGAATCTCGACCACAGTGCGCGTCTTGCGTCCCCGCCTTCGCCCCAACCAGAACGCGACGACCACCACGACCACCACGACCGCCGCTCCCACGACGATGGCCGCGTTCACCGCCTCTTCTTGGACCTCCTCGATCTCGCCCTGGAGTTCGCGGAACTTCGCTTCGATGTCATCACGGGTGATCCTGCCGCTGGCTGTTGCGGTCATGGACGCTCCTTTAGGACGGACGTCGGGCTAGGGAACTCAAACCCCCGAAGTTGACGAACGGTCAGCACTGGCGTGCCGTGTCGTCGACGCTTTGATGGCTCGAACACTCAATGCCACGGCAAGGAGTAGGAACGTAGACGCTGCCACGTAAGGAACCCACCACCACCAGCCAGTCGAAAGAAGCGCCACCTGTTGAAGTCCGCGCAGAATCGCCAGTGCAACAAAGAGCACGCCAATCGCAACGAATAACGCACCTGACAGACCAAACTTCAGGTAGCTACCGAGGTTCTTCAGCGGGTCGAGCGTTTCCTGACGCGCGTAGTCGCGCGTGAGCTGCCACAACTCATCGACGACTTCAGTGACGCTCTTGTCATTGCGTCGGGGCACGGGCTAGTCCTAATCGGGTCGCGGCCTCGACGCAACTATCGCGAGTCAGGACCGCCATCGCTGAACAGCTCAAGGCGGCGCCGGAGGAACACCAGCTCATCCTCGAGCATGCAACCCAGCAGCTCGAGGCGCTCATCCGGCCCAGCAGCGCCGAGGAGCCGCTGCCGGTCTGCCGGACCTATCGGCGCCAAAGCTGCGGCCGCATAGCTCGCTGCAGTGACGTCGCTAGGCAAGTTGATCGGCGCGCCGCGGGTTGGATCGCCGAGCTCTGCACGCAGCGCCATGATCCGCTGCAGGTTCAACTCGATCTCCGCGAGATCGTTCGGCCCCTTCGTCGCCGGTGCATCGGGCCAGAACTCGATCTCTGCTCGGGGAAATGGATCGTCGTGTAGCCACCGGCGGACCCTGATCCGCTCGGTACCGGCCACTACGAGCGTCCAACGGCCATCTGGTAGCTGCCTCGCATCGATGATCCGGGCGATCGAGCCAATCATGGTCCTGACGTCGCCACCGCCAACCTCACTGCCCCGCTCGATCAGGACAACTCCGAACTCTGGCTCGACGCCAGGCTGAAGACAGGCGCGTACAAGGGCTCGGTATCGCAACTCGAACACATGGAGCGGCAGGAGCACACCCGGTAGCAGTACCGACTCGAGAGGAAACATGGGGATTTCAATCGCGGACCTCGTCACGTCGGTGGCTTGGGTCCGAGCGCCGAAGCAGCAGGTGCTTCGGGATAGCCGATGAACACCTGAGCGATTTCGTCCTCGATCGGCCGGTCGGCAGCGATCTGACCGTTCAAGATGACGGCAAAGGTCAGCTGCGTACCATCCGAGGCATCTACGTAGCCGGCTAGCGCATGCACGTCGCTGAGAGTGCCCGTCTTGGCGCGCACTCGGCCCTCAGCAGGGCTTCCTCGGAACCGGGTTCGCAACGTCCCAGAGCGGCCGGCGACTGCGAGTCCCTGAGCCAAGAGCGAATCGCTTCCTTCGTGATCTAACAACGCAACGAGAAGATCACAGGTAAGTCGATTGCCTCGATCGAGACCAGATCCGTCGACGATGCTGAGGCCGTGTTCCGGCAATCCCTCGGCAATCGTATTGGCGCGGATGACTTCGGTCCCAGCACTGGTGGACCCTTCGCCGACCGCTTGGAGCCCGAGTTCTTTCGTGAGGAGCTCCGCCGTTGTGTTGTCACTCCAGGTGAGCATCTCAGCCACCAGGTCCTTCAAGGGAAGGGACTCGAGCCGCGCAATCTCGATGGCCTGCTCGGGAGCCGTACCCGCAACTGGTCTACCGGTGACCTTTACTCCACGCTGCCGGAGAAGGGATGCCAGAGGCTCGGCGCCGAGCGTCGGGGGATCACCAAGACGACGGATCTTCGCAGGCTTGTCGGGATCAGCGGACAGTCCGGTCTCGCCACGGTTCACCTCCAGCGCGCTCAATGCTCCAACGGCGCCCTCTTTCTGGTAGCTCGGTGGCCAGCTCGGAACGTTCCGCAGCGAGTCATAGCGCGAATCGTCCGCGACGATGTTGCCGCGTATCTCCGTGATTCCCGCCGCCTTGATCCGATCGGCGAGTTGCGCGAAGTCAGTCTGCGGCTGGTTGCGATCTTTGAGGGTGACCCGGAATCCTTCGGTGAAAAGCAACGGGTCACCCCCGCCAACCAGGAACAGGTCTCCGTCCACCACGCCGTCAGGACCGGGCGGGCGTGAGGCCCGCACCACGGTCGCCAGTCGGCTCTGAGGGCCAAGACGATCAAGGACCGCATTCGCAGTCAACAGCTTGTTGGTGGATGCCGGAACCAGCGGCAAGTCGCCATTGACGCGAACCAAGATCCGGCCGTTGTCGCTGACCACCACACAAGTCGAGGCTGGAGCATCCCGCAACAGCTGCGTGATCGACTGGTTCAGAGCTTCATCGGCGACGCGGGTACGCAGGAAATCAGGCACGCGACGTGCCGACAACACGGGTGTGACCAGGTGAGGCGCCGACGACGAGGACATGTCAAGCGCGCTCTGACCATTGGCCTCAACGGGCAGCGCCACCAGGGCCAACGCGCCGATCGCCGTCAAAATTCGAACGAACCGATTCCTCATCCGGATATTGAGCCTAGAACCGGTCACAGTCCTCGTCGTGCACGCCAACGCGCGTAGTACCAGAGATGTTCGAGTGCGATGACCGCGCGGTTCGATGACGGGTAACAGTATTTTCCGCTCTCGGCAACCCCGCGCACAGCCGCGTTGTCGGGTGAGGTAACCGCCAATTCCGTCGCCGTCAGGATGGGCTTGCCCAGACCATCTGCCAACTCGGCCGCCGTCGAGGTGTAGCGGCGTTCCTGTCGCTCGTGGTAGGCGACGATCCGGTCGAGCCCGTAATCCGGGTAGAAGGGCCCCTCTCGTTCCATCTTGGCCACGTTGCCTTGGATGCCCATGCCGAGGAAGATGACGGCATCCACTTGCGGATGGCGAGCTGCAGTGGCCAGGACCTCGGGGATGGTGTCCTTGGTCTCTCCCCCGGCCAGGTCGATTGGATTGTTCCTACTCCAGCGGGGCGGAAGCATTCTGTCGAGCTCGGCTCGAAGGTCCTCGGGCAGCGGGAGGAGCTCCAGGTTCGTTCGACCAATGGCATCGGCGGTCACGACGCCCCATCCCCCGGCAGTGGAGACGATCACGACCCGGGGCCCTTGCGGTAGAGGCTGGGTCGCGAAGGTGGCCGCAGCTTCGTAGGCCTCTTCGATCGTCTCGGCACGGATCGCGCCGGCCTGTCTGCACATTCCATCAAAGACCCGATCGTCAGTCGCCAAGGATCCGGTGTGACTGGCAGCCGCTCGGGCTCCGCCGGGCGTCACACCACCTTTTACGAGGACGACGGGCATGCGTTCGCACACGGCGCGGAGCCGCTGGTAGAAGCTGCGACCGTCGCCGACGCCCTCGACATAAGCCAACGCCACATCGGTTTGCGGGTCGTTTGCGAAGAATTCGAGGAAATCGACGACCCCAACTTGCGCTGCATTCCCGCACGATACGGCTCGGCTGATGCCGATCCCGCTTGCGATGGCGTAATTCTGAAAGGACGACACGAAGTTGCCCGATTGGCTGACGACCGCGATTCGCCCCCGCGGGGGATAGGGCGCCACGATCTGGGCGCACATCTTCGCCGGCGTGGATACGACGCCTTGGCCGTTCGGTCCGACGACAAGCATGCCGAGTTCTGCTGCGACTTCAACCAATTCGGCTTGAGCCAGCTGACCTTCGGGGCCGGCTTCGCCATAGCCGGCCGACGCGATGAACGCAGCTTTGATTCCCTTGGCAGCTGCGGCGCGCAACAGGGCCACGTTTGTCGAGGCTGGCGTGCAGACGAATACCAGGTCGGCTGCGCCGCCGGGGACATCCTCGATGTCAGTGAAGGCCTTGCGCCCGAGAACCTCCCCGCCATCACGATTGAGCGGAAACAGCTCTCCCTCATAACCACTAGCAAGGATGTTGTGCAGGGCGACGAAGCCGAACTTGCCCGGATGAGTCGAGGCTCCGGCGACCACGATCCCCTGCGGCTCGAACAGAGCTAAGAAGTGGTCGTCGGTGAGGAACGACGCGGCGCTGTTCACGGTGTCCCCTCCAACTCCACGAGCGCGTCCACTGCGACCGGCACGCCCTCGGTGACGATCAGGGGGTTGATGTCAGCTGAAACAAGCCTCGGTTCTTCGGCACCAGCGCGAGAAAGCCCGAGAAGGATGTCGACCAACGCAGCCCGATCAACAGGCGGCTCGCCCCGGAAAGGTCCCAGGATGGCTTGGTTCGCAAGCTCATCGATCATGTCCTCGGCATCGACTCGGTCGATCGGCACCAGCCTGATCGAGACATCACCGAGCGCCTCGGCGAAGATGCCGCCGAGCCCCACCATGATGGTCATTCCAAAGTGCGGGTCACGGTTCAGCCCCGCAATCAGCTCGCGATGACCGCGAACCATCGGCGCGACGATCAGAGATACCTCGCCGTCGTCATCAGTTGCAGCGGCTAAGAGCTCGGCCGCCGCCACCCGGACGGCATCGGCACCCTCGAGACCTAGCCGCACGAGACCTCGCTCAGTCTTGTGAGCGATACGGGCCCCGCACAGCTTGAGCGCGACCGAACCCCCGATCTCGGCGGCGGCGGCCACTGCTTCTTCGAGATCACCAGCCAAGCGGTCCTGGGGCATCGGTACGCCGTGTCGGGCAAGCAACTTCTTCGACTCGAACTCTGACAGCGTGTATGACCTGGACCTGTTCGACCCGTCACCTCCTCGTTCAGTCATGCTTGCGTAAGGTACCGGTCCGTGAGCACGTGGTCGATCCGAGGGGTGATCGAAGGCTTCTACGGGCCCCCGTGGGATTGGGACCACCGCAAAGCACTCATGCACTGGTGCTACGAGCGCGGCATGACCCATTACGTGTACGCACCGAAAGACGACCCCCTTCACCGCGAACGGTGGCGAGATCCCTATCCCAAGCAGACCTTGGAACGCTTCGCTGATCTTGTCGCTTCCAACACGCTGGAGGTTGGCTTCGCCATTTCACCGGGCCTCTCCATCAACTACCACAGCAGCGACGATCGTCAACAGCTCTTCGCCAAACTCGACCAGGTCACCGAACTCGGCATCGCCCTCGTTGCCCTGCTTCTCGATGACATACCGGTGCGCCCTGGTCTCGGCGCCGACCACGCTGAGTTGACACAACGCCTGCGCGACTATCTGGGCGACGAGATTCAGCTCGTCCTCGTGCCCACGGAGTACACCGGAACCGCACCATCGCCCTACCTCGATGCACTCGCGGCTGGCGTGCCCGATGATGTCGCGATCGCCTGGACCGGTCCAACTGTCGTCTGCGACGCGATCACCGCCACCATGGCTCGCCAGCGGGCATCCGTCCTCGGTGATCGCCCGCCCTTGCTCTGGGACAACTACCCGGTCAATGACGGGATGATGGCGGATCGGTTGTTCCTCGGGCCGTTACGTGGGCGGGATCCCGCCCTGCGCAACGAGTGCTGGGGCTATCTCGCCAATCCGATGGTGCAGCCAGTCGCCTCGAAGCTGCCTCTGGCTTCGATTGCGGCGTTCTGCCGTGGCGAAGACCCCTTGCAGGCTTGGGAACAGGAAGCCAGTGCACTTGGTTGGCGTGTGCTCGCAGAGTCCTGCGATGGGACCGAGCCGTGGCGGCTCGTCGCGCAGCTGGCGGATTCGCTGGCCAGGGGTGATCCTGCCCAGAGTCTTGCCGCGTTGGTGAATTGGCTGCGCGAGGCGAAAGCTTGCGAAGCGCCTGGCCTCGAGGCCGAGGCAGCCGAGTGGATCGATCAAACCCATACCGAGGCCTCTTGCGCATTGGTTGCGGCGAGAGTGATCCAGGCCTGTCAAACACTACGGATTGTCGATCGTGACGGTTCAGCGCGCGTCGCCCCACCCCATCGCAAAGGTGTGGCCGAAAACGCGATGGCCCTGTCGTTCATCTGGCCGGCGGCCCGGCGTGGCACCCGTTCCGTTTTCGGGCCACGCGCCTCGTTCCGGCCGGTTCTGTCACAGTGGCCCGACGGCGAATGGCGAGTCCACGCTGACTGCCTGAGTGCTCACCACAACGCGCTTGACTGGCTTGTCGAGTTGGCTCTCGCAGAGTGCGAACGCCTCGCCTCCAACCCAAACCCACCCCCCACCATCTCTGTTGCACACCGTGATGAATTGCCGCTACCGGATAGCCGACTCTCGTGAGGCCGCTCTATTTATTCGCCGCCTGATCATCGTCAGGCCGCTGCGCAAATCAGGCCACCGCTGTACATCACGACTCCCGGCGTACAGATCGAGCACGAGAAACGTGAACGCAGGCCCCAGAGCCCTTGTGGAGTTCATCGGGTTGAACACGACTTTGTGACTCACGAATGGGAGGAGAAGGGCGAATCCGAGCGCACACCAGAGCCCTACTGACC
>JANZZE010000011.1 GCA_026419545.1 Acidimicrobiales bacterium
CCTTCGTTGGGTACATAGCCGTTCACCACTGCCAGCGTCCGCGGTTCCTCTGCGCCCTGTTGGTATTCGAGTGCTCCGAGCAACGGCGCTGTGTGACGGAACGAGGATTGCTCGGCGAGAAAACGACCGATCTCAAGATCCGGATTCACACCCTGCTGCGCTCGCCGGAACAACTTGATCAATACCTTGCTGCCGAAGATGACTGTGCTGTTACTCTGCTCGGCAGTCGAGAGCATCCATGGCAGATCCGCGGTCGTCGTGCCCGCCAACAGTCTTCGGAGCATGCTGTTGCTCGACCAACGCACGACGGCACCAGCTTGGGAGGTGAACGACCGACGGTTCCTACACGCGGTGAGCGTCGTATGCGCGAACGATTCGTCGACAACCGCATCGAACAACAACAGGCGCTCGCCCGACTCACCGACTTCCAGCCACGCGATGGCCGCTTGGGGATGGTCGCCGATGATCTGATCCACGCGCGACTCAGCCGCCACCAGCAACGGCAAGACATAGGTCTCCACTTCACCTTCGACGTATTCGACATTGACGAGGAGCAGGAACGCTTCATCACGACCCTTGCCCAGCGACAACGGCACGGTATCGACGATCGCAACCTCGCGGATGGTCCGGGCCTTCCCGGCAAACCAACGAGTCTGATTCAAGAACCGTGGCAGCGCCCGCTCGAGGCTGCCTCGGCCCGGCGCTTGCACGATCTCGCGCCAGTCGGAGCGGACGCGAAGCACGGATAGATCCGAACCGGTTGCGGAGAGCCCTGGCCGGTCGGCGGTCGGGGCGACGATGGCGAACCAATAAAAGCCGTAAGGACCCAGCGTCAGGTGATAGTGGCCTTCGGTGACATGGCCGAACTCGTTCGACCCGAAGAGCTCCCACAAAACCGCTCCTCGGTACTCGTGCATGTCAAGCGTTACGCTCTGAGCGAACCTGGACAGGTTGGCAACAACGAGTACTCGCTCATAGGCGTCATATCGGAGGAACGCAAGCACCTTTGCGTTCTCTGGGTACAAGAACTCGATCTTTCCCCGACCGAGAACTGGGTGCCGATGGCGGAGTGCGATCAATCGGCGCATCCACCACAGCAAGGAGTTCGGGTTGCGGTGCTGTGCTTCGACGTTGACAGTCTCGTAGTGGTACTCGGGATCGATGATGACGGGCAGGTAGAGCTGCTGCGGGTTGGCAGTCGAAAATCCGGCATTCCGGTCCGGGCTCCACTGCATCGGCGTCCGGACAGCGTCTCGGTCGCCAAGGTAGTAGTTGTCTCCCATGCCTAATTCGTCGCCGTAGTAGATGACCGGCGTCCCAGGCAGCGAAAACAAGAGCCCGTTGAGCAACTCGATCTTGCGTCGGTCGTTGCCGAGCAGAGGCGCGAGACGGCGCCGAATGCCCAGATTGACCCGGGCCTGGGGGTCGTGTGCGTAGGCGCGGTACATGTAGTCGCGCTCTTCATCGGTCACCATTTCGAGCGTGAGTTCGTCGTGATTTCGTAAGAAGATCGCCCATTGACAGTTGTCCGGGATCGGTGGCGTCTCGCAGAGGATGTCGATGACGGGATGTCGATCCTCCATCCGCAACGCCATGTACAGACGCGGCATCAGGGGAAAGTGAAACGCCATGTGGCATTCATCGCCCCGCGTCGGATCACCGAAGTACTCGACCGCATCCTCGGGCCACTGGTTGGCTTCAGCGAGCAACATCCGGTTCGGGAACCGTTGGTCTATGTGGGCTCGCAGCTCCTTCAGGTAGGCGTGCGTCTCAGGCAAGTTCTCGCAATTCGTACCGTCGCGCTCGAAGAGGTAGGGCACAGCATCGAGACGCATCCCGTCAACGCCCATCTCGAACCAGTAATCGACGATACGCAGCATTGCGGCTCGGACTTCGGGATTGTCGAAGTTCAGGTCGGGCTGATGGTGAAAGAATCGGTGCCAGTAGTAGGCCCCGGCAACTGGATCCCACGACCAGTTCGACGTCTCGAAATCCTCGAAGATCACCCTGGCTTCGGGCCATCGCTCTGGTGTGTCGCTCCAGACGTACCATGAACGCCAACGGCTACTGGGAGGCGCCTTCCTCGCCCGTTGGAACCAAGGGTGTTGATCGCTGGTGTGGTTCATCACCAGCTCAGTGATGACCCGAAGCCCGCGCTTGTGAGCCGCATCCAGGAAACGGCGGAAATCGCGCGTCGTCCCGTACCGCGGGTTGATCGATGTGTAATCGGCAATGTCATAGCCATCGTCTCGCAACGGCGACGGGTAGAAGGGCAGGAGCCAGATCGCCGTCACTCCGAGAGACGCCAAGTAGTCGAGCTTGGAAGTCAGCCCGGGGAAATCACCGACACCATCACCGTTGGAGTCAGCGAAGGCCCGCACGTGCAACTCATAGATGACGGCATCCTTGTACCAATCGGGCTTTTCGCTCAGCTCGACTGTCGTCATCGAGCGGGGTCTGCGACTCGGCGCCATCGCTCAATTCCCTTGGGTCACCCGGAAGATGTGACACACCTGCTCAGCCGGCCGTAGCTCGACATAGTTCCGTGCACCGCTCCAGATAAACGATCGATCTGACACCAGGTCATGAACCGTGAACTCTCGGCCTGGGTCGACGCCCAAGGCACCGAGATCGAGATCGACCCATCCCCCTTGTGTCCAATGAGGGTCGAGTGTGACGACGCACAGCACCGTCGCCTGAGCCGGGCGAGCCGGGTCGACCGACGGCCCGGAGTGGGGAGCCTTGCTGAACACCACCAGCGCATCGTTGTCGACCTGGTGGAAGCGCAGTGTACGCAGCGTGTGCAGTGCAAGCTGGTCACGTCGGATGGCATTGATTTCACCAATGAACTCGGCAAGGGAGTTAGGGTCATCCCGATCCCAGGTACGGATCTCGTACTTCTCGGAGTTGAGGTACTCCTCCTTGCCGTTGCCAGCGTCGCGGTTCTCACACAGCTCGAACGCCGGGCCGTAGATACCGAGACTGGGCGTGAGTGTGCCAGCCAGTGCATACCGAATAGCGAACAACTCCCGGGGCGCACCCCAGAGCTGGCGGGTGAGGATATCAGGCGTGTTCGGCCATGAGCTGGGGCGGAAATAGTCGACACTCGGAGGGGTGGACAGCTCGGTGAAGTAGTCGATGATCTCCTGCTTCGATTGCCGCCAAGGAAAATAGTCATACGAAAGCGTGAAGCCGATCTTTGCCAGCCGGTGCATCACCGCTGGGCGAGTGAACGCTTCAGAGAGAAATATCGCATCGGGTTCTCGGGCCCGTACTTCGGCGATGACCCACTCCCAGAAAGGGAACGGCTTGGTGTGCGGATTATCGACACGGAAGACGGATATGCCTTGGTCGACCCAGAACAGGAACACGCCGAGGAGGGCGTCCCAAAGTTCCTGCCAGGATTCAGTTTCGAAGTTCAGGGGATAGATGTCCTGGTACTTCTTGGGAGGATTCTCAGCGTAGTGAATCGTGCCGTCTGGCCGGTGCCGGAACCACTCTGGATGCTCGGTGACCCACGGATGGTCCGGTGAACACTGAAACGCAATGTCGAGTGCAATGGCGAGGCCCTGCTCCTTGGCCGCGCGCACCAATGAGCGGAACTCGTCGAGCGTCCCGAGGTCAGGGTGCACGGCGGTGTGCCCGCCTTCGGACGAACCGATCGCCCAGGGGCTGCCCGGGTCACCCGGCGCCGCCCGCTCACGGTTGTTGCGCCCCTTCCGAGCAGTTACGCCGATCGGATGAATGGGTGGGAGGTACAAGACATCGAACCCCATACCCACGACGTAGTCGAGTTGGGCCTCGACGTCTTTGAATGTCCCGTGCTGACCGGGAGCCAACGACCACGACCGGGGGAAGAGCTCGTACCACGCCGAAAACAGCGCCTGCTCCTTCTCCACGAGCACTTCGAGGACCGGCCGGCTCGTGACGGCATCCTTTAGAGAGAGACCAGCGGCGATCAATGGCTCAAGTCGGCCGTCCCAAACCGGTGCCGTCTCACCCGCCCGCAGTTGCGCCGCAATGTCCCGGGCCACCTCACGATCGGCTCTGGGTAACCGGTTCGCGAGCCCGACCAAAAGTTCGGCGCCAACCAGCAGATCAGCTCCGATCTCGACGCCGGCGGCAAGCTTTCGTTGTACTGCATCCGCCCAGGTCCCCAGGTGATCGATCCATGCTGCGAGCCGGTATCGATAGACTCCGGTACGATCGGGGACGAACTCGCCGCACCAGCGGTCCAACCCCGGATTGGTCGCCACCATCGGCACCAACGACCACTTCCGCTCGCCAGGCGGCTGAAACGCGAGCGCGCACCGGAGGCGATCGTGTCCGTCGGCATAGATCCTGCCCCCGACAGTGAGGGGCTCTCCCACCACCCTCTTGGCGGGATAGCGCCCACCGTCGATGCACGGCCAGATGTCCTCGAACACGATCCGAGGGGGAACTCGCACCTGGGAAGAGGATGGCATCGCGCGCTTTTCTATCCGGTCCATGGGGAGGTCGCGGTCGTGAGCCCGCGCGCCAGTTGAGGACGCTCAGCTCTTCGGGACGAGCCCGAGCGCCTGATCAATCCTGCGCTCAGCCTCCTCGCCGTCGACCTTCCAGGACACGGCGAGCTCAGAGGTGAGGATGTAACGAGCGTTGGCGTACATGGATTTCTCGGCCGTGGACAGCGAAGCACTCTGCAGCCGAATGGCAAGATTCCGAACCACCTCAGCACATTGATACACATCCCCCGACTTGAGCTTCTCCTGGTGGTTCTTGAAGCGCCGAGACCAGTTCGATGGCACGCGGACGCCTGTCACTGAAAGCACATCAAGGACATCGGCGGCTTCCTCCTCGGAAATCGCTTCCCGAACGCCGAGTTCCTCCGCTCGATCCTCAGGCACCGATACCTTCATGCCCCCCGCCGTTCCCCAACCCCGCTGCGGCACGGAAAGCACCAGATACGTGACCTTCTTTCCGTCCACCACTCGCTTCTCACGCCCGACGATCTCAGCGACACCGTGGGAGGGATAAACGACCTTGCTCCCTACCTTGAACACCACCGTCGGACCTCCAGAATTCGCAAGACGGCTCACTAGTCTGCCGTAGCTGGACCCGATTCGCACCAATCGAGCGTGCCGGAGCCCGGTTGACCACCTTCTCAACGGTAGGAAACCCCAGCAGGCTGGATCACCCACCGCCACCCGAAGACCGGGCTCCGGCAGACCTGTTTGGCGCTGTAGCCCTAGGGCAGCCTCACATCACTCCACAGCCGGCGCGGCATAGGACCCGGGCTGCACCCGAAGCGACGACGTCTCGGCGAGCCCGAAAACGCTGCCCTTGATGCCACCAACGGGCCCGCAACTTGTCGTTTTCCCACCGTTCGCCAGGGACACCGCTCAGGTAAAACGCCAAACCGTTGTCGGCGATTACCGCGCCATACGTCTTCAAGGCGGTGATCGGACGCACATGTAGATCATAGTTCTCGGGATTGATGGTTGCCTTGAGCCGTAGCTAGGCACCCATGGGCGGATGGTACGTCCCGACCGCCGGTCGAGTTCGGTCTCCCCTTCTGCGTTAGGAGCGGTTGGGATCGGGTAGCCTTCCCGGTCCCTCTCGTCTGCGTAGGTGAGGCCGACAGCCACCTTGGGTTGATTCCCGGGAACGATGTCGTAGGGAATTCCGATCGGGCCCCCGTTCTAGAGGCCCGATCCGAAATCGGCCTTGAGTGGCCGCGTCGACCCGATGTTGGCATGGATGACCTTCGCCGGAGGCGACCGATTGGTTCAGTCTGCACCCATGAGCCGACGGAGTTCTTGCTGGGCATCCTCCGGTGGGAGCCCCCAGCCAGGCTCGTATTGGAACACTTCGTCGAGCTGGACGGCTTGGAATCGACCTTCGAGCGCCTCGAGCTGCGAGAGTCTCACGAGACTCGGGTGGGGATGCCCACAAGCCTGCGCCAACCGGAGCAACTCGTAGCGGAAGGTCGCCAGGTAGTTGGCGAGCCGCACAGACTTCAATTCGGGATCGAGTCCGCGCTGTAGCCACTGTGACTGCGTTGCAACGCCGCTGGGGCATCGCCCCGTATGACATCGCTGAGCCTGGATGCATCCGATTGCGAACATGGCCTCACGACCAACGGCGAGCAGATCGCACCCGAGCGCCAGTGCGAGCAAACCGTTCTCAGGCAGACCGAGCTTGCCGGAACCAATCCACACGACGTTGTTGTGCACACCTCGTTGGGCAAACTCCCGGTACACCCGGGCAAACGCCCACCGGAACGGAAGCGAGACATGATCGGCGAACACCAATGGGGCTGCACCCGTCCCCCCTTCACCACCGTCGATCGTGATGAAGTCGACGGCCTGCCCGGTGACCTCGATCCGTTGCGCGAGCTCGCGCCAGAAATCAAGTGACCCGACGGCCGACTTGATGCCCACCGGCAAACCCGTACGGTCCGCGATGGTTTCAACGAACGCGAGCATCGAGTCCACGTCACTGAAGGCGGTATGGCGCGACGGGCTGCGAACCTCGACGCCGACGGGGACACCCCGGGTCTGGGCGATCTCCGGGCTGACTTTCGCCGCAGGGAGCACTCCGCCGAGTCCGGGTTTTGCTCCTTGGCTCAACTTGATCTCGATCGCCCGGATCTGTGGGTGAGCCGCCACGGTGTCCACCAGCCGCTCGAGGTCGAACCGTCCGTTCTCGTCGCGACAACCGAAATATCCGGTGCCGATCTGGAACACGAGGTCTCCACCATGTAGGTGGTGGCGCGAAAGACCACCCTCACCGGTGTTCTGCCAACATCCGTCGAGCAGCACTCCACGGTTGATCGCTTCCACCGCAGCACCGCTCAATGAACCGAAACTCATTCCGGATATGTTGACGATCGAGGTCGGCCGGAATGCCTTGGCTCGACGTCGGTAGCCGCCAAGCACCTTCGCACAGGGAAGCCGAAGATCCGGGCCCGGCCCGAGCGGTTCGTTCTCCGGCGCTGTGATCGGGAAAGCGACGTGTTTGATGACCAGGTAGTCGTTCGCCTGTTCGAGGTTGTTGTCGGTTCCGAAACCGAAGAGGTTGTTCTGCCTCTTCGCTGATGCATAGATCCAACGGCGTTGGTCGCGGCTGAACGGTCGCTCGTCGTCATTATCGGTGACGACGTATTGGCGAAGCTCCGGTCCGAACGCCTCCAGGATGTAGCGGAGGTGCCCGATGATCGGAAAGTTCCGCAACACCGCGTGCTGGCGTTGGAGCAGGTCGTACAGGGCCAGACCAGCAAGGGAGATCACCAGTACGAGCAGAAACAGCCAAACCATCAAGGAAAGAGGCTACGGGCTGACGCCCCGACAACCGGAATACCGGCGGTGTCGAGCACCGTCGCCTGCAGCGATCCAGCGTCGCTCCTCAACCAGCCAGCGATACCACCAAGCCCAGCTGGCCGAGGTGGTAGGTGATGATGATCGCCAGGCGTGCCCAGGCCTTCGGAGCAACAAAGCGATCCCAGGCGATGAGCGCGTCCGATGCATAAAAGAGGCACGCCCCGACGATTGCTGCGACGTGGCGCCTACCGAAGGCTGAGGCCACCATGACGGATATGACACCGATGTAGCACGCGACCGGCAGGGCCAATTGCGGTTTCGTTTCCTTGACCCCTCGGTAGAGCCGGCGGCCCAGGGCGAGCACCGCCACAGCGACCAACGCCATACCCGCGGCGAGCCAACCCGCGCTGACACCAACTACCCACATCCCGGCTATGTAGCCGATATGGGCAAGCAGGAAGGATCCGAGCCCGAAGACGAACAGACTCTCCCTCGGCAACATCAAGAGCACATCACCCACCAGCGACAAAACGAGCGCTGGGACGAACAGGTTGCGAACGGTGACGTCGGAAACGTCGAGGGCGAACGCCGCGGCGATCAGCACGACCATCGTCAACGGCTTGCAGACGTATTCGAGCTTCTTGTTCCCAAGCGCAACGGCTACCCAGTCGCACACCGCGACGGCCAGCGTCAGTCCCAGCCAAAGCGAAGCTGTTGCGTTCACGGCGCGCACTGGGTGAGCGCGCGAAGGACGATTTCGACGCTGTCAGGGACCACCCGCCGCCGTTGCAACCATCGGCCGATCGATTCGTATGGCACCCATTCCGTGGCAACGACCTCGCCGTCGGTGAACTCGAACGGCCCTTCGCTCACCGTCCGGAACACCGCGCCGATCTCGCGAACGCTGTCGTCCTCATAGGTGCCCATGCCCAGGAATTCGAGTTCTCCGGACTCGATACCGGCCTCTTCAGCCAGCTCTCGGCGGGCTGCATGTTCGTAGGTCTCACCCACCGCCAGCACGCCACCGAAGGCGATATCCCAGTAGCTGGGCCACACGTCCTTCCAGGCGGCTCGCTGATGCGTGAGCAGGCAGCCACGGCGGTCGAACACGACGACGAAGACCGTGCGATGGCGCAGGTTCTCAGCTCGCATGCGGAGTCGGGTCACGACCGAAACGACAACGTCCTCATCGTCGATGACCTCGACCAGCTCGTCGTTCATGACACCAACGCCCGGGCTCGAGCCAGACCGGCATCCCAAGCCTCACCCTCCTCGACGAGTACACGAAGTTGCATGACGTGACGAGGTCGATTCATGCCAAGCACCCCGACAACTCGATCCTCTCTTCCGAACAGGGCGACGAATCGGCGCTCATCGAGCGATCCCTCCACGATCTCGATCGCATCGTCGGGTCGGCAGGTGCCAGCGAGTTGGATCTTGCGGTCGTATTGGTCAGACCAAAACCAAGGAACTGGGTCGTAGGCTTCCCCGCCTGCACCAGACTCCGGTGCGACCATGAGAGTACGGGCCGCGTGCTCTGCCGACTGGATGGCGTTCTCCCAGTGCTCGACCCGCATCGACCCACCGAAGCGAGCCGACGGCCAGCGCGCGAGATCTCCTACGGCGACGACACCAGGAGCGGCCCTGAGCCTGTCGTCCACCACAACCCCATCATTGAGGTCGAGGCCAGACCCCGCGAGCCATCCCGTATTTGGTGTGACACCGATGCCGACAACAACGACGTCACATGGCACAAGCGACCCATCCGAGAGCCGCACTCCTGTCACCCTTTGATCGCCTCCCTCGCCGCTGGTTTCAAAGCCCGCAAACCCGACACCGAGCCTGAGATCGACTCCGTGATCACGATGGAGATCTGCAAGCACGGTCCCCAACGCGGAACCCAGCACGCGCTCAAGGGGCGTCGCGAGTGCTTCGACCAGTGTGACCGATAGACCTCGGGCACGGCAGGTTGCTGCAACCTCGGACCCGATGAAACCCGCCCCGATCACCACGACCCTCGACGGCGAAGCATCGAGCTCAGCCCGCAATACGAGACAGTCCTGGAGCGTCCGCAACACGTGCACTCCGCTCAGGTCACCCATGCCTGGCAGGACCCTGGGCGTGGCACCAGTGGCAAGGATCAAACCGTCGAACCCGACGCGCTGTCCGTCACCGAGCCCAACCATGCGATCCGCCAGATCAAGTCCCACCGCGTGACCGGTTTTCCACTCGAGGTCGAGTTCGGCGAGCCGTTCCGGACGGGCGGCTGGCAGCACAATTCGGTCAGGTTCCCAATCACCCGCCAAGACCTGCTTGGAGAGAGGAGGGCGGTCATACGGCGTCACCGATTCCGCCTCGATGACGATGATTCGACCTCCGAAGCCCTCGCTGCGCAAGGTCTCGGCAGCGGTGAGGCCGCCGAGCGACCCCCCAACGATGGCGACCGTACCGAGCACTTTCAGCGCATCAGTCCTCGGCGATGGAGATCGCCTGTTTCGGGCAACGCCGCACCGCCTCCTCAATCTTGGGGCGAAGCTCCTCCGGCGGGTGCTCGTCAAGGATGTACAGGAAGTCGTCGTCGCGCACCTCGAACACCTCGGGAGCGATACCCATACACACCGCGTTGCTTTCGCACAGGTCGAAGTCGACCACTACTCGCATTCAGATTCCTCCTTGGGCAAACCGGGCCGGTCGGGCCCACCTGCCGACCATCATGCCTCATGACACCGGAATCGGCTGACACCTCGTCAGATCAGACGAGCGCCCCACTTGCCAGACAAATCTGATGGGGTGTCAGATATAGCCATGAAACCCACCGCACCCTTGGCTGGCGTCCGCATCATCGAGTGCTCCCTGCTCGGACCGGCCGCCATCACCACCCACCTCGCCGATCTCGGCGCCGAGGTGATCAAGATCGAATCCCCCTCAGGTGACTACGTCCGGGAAATGACCTGGCCCATCGTCCAAGGGGTGTCGCTGATGCACCTGCACGTCAACCGAGGCAAACGCTCGGTTGTCCTCGACCTGAAAAACGACGAAGGCAAGCAGGTGTTCCGCGAGCTAGTGGCGACCGCCGACGCGGTCGTCGAAGCGATGCGTCCGGGAGTCCTGGACAAGCTCGGACTGGGCTTCGAAGCGTTACGCCAGATCAACCCGACCCTCGTGTTCATCACGATTTCCGGTTACGGCATGACCGGTCCGTATCGCAACCTCCCGAGCCATGGCATCGCATATGACACCTGGGCTGGCATCGTGACGCCTGCCTACGATGACGAGGGATTCTGCTACCTGCCAGAACACGTATCGATCGGCATCAACGCTGGACCGCTCTACGGTGCCCTCGGACTGCTCGCTGGCATCGTGCATGCTCGGGCCACCGGCGAAGGCTGCCAGCTCGAGATCGCCCAGTCAGACGCGGCCGCGGCCTTTGACTGGTACCGGTCCGAGACCTGGAAGGCATACGAGCGACCCGAGGATGAAGTCACCGGCAACAAGGCAGACAACTACGAGCGCCGGGCGCCGGGCATCGCGGGGATGCGGGACGGCGTGCGATATCAGCTCTACGAGAGCGCCGATGGTCACGTGCTGTTCATGGCGTCGGAGCAGGTCTTCTGGCGCAACTTTTGCGAAGGGGTGGGCCGCATGGACCTGTTCGAGCGGTGGCCTGGCAGCACCTATGCCGACCATGCACGCGGCAACCGTGAGCTCCAAGCCGAACTCCGTGAGATCTTCCGGACTCGGACCTCGGCAGAGTGGATCGAGTTCGCGAACGAACACAACACGACGATTGCACCCGTCAACACACCGAGAACGATCGCTCAAGACCCGCAGTTCGTGGATCGGCTGGGCTGGATCGGGGCTGACCGCCTTGGTGCCGATGAGTTGCCCTTCCCGGTCAAGGTGGTGGGCGGTAAACTTCCTGAACCCACGCGAGCACCGAGTCTGGGCGAACACACCGACGAAGTACTGCGGGCCGTGCTCGACAAGACCGACGACGACCTGGCGAAGCTGCGCTCGGCCGGAGCCTTCGGGCGACCCGACTGACGAGCAAGTTCGCTGCCGCGCGAGGCACCTCCGACACCGGATCTGAGGGACGCCTCAGCCGTCCCAGGATGGCGGGCCCATTGGCGTCCCCGGACAGGGCACCATCAGCTCCTCACGAAAGCGAACCGTTCTTTCGCGTCTGCGTTTCGCCCAGTGCTCGAGCCGGACGTCCACCACCTCGTCGGTGTCGGCAAATCCCATCGCGGCATCAGTCGCCCTACCCAGGGCAATGTGATCCTCAAGCGTCGTCGCCCACAGCGTGATCACCTCGGTATCGCTGAAGAGCACCTCCCACAGCCCTACGAGGTCGTGGCCATATTCCGCCCGGATCGGCGCCCAGTAGTCCCAAACCAGTTCGAGATATGACGCCGCACCTCCTGGCGGCACCTCCGTGATTTCGTGCACGAACAGGGTGCCTGACACGCGTTGCTCGGCGATCTCGGCCAGTGAAAGCGTCCCAGGTAGCGCCCCGAGCAGTCGGTCGAAACCACCGGAGCGCCGTTCGAGTGCTTCGAGCCACCAACGGTTCAACTCATCGTTGCGCTCCCGCCTGAGATTCGTCGAACGGCAGAGACGCTCCCACGAATCCCAGCCGTCGGGCAGTTCCCACAGGTTGACAACTTGGGGCCACCGGCCAGTCGACCCCATGACATACCAGGTGCCGTACAGCTCAAGCCCCCGGTCGGCCGCTCGGTCGGTCTTGAACCCCAACACGCTCTTTTCCATGTAGTCGACAGCCTTGTCACCGACGATGTCGACCACTTCGTGTAGGTAGAGCAGACGCGCCATGAACCAAATCTAACAGGCCGTCAGATTTTGGTTCCCTGTCGTACTGCGAACAGGTGGGTGAGCGGACTTCCGAAAAATTAGAACCTGTTCTATACTCGCCGCATGGGCATGCCCACCGACCTCGGCATCATCGACCTGATGATGGGTATCCCCGATGGGGATCGTGACCACTGGTATCAGTTCCTCAAGCCTCAGCTTCGCGATGCAGAGAGCCGCGACGAGTTCGAGTTCCCGGCCCAATACATGTTCAAGGAAGTGCCCGAGGATCCCGACGTCGACGACCCGGTGAAATGGGTGCTCGAGCAGATGGATCGGTTCGGTATCGAGAAAGCCATGATTGGCATCGGCGGTGAACAGGGCAGAGCGCTGAAAGAACACCCCGACCGCTTTATCCCGTCGACCAGTGTCGATCCCAACCGTGGGATGGACGCCGTTCGTGATCTCGTGCGCGACTACGAGACCTGGGGGGTCAAGAGCGCCCAGTGGTTCCCTGCAGGATGCAACCCCCAGGTTCCGATCGACGACAAGCGCGCCTATCCGATCTACGCCAAATGCATCGAGCTCGACATCCCGATCTTCGTCTGCGTCGGTGTTCCCGGTCCTCGGGTGCCGATGGCGTGCCAGCACGTCGAACTGATCGACGAAGTCTGTTGGTTCTTCCCTGAGCTCAAGTTCGTCATTCGGCATGGTGCGGAGCCATGGACCGATCTCGCGGTGAAGCTCATGCTCAAGTGGCCAAACCTGTACTACTCGACATCCGCCTTCGCTCCCCGGTATTACCCCAAGGCGATCATCGATTTCGCCAATACTCGAGGCGCCGACAAGATCATGTACGCGGGCTACTTCCCCATGGGCTTGAGCCTTGATCGCATCTTCTCTGAATTGCCGACAGTTCCATTCAGCGAAGACGTCTGGCCCAAGTTCTTGCGAGACAACGCACGAAAGGTCCTGAAGCTCGATGACTGATCTCCTACGCCCTGCATCGACCAGCTCGGGGAACGTCCTCGACCAGGTCGTTCCCCAACCGAACGAACCGCGCTATCCGTTCGGCATCCCCTACGGCTGGTTCCAGGTCGCCTGGTCGTATGAACTCGAACCTGGCGCTGTCATTCCCCGCTACTACTTCGGACGCCACCTGGTGCTGTGGCGCGACCAAGACGGTGTTCCCCACCTCAACGACGCGTTCTGCCCCCATCTCGGAGGGCACTTCGGCTACGGCGGCAAGGTGGTGAATCGCTGCCAGTTGCAATGCCCGTTCCACGGCTGGGAGTTCGACTCCGATGGCAACAACACGCGGATCCCCTACAGCGATCGTGTCAACAACAAGGCGAGGGTTCGTGCATACCCAGTGCGCGAGATCGCCGATCACCTGATCGTTGCCTGGTACCACCCCTATGACGAACCGCCGTTGTTCGAGCTCGAGATCCCGCCAGAAGTGGATGACGACAACTACACCGACTGGACCGATGTGCACTTCTCGGTGGCGGCGGCAGCCCAAGAACTCGCGGAGAACTCGGTCGACGGGCCGCATTTCCGGTATGTACACAACACCGAGGTCGTACCGGAGATCGAGTCATATGAGACCGAAGGACATATCGCTCGAATGCGGTCGGTCCAGAAGTTCCCAACCCCCCGTGGTGTCGTCGACGGGCGAATCGACGTGGACAATCAAGGACCGGGATTCGGCGTGACCAGATTCTCGGGCATCGTCGACACATTCCTAATCGGCGCGGCCACTCCAGTCGACGCGAACCGTTGCGAGGTGCGATTCAACTTCAAGACAAAGAAACTCGCAGATGCTAAGGCCACGAGCACTGTCGGCGAGGCGTTCGTCCGAGAGGTCTCCAAACAATTCGAAGAAGACCGGCCGATCTGGGAGAACAAGGCGCACCTGCGGCGCCCCGCCCTCGCGGACACCGACCCGCCGTTCATGAAGTTCCGAAAGTGGTACGCACAGTTCTACGCTGAACCAGCCAATGGTGAGCATGATGTGTGGGCGCCACCACGCCCCGATGTGGAATTCCAGCCCTCGTTCACTCCCCCAGACGACCTGACGGCTTCGCGCAAGTACCGCACATCGGATTGAGGTCTGCAGGGTTCGCACCAACCGAACCGTATTGCGGCCCGGCGACCGCCTGGTCGCCGCATTCTGCAAGTCCCCCCGTGTTGTCGGCGTCAGAGCGCGTTCGTACGGCGCAGGCGCTGAAATGGGAAAGCTCCAACGACTAGCGGCACCCAGAACGTCAACGAACGCCACACCAAGACTGCAACGACAGCAGTCCCCACCGCCACACCCGCGATGAGCAAACCGAGCACCGCGGTGCACTCGACGGCGCCTACACCGCCCGGCGTGGGAACAAGTGCTGCTGCGAGCATGGAGACCAGCGCGATCACCGCGATCCGCCAGAAGGACAGCTCTCCACCAACGGTCGCGACTGAAGCGCCGAACGCGACGACATGAGCCAAGGGCAGCGCAACTGCCGCGACACCAAGCCCCGCGCCACCTGAGCCGGTGAGCAGCGAACGAAGCCCATCGAACGACGGCTTGACCGTCAGGTAACGGATGCGGTCGGCTGCCCGGGATACTCCCAACAGCAAAAAGAGGCAGACCGCGGCGAGAAGGTAGGGCCACCGCTTCGGTAGATCGACATGGGGAAGGTGGCGGAGATCGGCTTGCAGCACAGCGACAACGCTGACCGTGACGAACCCGAACACGCCGATGAGTTGGCGCCCGCCCTCTGCGCGTAACACGGCGGACACCTCACCATGAGCTCGTTTCGCGAGAAAGTGAGCCTCCAAGCCAAGCGGACCGAGCGGGGGGAGAAGTCGACTGGCGAAGTTGGAGGCAGCGGTCACCTCCAAAGCGTCGATCAGGCGGACCTGGGCCGGAGCGCTGAGGGCGAGCTGGGCCGCCGCGATCAGGTGACCCGCGAAGATTGCGGCCACCACCACGGCGACAAACGGCCAACGCAGACCGCTCGACACGACATCGACCTGCTGGCTGCCGGCCAACCAGACCAGCCCCGCCGCGCTCAGCACGCCAACGCCAAGGAGCAACCCCAGATCGAGACGCTCGAACGGCGGCAACACTCGACCAAGCTGCCTTTGGTCGAGCTGGGGCGGCGGACGCAGGTACATGCCCGGTGCGTCGGGAGGAGGGGCGCGCAGCAGAGACTCAAAGCGTGGCGCACGTCGATAGGCGATGCGGTCGTCAATCAGTCCCACCACTGCGCCGAGCAGCCCCAAACCGACAAACGCCGCAAACGCAATTGCCGCTCGCTGCATCTGGGGAACAGCCCGCTCCCGACACGTCGGTTGCAGAGATCGCCGAGTCGCCTCCGGTGATTCCCCAGGCGTCGCTTTCAGGTCCGGCCGGTTGAACACCACGAACCCGATGGCTGTACCACAGTCCTGGACGCCCGGGTTCCGAAGTGGAGTAAACGCCAACCACGCCGCAGCTACCAGGGCGACCAGCGAGCCGACCAACAACGTCTTGGCCATCGCCCACGGGATGCTGCTCGGTTCACGCGACCCCCGTCTTTGCAAGGACGAGGACGGCGAGGCTGGTGGCGATGCGATCTGCGACACGGTCATCCGGTGAACGACGGCGCGGCACCGACCGGTAGCGGAAGTTGCCTGAGGGCCGGAGGATCGGGATCCGGAGGCAGGTTTTCGATCGCCGTGTTCAGGCACGCGGGTGGAGCATTCACCGGGTTGCAACGCGCCGGCGTCCCGCCCGGAATCGCGGCAACATAGTCGGAACCCCAACGGGCCGAGTATCCCGGCACGGGATAGTCCGTGCTGACCCACTGCGCACCGCTCCGAAGCGCAGCATCGCGCTGACTGACGTCACCTGCTAGCACCGTGACCACCGGCGTGTCAGCTCTCGTCCTCACCACATAGCCAGCCGCCACCAACTGCCGGATCGCTTCTTCGTTCGGGCCGAGCGGATCGTTCATCTTGATGAACGCAGCGTCGGGCTCACCGGGGCTTGCAGGGGTGAACGCCACCCGGCCTTCAAGTGATGGGCGGCCGGCCCGGTACTCGTCCCGCTTGTTGTCGAGCAGGAACATCACCTGGCCTCGTACGTCGTCGATCAGCGGCCACCCATCGGTCAAGATGGCGTCCTCGAGTGTGAGGTGCGAGCCCCGCACGTCATCAGGTGTCAACAAACGGCTTTCAGGGAATTGGCTGCGAATCTCCGCGTCAAGCGCATCCAGCTCGATGGGGCCCACCGGCAACGGATCAGGAGGGCCAGGCAGATCGACGTTGTCCTTGACTTCGATCAGGATCGCGATCGGCATGTGATCCGGATGTGCATCGGACCAGGCTCTCACTACCGCCAGGCAATCGACAAAGACCTCGCAATTCGAGCGCTCGTCGAATCCTTCGATGTGGAACACCTTGTAGCCCGGCCGCCCGAGCGGCCGCCACAAGCTGCCAGCAGGATCGGCGTAGACATCCAGTTCGATCTGGCGCACCCCTTCCCGGCTGAACTGGTGATCCAGCGGCGGGTGGGAATAGGCAAGTTGAATCGCCTGGGGGTCAATCCCCAACAGAATCTGCAGCAGATCGGGCGGCGGCTCGATGTGGTAGCTGTTGTGCGTTCCGATCACCTGCATCTGATTGAGCCGGATACCGGATGCCGGAGACGCGCCACTAGTCGCAGCCGAAGCGACGCGTTGGCTGACCGACGGGGCGAGACCCCAATTGATCGCCGCGACCACAGCGAGCACGACCGCTACCAATACCTTCCGCCGACGTAGCTTGCGGGAACTCTGCGAGGGAGTCAGTGGTGGGGTTGGAGCGGTCAAGGACACGGGAGCACCTCCACGAGAGCAGTCAGGCAAAAGTCTGGCGTACCACGGAGGCTCGGGGCACAGCGAGACCTTCCGCCAAAGTGGGATGGAATGTGCAAGAGCCACACATCACGACACGATGGCCACCATGGCCTCCTCGCACCAGGTCGCCCAATCGCGCGCCGATCCCCCAGAGCACCGTCACCCCACGATCGCCAGCTGACCAGAGCACCGTCACCCCACGATCGCCGGCTTGATCTGGGACCGCTCTGCGAGCTCGGCGATCGCCTCGCCTATCGCCCGGGTGATCGCATGGGAATCCGCAACGGCGTCACGGCACGCCAATACCCCGACATTGAGCTGGTCGAGGTAACTCCAGACCGTGATGTTGAGGCCGATCCCTTCGAGCACCGGTCCCACCGAATAGATGCTGAGCAGCCGGGCGCCTCCGACGAACAGCGGTTCGCGCGGACCTGGAACGTTCGACACCACGACGTTGATCGGCGGCGGGAACTGGTCGGCAATTCGGAGCCGCGACCACAGCCGAACAGCAAAGCTGTACGGCTTCGGCGGCGTGTACTGCACCCAGTCGTGCATCATCTCGACGCCGAGCAGATTGTGCAGGACCCTGGCCTCTGCCGTCACCTCGTGAATGATCTGTAACCGGCGGACTGGATCGGGCTCGTCCGTCGCAAGCGTCGTGAAGAGATTCGATACCCTATTGCCGCCGAGCCGGCGAATCTCGTCGGGACGATCGGTCGAGACAGGTACACCGGCAACCAGCGATCGATCCGGGAGCTCACCGCGATCGATCAGGTATCGGCGTAGCGCGCCGCCAACCACCGCGAGCACCACGTCGTTGACGGTCACCCCGAAAGCTCGACGAATCTTGCGTACCTCTTCGAGACTGAACGTTGCGGTGGCGAACGACCGGCGCGGCGTCAACGCGCGATTGAACGAGGTCCGGGGAGTATCGAGAACAGGACGGGGTGGCGTGACCGACATCGTCCGGCGGTGACGCACGACGTCTGCGAGGTTGTGAAGGGTTCGCCACACCAAAGCGGGGAGCTTCCCGATGAGCCGGGCTTGATCACGTAGCGCCTCAACCACCAGACGACGTCTCGTCGGCAACTCCTCGGGATACCAACGTGGTGGACCGGCGGGAACTGATTCCCCAAGCTCCTCCGGCGTCGTGCTCATCACGTTCGCGAGAAGCGCAGCGGCGGCCATCCCGTCAACCACGGCATGGTGGATCTTCACCAGGACTGCGAGCTTCGATCCCTCGAACCCGTCTATCAGATACAACTCCCACAAGGGCCGCCGCCGATCGAGGGGACGGCCCGCGATGTCGGCGACCACCTCGTCGAGTTGGCCTCGATCACCGACTACGGGGAGCTTCACCCGGCGCACGTGGTAGTCGATGTCGAAATCAGGGTCCTCGACCCACACCGGATGATTGAGGCCGAGCGGGACTTCGACCACCCGGCGACGGAACGGTGGGAGGAGGTGGAGCCGGTCGGCGATCTGCTGGCGGAACCATGCGAGCGGCAGGTCCGACTGACCCGGTGCTGTTTCCAGCACCGCCAGCTTCAATGTATGCATCAGGAGAGTGGGAGTCTCCATGTACAGGAACCCGGCATCGAGCCCGCTCAACCGCTCCATAGGAACGAGTATCGCACCGACAACGGAGGAAACGCCGTTGCGAAGATGACCCGGCGTCACGTTCGCGCGCTCCCCCAAAGGCAAGATGTTCCCCTGCCTTCGCCGACCGACCCGTTACACACTCAAGATGGGCTCCGAACCGAAGGAGCCCTCCTCTCCGTGAATCGGTCACCGCCTTTGTAGGAGTAGCGTGCCTCCCGTGGCAGCTGATGACAGCAATCGCGACGCCTACGAGGTCACAGATCCGGTCACGCTCGGCCTCGTCCCTGAACGCTTGGATGCGCTCATCGATCGAGCACGGCGTGAAATCGATGAAGGCCTGTTACCCTCGTGCCAACTGGCGGTGGCCCGCCAGGGTCGACTCGCCCTCTTCGAAACACTGGGCGACGCAGCCCACTCGAGTCGCTACACGATCTTCTCCTGTACCAAGGGACTCGTGGCTGGCGCGATCTGGATCCTGTTGCGATCCGGTGATCTCTCGCTCGATGTTCGAGTCGCCGAACTCGTGCCGGAGTTCGGCACCAATGGCAAAGAAGTCATCACTGTCGAACAGCTGCTGACCCACACCGCCGGATTCCCAACGGCACCGATGAGCGCGACTGTCGCCGCAAGTCGTGAAGGACGTCTCGCTCAATTCGCGAAATGGCGGCTCAACTGGGAGCCGGGCAGCCGGTTCGAATATCACCCGACCTCTGCTCACTGGGTTCTCGGGGAGCTGATCGAACGGGTCACTGGCGAGGACTTCCGAGCCTTCATCGTCGACCAAGTCGCACGACGGCACGGTCTCACCCGGTTCGGTCTCGGGGTAGGACCCGGCGAGCAGGACGACATCAACGACCTCTGCCTCGTCGGTCAGCACCCGACACGCGAAGCTATCGAAGCCGTTTTGGGCTTCCCTCTCGATCTCGCCGAGCTGATGGGAGAGGTGACCGACGAAGCGCTGCTGAGCTTCAACCAACCCGAGGTGCGAGCCGTCGGTTTTCCTGGTGGGGGTGGCGTCGCGACAGCAGCGGACCTGGCTCTCTATTACCAGTCGGTCCTACATGATCCATTCGACATCTGGAGCCCCGAGCGTCTCAGCTGGGCCACCCAGGTGCGCTGCGATCTTCCTGATCCGCTGCGCGGGGTTCCTGCCCACCGAAGCCTTGGCCTGGTAGTGGCGGGCCACCCACCAGACGCTCAGCTGCGAGGGTTCGGTTATGGTCTGTCGCCGCGCAGTTTCGGACACGACGGCGCAGGCGGTCAGATTGCCTGGTGCGATCCCGTGAGCGGCGTTTCGTTCGCGTACCTGACGAATGGTCGCGATCTCGACATCTTGCGCGAAGCGCGCCGCACCATCGGTCTCTCCAGCCGGGCGGCCGTCGTGGCCGATCCAACCTCAGGGTGAATGGATTGAGCATGTCATCGGCTCCTCGGCTGGCACGACAAGCCCGGGAACACCCAACCCAGCAACAACCCCGCTTGAACAACGAATAGAGGGAGACCGCCAATGCAACGGCTCAGCGGGATGGACGCATCGTTCCTCTATATGGAGACGCCAACCCACCACATGCACGTGTGCGGGACGCTGTTGCTCGACCCGTCCACCATGAAGGATGGCTATTCCTTCGATCGGTTCAAGGAACTGATCAGAGCACGTCTCCACCTCATGCCCATGCTTCGCCGCCGCGTGCTCATGGTTCCATTGAACATCGACCATCCGGTCTGGATCGAGGATCCTGATTTCAATCTCGACCGTCATATACACCGATTGACGGTGCACCCGCCGGGCACCCCGCACGAACTCGCCGATGTCGTCGGCGACATCGCCTCCCGACCCCTCGATCGATCGCTACCACTGTGGGAGATGAACGTCGTCGAAGGACTCGAGGACGGGGCCGTCGCGCTCGTCACCAAAATGCACCATGCGTGTATCGACGGGATCACCGGTGCCGACATGATGTCCCATCTCCTCGACCTCGAACCTGATACACCATCGGTGCCTCCCCCAGCTGACGAATGGGTGCCCGACGCGGTGCCGTCGGACGTCGCACTCTGCGCCGACGCGCTCGTCTCACGAGCCAAGGATCCGCTGCGGACCGTGCGGGCGCTCAGTCGCACGGGACGGTCCCTCATCGAGATGGGGCGCCAGGTGATCGGAATCGGCACGGACCAGCGACTGCGCCCGGCTCTTCCGTTCACCGGGCCCCGGACCCTTTTCAATGCCCCGATAACAGCGAATCGGGTGGTTGCGTTCGGTCAAGCGCGACTTGACGACCTGAAACTGATCAAGAACACCTTTGCCACCACCGTGAACGACGTGGTCTTGGCCGCGTCGGCGATGACACTACGCAGGTATCTGTTGCATCACGACGACCTCCCCGACCGACCGCTGATCGCCGCGGTGCCAGTCTCAGTGCATGGCAAGACCGAACATGGCGGGACAAACCAGGTATCCAACATGTTCGTCCGCCTGCCGGTCGATACCGATGACCCGGTGGAACAACTTCTGCGCATCCACGAGGAAACCAAGGATGCCAAGGCGGTCCACAATGCCATGGGCGCCGACCTCATCCAGGACATGGCGCTCATCGCGCCGCCGGGCATCTACAACCTCGCGCTACGGCTCTATGCACTCCCACAAGTGTCGGCGACCCTGCCGCCAGTCCAGAACGTCGTCATCTCCAACGTCCCGGGACCGCCCATACCGCTCTACATCGCGGGTGCCCGTGTGAAAGGCATATACCCGTTTGGACCGCTGATCGAAGGCTCCGGCGTCAACATTACCGTGCTGTCGAACATGGGCAACATGGACTTCGGTGTCATTGCGTGCGGAGACACCGTGCCCGACGTATGGCAGATCGCCGATGGTTTCAGTGCAGCCGTCCTCGAGCTTCGCGCCGCCGCGAAATCACAAACGGCGCCAACGGAACGCTGAACCGCCACGCCCCAGAACCTTTCCCCACCGACTAAACCGCGGCCCGACTCATTAGAACACGTTCTAGAATGGGCAGAATGGCCGACCAGGACTCCGCCACCATGACCCCATTCGCAGGCATACGGATCATTGACACGATGGTCGGGTTCCCGAAGCGTGACCGGCGGGAAGTGTACAAGTTTCTCGCACCGCACCTTCGTGATCGAGAGAGCAGGGAGGAGTTCTCCTTCCCGGCCCAGTACATGTTCAAAGACCTTCCTCCCGAAGTCGAGGACAACGTCGATCCGGTTGCGGTGGTTCTCGACAACATGGACCGTTTCGGTGTGGAACGGGCCATGGTGGGCGTGCGCAAAGACAGAGAGGACGCCATCCGAGCGCTGCGCGAACACCCAGATCGTTTCATCGCCTCTGTCGAGATCGACCCGTCAGGGGGGATGGACGCAGTTCGCTACCTGGTCGAGATGTTCGAGACCTACGACGTGAAAGCGGTGACGACCTTCCCTGCGGGCTACCAGGTTCCGATCAACGACAAGCGCTACTACCCGATCTATGCAAAGTGCGTCGAACTCGACCTCCCGATCTTCGTGTGCGTTGGTGTGCCAGGCCCACGGGTGCCCCTTGCACCCCAGAAAGTCGAGTTGATCGACGAGGTCTGCTGGTTCTTCCCCGAGTTGAAATTGGTCATGCGACACGGGGCCGAGCCGTGGACTGAGCTCGCGGTCAAGCTCATGCTCAAGTGGCCGAACCTGTACTACTCGACCTCCGCCTTCGCCCCGAAGCATTACCCGAAGCCGATCATCGACTATGCGAACACTCGGGGCGCGGACAAGGTTATCTACGCCGGCTATTTCCCAGCGGGGTTGACCTACGATCGCATCTGGGGCGACATGCCCGGTGTCCCATTCGCTGAACATGTCTGGCCGAAGTTCTTGCGCGAGAACGCCATGCGTGTCCTGGGTCTCGACACCGACGATTGATGTCTCCGGTTACACCGCCGAGCTCGACTCCGAGCTACCCCAGCCTCCTGTCGGGTGCCTTCTTCTCCTATGTCCGGGGAGCAAAGCACCCAAGGGGGGTTGGCGCGCTGCTCGTCGGCTTGCTGGTGTCAGTCGCTGCACTTGTCACCGTTGCTGCTCCCGCCTCGGCTCACGCCACGCTCCAATCGTCATCCCCGCCCGCCAACCAGGTATTGGCGCGCCCGCCCGCCGAGGTCACGTTGACTTTCGACGAGCCCGTCGAACCCACCCCTGAGGGCGTCCGAGTGCTGCGGACCGACGGCACCAACGCCGCCAACGGCCCAGTAGCCAAGCGAGAAGGGGGGAAGGTGCTCGCAATTCCTCTCGACACCGACAACACAGGGACATTGACCGTCACTTGGCGGGCTGTGAGCCAGGACGGCCACCCGATCTCCGGCTCTTACGTCTTCCACATCGGTGAAGCGACGGGAGTGGCGCCCACCACGACAGGAACGAACCGAGTGGTGACCGTGATGGGAGCCGTCAGCCGCTGGATGGCATACGCGGGCGGGATCATCGGTTTCGGCATCGCGACATTCGTCCTGTTGGTCGAGCGCGCCACGCGCATCGACGCGCGCCGAGCCCATCGGCTTATGCTTCTTTGCGGCGCCGCCGCAGTCGCGGGAACCCTGGGAACAGGAATCACCCGCCTCGCCGATGCCACTGGCTCCTCGATCTGGAGTTCCTTTGGGCGGCTCAACTTGCTCGTGACCACACGCTATGGCCAGCTCGACTTGGTCTGGATGGTCGCTGCGGCGGCGTTCCTTGTCTGCGCTGGCCTGCCGCCGCTGCGTCGCCATGCCATCGCCACCGTTTACGCCGGCATCGGGTTGCTCGGCATACCGGCGTTCGCAGGCCACGCCTGGACAACCTCGCCGAAGGCGATCGGCGTTGCCGCCGACTTACTCCACACCCTCTCGGTCGGCGTTTGGGTGGGCGGACTCGCCGCCCTCCTCATCGCAGTCGCAGACGAAGACGATCCAACACCCTTCGTTGCCCGATTCTCCGGCGTGGCCCTTCCGGCCGCGGGTCTGACGGTACTGACTGGCCTCATCTCTTCGGTGCTCGAGGTGAGATCGATGAGCAACCTGTTCGGGACCGCATATGGCCGACTGCTCATAGCAAAGGTGTCGCTTGTCGTCATCATCCTGCTGCTCGGCTATCTCAACCGCAGCCGACTTGTCGGCATCGTCGACCGCACGGTCGCTGTCCTGCGCAACGTCCGTATCGAGTTGACGATGGGCATGCTCGTCTTGGCCTTGACTGCAATCCTGGGCACCCAACCACCGCCCCGCGATGCCGGCTCCGAACCCATAAGCGGCACAGTCACCGCCTCGCTGCCTGGTGGTCGGGTCGACCTTGAGGTCACCCGCACTCCAGTTCCGACCAAGGAACTACACATCACCTTCACCGGCGACGACGGTCGCCCACTTGATATGGACGCGGTCGAAATCCAGGTGAGCAGTGCTGAGGTCGCGCCACGTAAGGTGCCACTGATGACGCTGACGCCAAGTCACTACGTTGCGACAGATGTGGTGATGACCCCAGCCGGCACATGGCAGGTCCAGATCACCGCGGTGCGTTCCGGCGAACCATCGACCACCACGCTGGAGATTCAGATCAAGTGAGCAGAGCGGAAGGGCTCTGTCAGGAGAAGGATTCGGACTCTTGGTGAACAGCCATGCTGGAGGTACAGGTCAAATGATCGTTCCGGACAGCATCGTTCGTCGGAGCACCCTTGGGGCCCTCCTCGCCTTTCTGCTGAGCGCAGTCTCGGCGCTCTGGTTGCTCCACGAGCCGGTTTCAGCCCACGAAGGTCCGGGAACCATTACCGTGGTCGACGCCCAACCCGTCGGCGCCAATGCCAATCGCTACACCGTCGAGCTCCTGTGGGCCGACGGCCATCCCGCCGATGACGCAACCATCACCGCAGTCGCCGAGGGCCCAGGTCAGAAGGTCGGGCCGGTCACCATGACTGCTTCCGCACCCAATGGCCGCTATGAGGCAGTCATCACCTTTCCTGCACCTGGAGAATGGACGGTCCGCTTCACATCGGTCACGCCTCTCGCGTCCCTGGCTTACCCGCAGACGGTAGCGACATCCGAAACCCGGCCAGCGCCCAGCGAGCAAGTCTCCTCGACCGCGGGGACGACAGCGCCGGTTCCGCCGGAGGTGGCATTGTCCACTCAGCCCAGCACCCCAGCCGTCGGCACAAGGGTCTCCACCGGATCGACCTCGCCGAGCTCACCATCATCGAATCCTCTGGGTTGGATCGTGCTCATTGCCGTCACCCTGACGGTCGCGATCACGGCGGCCGTGGTGGTCGCGCGCCGGCGCACGCCCGACCGAGGCTGAGCCTGCCCTACATCCAGCTGGGCACCGCACCGATGATCCAAGCAGCGCAAGAGAGCCAGTAGCGTCGCGAAGTGATGAAGCAGCGACCGCAGCAGCCGCATCGTCCGTCGACCGTGCCCGTTGCATTGTCAGCCGACACAGGGACTTGCGACCCGAGACAGCCGCAACCAGACCATTCCCTCACCATCGCGCGGTCCGCTGGATTCCCCCGCGCAAATTATTGCGATGAACGCGGGCCATTCCGCACGACGCGTCCGGCGGTACCGCGGGGCCGTTACGACTCGTTGCGAACGAATCCGCTCCAGGTGAGATGGCGAGTCGCGTTTGGCATCTTCGGAATGTTCTTGATGGTTCTTGCCAGCTCAGCCTGCGGTCAGCCGCAACGGGACAGCGGCAGACCGGCACGCGACGACAGCGGTGCAGCTGCGGCCAGCGATCTGAGCCGCGGCGGAACCGCATCACCATCCGACACCGAGACGGCCACCACCCCGAGCCTGGGCAACGCAACGCCCAGTGACGACGCAGCCGAGATCCCGACGGGCAGCACTCCATTAGCCGGTGAGTTGCCCCAGACGGAGGACAAACCGACTGCGGACAGTGAACAGTTCAGGGCTGGCATCGGCGATCTCTGGAAGGCCATTGTCGAGGACGACCCCGAACGCGCTCTTGGCTTCTTCTTCCCGCTTTCTGCCTACCGCCAGGTAAAGGACATCGCCGACCCCGACCGGGATTACGAGAATCGTCTTCTTCGCCAATACCGCGACGACATCCACACCTGGCACAAACAGCTTGGGCCAAACCCAGAAGCTGCGACCTTCGTCGACGTCGCGGTCCCCGAGGACGCAGCACAATGGATGCGACCCGGCACCGAATACAACAAGATCGGTTACTGGCGTGTCCTCAACGCCAAGCTGAACTACGAACTCGACGGTCAACAGCGAAGCTTCACCATTGCCTCGATGATCTCGTGGCGAGGCGAGTGGTACGCGGTCCACCTCGTAGCCATCAAGTAGCACCGCCATCCTGGCATGTACGCCCGCCTACTTGGCAGGCGACACCCGGTGCCGTAAACTCTTTGCATTCGGCGTGTAATGATCTTTCCGACGCCGAAGGGGGGCGGATGTGGAATCGGATCTGATCTCCCGAGTACGCGACCTCGCCACACGGAGCAACAAAAGCCGTGCTGCGTGTCTGACGCCGCGATCTCCTCGCCAACATCCCGAAGGTCTCGCCTCCGTTCTGGGCTCGCCTGAGACGACACCACAAACCTGGTCCCGCGCTACAAAACCACGGCGTCGGCGCCTCACCTTCGTCGTGCCGACCACTTGCTTGTTGCACAGGGCGAGATCGCGGCACCGCCGTGCCCATGCTGTTAACGCAGCCATCGCCGTGCTGGCAGTTTGTTCATTGGGCGTGGCCTGTGCGAAGCCGTCGTCTCCCGGATCCGCCACAGCCCCTTCGGCGAACAAAGGCTCTGCTATCGCAACGGACACCCCCCGGTCTGGTGGCCGGATCGTGTACGGGCTCGAGTTCGATGCCAACGCCTACGTCCCGTTCGTGGAGCGATGGCCCTGGTCGGCACAGCTCGTGGCGCAGGCCTTCTACGAACCTCTGGCCACGTTCAACGACCAGGGAGAGGTCGTGCCCTACCTCGCCGAGCGGATCGAATCCAACCCGTCATTCACCGAATGGACGATCAAGGTGCGGCCCGGCATCAGGTTTCATGACGGCCTCCCGCTCGATGCAGAAGCGGTCAAGATGAACCTCGACAAGCACGGGTTCACCAATTTCTCGCCACTTGAACCGGTGGACCACATCGAGGTCGTCGACCCGCTCACCGTTCGGGTGGTGATGAAGCGCCCCTGGGCCCAGTTCCCGGCTCACCTGACCGGTCAGATCGGTAACCAGGTCGGTTACATGGCATCTCCGAGTCTCATCCAAGCGGACCGCCTCGATGCCAAACCTGTTGGCACCGGGCCGTTCAAATTCGACACCTGGGTTCCCAGCGATCGCATCTCCGGCTATCGCAACCCTGACTACTGGCAACCGGGCCTTCCCTACGTAGATGCCGTGGAGTTCCGCTTCATTCCCGACCATCACCAACGCATCGCCGAGCTACAAGCCGGTCGGCTCGACGCCATGATCACGACCTATGCGGCGATCCTCGACGAACTTCCCGATAGTGAACGCTTCCACGTGATCGAAGGAAGTGGGAACGCTCCCGAGCGCTTTGTGCTCCTCAACACCGAGGTAGCGCCACTCGATGACCTCCGCATCCGTCGGGCTCTTGCCCATGCCACCGACCGGCAAGCCGTCGCCGAAGCCGTGGAACACAACCGGGCAAGGCCAGCCGACGGTCCCTACGAACCTGGCTCACCGTGGTATGCGCCCACTCCATACCCTGACTATGACCCCGAACAGGCACGGCAGCTCGTCGCGGAGTACGAAGCGGACAAGGGGCCGGTGAGGATCGAACTCGCTGGCTGGAACAGCCCGGACGGTGTGGCACTCCAGCAAGTGCTCGCCGATCAATGGCGAGCAGTCGGCATTGACGTCAGCCTTATCTCGACGACACAGCGGACGCTGCCCGTGCAAGCGGCTTCGGGCAAGTACCAGGCAATGACGTTCCGCTTGTTCGACAACGTCGATCCCGACGAGGACTACATGTTCCTGCACTCGTCGAGCTACAACCCAGGCGGCGCAGTGACACTGCTACTCAGCCGGTTACGCGACAGCCAGCTCGACGCGGCGCTCGACGAAGGAAGAGCAAGCAATGATCCGGCTACGCGCAAGCGAGCCTACGCGAAGGTCCAAGAGCGGCTTAACGCCACGTTGCCGTTCATCTGGCTCTATCACTCGCAGGCGATCCTGATCACCAGTGAACAGATCAATGGCATCGAGGGTGCGCCACTCCCGGACGGGTCGACGGCAATGACACTGGTCAACGGTCGCCACTTCTTCGGACCTGTCTGGGTCAGCCGCTGAGCCCGAAGATCGCCCCCAACAGGTCGTCGTCGACCTCCGCGAGTGTGTCCACGACGACGTGGGCGCCATCAAGACGCTGATGAGCAGGATGACCGATCGGCGCATTCGCCTCTCGAACGGCGACCACCTTCATGCCCGCAGCATTCGCGGCGGCAATACCAACATCGGAATCCTCGAACACCAGACATCCCGATGGTCGTACGCCACAGACCGCTGCAGCGCGCAGATAACACTCGGGGTCCGGCTTGCCACGACCGTAATCGTCAGCCGACAACACCAGGGTGAGCGACTCGCTGACTCCCAGCTGCTCGAGAACAGGCATGACCTCGCGCCGCAGCGAACCTGTGACGACCCCGACAGGCAGTCCACGCTGACCGAGTCGCTCGATCAGCTCAACCGCGCCGGTCAGAACCCGGCACTCGCGACCATTCGCGAGCAGCACCTCACCGGCCGCTAGTACTCGGTCCATGAACTCCGAAAAGGTCCAGTCCAGCTGCGAGCTGAGGGCCAGCTGCTGATACACGTCAGTCCAGGCGCAACCGGTGAACCGCGCAAGATCGTCGTAGGTCACCACCCGTCCCGCACCCCGGAGCACATCAGTGAGCGCCTCCAGCATCAGCGGTTCGCGGTCAACGATCGTGCCGTCAAAGTCGAACAGGGCGGCCGCCGGGTAGGTGGTCTTCCAGCTCATCCCGGCACCGGACGTAGCACCGGTAGCGGCGAGCCCGGCTGAAGGATCCGCCGGGCGACGCCGCGTCCATCCCGCTGGGCCACGACGGCCTCGTCCGGTGTGCTGGGGTCTGCCCAGTGCCACGCAATGAGGTGCACTTCAGTACCCTTGCCACTGCCGTCGGTGCCACCCACCCACTCGATCCCTGTCACGACGCCAGGGGTGACGCCACTCCCACAGTTCAGGTAGCGATCCCACACCACTGGCTCATCGGGATGATGCGGGTGAGCAAGCGGTAGGTGGGTATGACCCAGGATCAATATCGGGTCCGCGCCCTCTGCCCAGTGAGATCGGAACGACGCGAGCATCCGGACCTCATCCACGCTGTAGAGATTACGGTTCGCACCGAAGACCCGGCTCACTGTGGTCAGCACGTTCGGCTGGGCGCCACTCAGCAATCGGTCAGCTTCCTGCACCGTCGGTATGCCAGGGCTCACCGCCAGGAAGGGAAGGTCATTCAAGGTCGAGCCCATCCAAGTTCCGAACTTTCCGAGTCCGGCGAACCGGGGTGCGTTCCAAGTATCGACGTGATGCCCGTGAGTGACCACGCCCACAGCGCCATCCTCGCCGTCCAATACGAGGAAATCGAGCACTTCGAGGCCCTCATGGACAGCCCGGAGTTCGTCGACCATGCGCTCGTCGGCGTAGACGTCATCATGGTTACCGATGAGACGGACGTAACGGCCCGGCTCGTGGAACAATGCGTTGATGCGCTCATAGATCCCGGCGTTGTTCGCCACGATCCGCCGGAGATGCTCACTGAACAGCTTCAGCCTGATCGCTTCGCCTCGACGACGTGGCAAGGTCGCGGCGGCCAAGCGCGTGACGTCGTAGAACGATCCATAGGTACTGCCCCCCACCATCCAGAAGTCCTCGACGTCACCGTTCTCGACCAGGGTCCAGCAGTGCTGGCCGTAGTGTTCGAGAACGACTTCATACAATTCGCGAGTCCCATGTCGCCCGGGTAGGTCAATGGTGCCCGGAACTGTGCGATGGAGATCGGACGCGATGAAGTACCGACCGGATACCGGCAACCGGGCCACTCGCGCGGGAACATCGCCGCGAAGCACCGCGTCGAGAAAGGCTGGATATCTCGCAACAGCCTCGTTGATCAGGCGGGTATTGCGTGCGGCCCAGATGCCCACCAGCGGCGCCAACACCGGACCAGACACCGCCACCGCCGCGATCTTGGCGATGGCCCACCCGGCGGCAACGACACCAGCGCGCTCAGCTGACGCGGTGGGATCACGCGCGAGGCGGCGCTCGTCATGGCGAACTGCCCAGTCTCGCGCCGTGTCGAGCCAGGGCATCAGCGCCGATTGAGAAGACTCAGCAACCGAAGGATCTCGAGGTAGAGCCAGATCATGGTGACGGTCAGACCAAAGGCGCCGTACCACTCCATGTACTTTGGCGCGCCTGCTTCCGTCGCGCTCTCGATGAAGGCGAAATCCAAGACGAGATTGAGTGCCGCGACTGCACAGATGACCACACTGATCCCGATCCCTAGTGGAGTCGGGTCGTTCCAGAAGGCCCAGTCGGCACCGAACACACTGGCGATGAAGCCGACGAGATACATCACGAAGATGCCTCCCGTCGCCGCGACGATGACGACGATGAACCGGCGAGTGGCACGAATGATGCGGGTCACGTACAACACGTACATGACGCCGAAAGTCGCAAACGTCGCCAGCACCGCTTGGAACACGATGCCGTTCGAGGCAATGTTGTAGAACGCTGAGATCGCACCGACTGCGGCGCCATAGGAGAGGGCATACGCCGGAGCGGTGAACCGAGCCGCCTTCGGGACGAACGCGGTGATCAGTGCGAGCACCAGCCCGGCGATCACCGCAAGTGGTAACCAGGTCGGCAACCTCGCCGTCGACACGACGACGCTCCCTTCACCCGGGACGAACTCTGTGGTGAACGTCTGGTCCACCTGCTGATAGCCCCACGCCGCGGCAACGGACACCAACAGGAACAGCACTCCGGTCGCGAACGCGGTGCCTTGCAGGGTCATGGTCCGTGGGCGTTCGGTCGGCATGGTGTAACCGACACCACCAATTGCTTCTCGCCACCGGGACTCGTTGAGCACAGGGTTGGAGATGGCCATGAGGCCGCTCCTTTCTCGTCGGGCTCGAATGTCGTTGCGCGGCATCTGCGCCTCATGGACGATACCGCCGCATCGCAACAGCTCATCCATCGTATGCACACGGGCATGAAAGTGCGCGGCGGTCGGGCTCAGCCCGTCATATGGGCCTCGATCCATCCGGCCCGTTCGCGGGCAGCAAAGACCGGGATCGGCGCCTTCGCGTCGCGGCGCCCCGACATGGACAGCTTGCAACCAGCGCCGTCAGGACCAAAGCGCCAGAAGTGCGCCGTGCACACCAACTCATCACCGTCCACGACCCCCTCGGCCTCTAGATGCGACCACTGATGAGGGCAACGCGCATCCATCACGACCGGTTTACCGGAGAGAGTGCGCCACACCACTAACTCGAACGGCCGGCCGTCACGATCGAGCTCAACAGCCCTCACCTCGCCTGGACCAACAGCGTATGACTCGATGAGCGGTATCCAGGATCCATCCGCACCAGGCATGCTCTCCGCGGTCTCGCCCACCTCGCCAAGGCTAATGACCGGCAGCGAAGCTCCCATTGCGTTCCGGGTCGCCAGACCGCCCGCTTGCGGACCAAGCGATAGTGCGCACCTCCGAGCCGCGGCCTGATTTGGCGCCAGGCATGCAGGGGGCGGAGCCGCCAGGATCACCATTGTCGGTGCCGCGACCGCTGGAGCAACACACCCGCCTGAACCCCGCGCGAGCCAATTTCAGGGAGTACTTGGTGTTCACTCGTAGTCGGGCTCCTGCCACCAGGGAAACCACTCCGGCATATCCCGGCTCGCTGACAGCGACCAGTGCGGCTGACGCTTCTCGAGGAACGACAGCACACCTTCACGAGCGTCCGCTGACCTCCCAGTCGAGTAGACGCCCCGCGAGTCGATCCGATGAGCCTCCATCGGGTGCGAGGCGCCGAGCATCCGCCACATCATCTGGCGGGTGAGCGCCACCGAAACCGGCGCAGCATGCTCAGCGATTTCCTGCGCGAGTTCGCGGGCCGCGGGGAGCAGCTCGTGATCCGGATGCACGCTGCGGACCAAGCCGCCAGCCAATGCCTCCTCGGCCGGGAACACCCGTGCCGAGTAGCACCACTCAAGGGCGCGGTCGATGCCGACGATGCGAGGCAGGAACCAACTCGACGCAGCCTCTGGGACGATGCCACGGGCCGCGAAGACGAAGCCGAATTTCGCGCTCTCAGCTGCCAGGCGGATATCCATCGGCAGGGTCATCGTCACACCGATGCCGACCGCTGGTCCGTTGATCGCAGCGATCACCGGTTTGAGACACTGAAAGATCCGCAGTGTGAGCAGACCACCGAAGTCTCGCGGGTAACGCGACTGACCGATGTCGGCATCCGAGTCGCGGTGGCCCGATCCTGGATCGTCGACTCGCTTGGCTTTCGCGTCTGCGTCAAAGGTGTCGCCACCGGCTCCCAGGTCAGCCCCGGCACAAAATCCTCTCCCCCGCCCGGTCACGATGACGACCCGAACCCGGTCATCAGCGTCCGCGAGATCAAAGGCGGCATTGAGCTCGCGCTGCATCGTGACTGTGAAGGCGTTGAGACGGTCGGGACGGTCGAGGGTGATCGTCGCGACCGAACCCTCGAGTTCGTAGGTGATCTCAGTGAACTCCATCGACGGAGTCTGTCACGAGTCACCGAATCCGATCATCGGGAGCGGATCGACCCGGGTGCCGCCGATATAGGCCTCGAAATGAAGGTGCGGGCCGGTCGAGTATCCAGTGCTGCCAACCAAAGCGATCACATCGCCGCGCCGCACACGCTGGCCTGGCGACACGAGCAGAACCGACGCATGCGCGTACAACGTCCCGAGAGCGTTACCGTGATCGATCACGACCATGTTGCCGTAACCACCTGTGTTGAACTCCGCCATCACGACCTCGCCGTCCATCGCTGCCCTGATCGGTTCGCCTTGTGCAAGAGCGAGGTCGATCCCCGGGTGGAACGCATAGGCGCCATACAGCGGGTGCACGCGATAGCCGTAAAGCGAGGTCAATCGAGCGCCCTTGACTGGCATGAGGAAGACACCTGTCGTGATGGCCGGCGGGACCTGGCCGATCTGACGAGCAGCCAACATCGAACTTGCGAACCCGCCCCCGAGGTGGGTGGCTTGGCGCTGGAAGAACTCAAGACGCTTTGAATCGATCTCGGAGATCACGCGGGCCTGTTCGAGGACCGCTTCTTGTTCACGACGCTGTGCGTCAAGCATCTGTTGCCACTGCTGTTCGAATTGCGCTTCCTCAGCCGCAAATGCGTCGCGGGCCCGAACTGCCTCGTCCTGCTGTTCCGCGGCAAGTTGGCGCAAGCTCTTGACGTGATCCCGCAGGCGCCTTGACTCCTCGATTGCTCCCCGCTGATCAGCCACTACCGCGTTGGCGTAGACGCGGCCCTTGCCGAGTTCGTCGACCGACTTCGACGCCAGCAACACTGCCACCGTCGAGAAGTCGCGACCGCCACCGATGTAGGACTGCACCGCTACCCTCCGCAGGCGGGCTTGCC
>JANZZE010000114.1 GCA_026419545.1 Acidimicrobiales bacterium
GGGTTAAGGGCGTCCATCAATGCGTCCTTGCAGTGGTAGCAGCGGTCCCCATCGTTGACCCGGTATGCCGCGTTGCTCATCTCGTCGGTGAATACCTCGATCCAGTTGAGTCCCCACTCAACCGCCAACGCAGCGCAGTCCTCGTGCTCGATCGCCGCTAGCGACGGCGAGACTGCGGTGACTGCCACGGTTCGGTCAGGTCCCAACGTGTCGTGAGCCACCCAGGCGAGGAAGGCCGAGTCAGCGCCCCCGCTGAAAGCTACGACCACTGCGCCGAGTTCACGCAAGCGTTCCCGCAACCTTTCAAGGCGATCCAGTGGCGGGGTCTCGTTCATCTGTTCACCTGCGCCAATCAACAATCCTGCTTCGATGACACGTGCGTCCGGTCCGAGTCGGCAACAGGAACGGACCCATCATCCGGTCACCTGCGCCAATGAGCAAGCCCTACGCGACATGCCATCGAGGCGGACCCGCGGCAGGATCTCGTTCATCCGTTCGCACCGATCCCGACGCGGTCGAGCACCTCAGGAAGCGGCGCCACGAGCCCCATGTAGAACGGGCCGAACTCGGCGTAGATGGCGGAGGCCCGGTCGAACCGCATGGTGTAGACCACCTCCTTCAAGTCGTCGGGATGCACCGCAAACAGGGTCACCCCCCACTCGTAGTCGTCAACGCCGGTTGAGCCGGTCACCACTTGCAGCACGCGCCCCGCGAACTTCCGGCCCGAGGCTCCATGCTCGTACATCAAGTCCTTGCGTTCGTCATACGGCAAGGTGAACCAGTTGGCGCCAACCTCCCGGCGTTTCGACATCGGGTAGAAGCAGAAGCACCGCTTCCCCTCTGGCGGAAGCTTCGGGTACAAGCGGGCTTGCTTCATCTCGTCAGGCACCCCTTGGGCGTACTCGGAGACCTCCGTGAGCGACACATACGAGTCGACGACGTCGAGTCCCGCTCGCTGCAGGTCCGTCTGGAACGTGCGGAGGCGCCATAGGTCTGGACCGAGCGCCATGAACCCGAGGTCAGCCTTGTGGCCGAGGATCGCGACGGGCACGACCTGATACCCGTCTTTCTCCGCCGCCTTGACTGCCGCGTCGACCTCCACTGCATCAACCAATGGTGAAGGGCGGCAAAACAAGTGGAGCACACCCCAGCCAATAGAAGGAACAGCCGGAGACGGCTCGCCTGGGGACTCGTGCGGTTCAGGAGGCGAGGTCACGGTGGTCAGTGTACGAGTGCCCTACGCAGCCGGGCGAACGTGGCGACGTGCGGCACTCGACGACACCCCAACCGACGAGTCTGCGTCCGGGCGAGCAGGCCAGTGACAATGACGTAGGTCCGGGCTATCTCCGACCCGTCCTCACGTTCAGCCCCGGGATCGCGAACCACCAATCCCTGGGAGAGACTGAGGGTCCAACGGTCTCACGCGCCGTCTGGTCCGGCTGCCTCGATCGTCACCAACGCGTTGTAGTCCGGGACCTTCGAGATGGGTTCGCGTTCATCCGGTGATCCCCCGATCAGCACGTTGCCTTCCGGCCAGTGGACCTGCAACGTACGCGTCGGCAACCGCACGAACTTCAAGCGACCGGTGAACTCACCGACTGCAGATCGCAGTACGACCTGCTGACCCTCATTCCAGCCCATCGCCTCTGCATCCGATCGGTCGATGTACACCGCGTCACGACCGGCGCCGGTCAACGGATCGGTACGAGCGAGAACCATCGAATTGAACTGCTTCCCCCTGCGGGTTGTGAGCGTGAACATCCCCTCGGGTATTGCAACCTCCGAGGCTTCGGTGACGCTGAACCGTCCGCGCCCGGACGCGGTCGGGAACCTCCCTCCTTCACAGAGATGGCGGCCACCCCACTGGATCGCGTCACCAGTGTTGACCAAATTCTGGATGCCGTCGTAAGCGGGGACCACCCTCGCAATCTCCTCGCGGAGTGCCCGGCTGTTCGGCCAACAGAAACAATGGGCAAGATCTGGACGCACCCGCTGCGCGATCACCGCGAAGAGTCGCCACTCGCTTCGCGCCTGCCCGACCCGGCGGGGCAGCTCGGGTGAGAAGGCGACCCGGCGTTCCGTAGTCGTTTCGGTACCACCGCCTTCTTGCTCATAACGAGTGCAGACCGGAAGCAGGATGACGTCGTCACCGTCGACGAGCATCTGTGAGGTCAACACGATGTCCTGATGGATGCGAAGCGGTACCCGTTCGAGTGCCGACGCGACCCGTGCCGGATCAGGTAGCACATCGAGGAAGTTGCCGCCCGAACACCACAACACATCGAGCTCACCCCGCTCCGCCGCGTCGATCATCTCAGGCGCGGTCAAGCCCGGATGGTCCGGCACCGGGAAACCCCACATCTCAGCCAACGCCGTCGCGTTCTCGGGGTTCACCTCCAGCCCACCTGGGAGCGCCGTTGCATAGGCGCCCATCTCCGCGCCTCCCTGCACTCCCGAGTGACCGCGAAGCGGCATCAGGCCGGCTCCATTGCGGCCGACGTTGGCTCGGGCCAACGCGAGGTTCACGATGGCGCGCACACCGTCGACTGCGTCGCGATGTTGGGTGATGCCCATCGACCACAACAGGATTGCTGCATCCGCGGTCATGTATTCGTCGACAAAAGCGTCGAGTGTGGCACGGTCGAGGCCAGCGGCGCGCAACAGCTCATCGAGATCCATGCGGCCGAGCGCAGCACACAGCTCATCCCAACCTTCGGTGTGGGCTGCGATGAAACGAGCATCGACGGCGTCTCGGGCGATCAGTTCCTTGAGGGCTGCGTTGGCGAACGCGACGTCGCCGCCAGGCCGGACCGGGACATGCAGGTCGCACATCCTGGTGCCGAAAACAGCCGACTCGATGTTGGACGGCACCCAGTAACGTTCAAGACCTGGCTCGAGGTACGGGTTCACCACAACGACCCTCGTGCCTCGCCGACGGGCGAGATACAGGTACTTCATGAACACCGGCTGATTGTTCGCCGGGTTCGCACCCCAGATGACCACGAGGTCCGCCTCAAGGACGTCCCTGAGCGAGCAAGTGCTGGCAGCCACACCGATCGTCTGCTTGAGCGCGACGGTCGACGGGGCATGGCAGACCCTCGCGGCGGAGTCGACCGAGTTGATCCCCATTGCCCGGGCCGCCTTCCCCGCCACGTAGTAGGTCTCGTTGGTGAGTCCACGGCTGGTGAGATAGAGCGCGCTCCGCTCCCCTCCGGCGCGATGGAGTCCTGCGGCCACCGCGTCGAGAGCTTCATCCCAGGTGATCCGGCGGAATCCCTGCTCGCCTCGGTTTCGCCGCATCGGGTACCCGAGACGCCCGAGCCCGCGAAGCTGATCGTCCCCCCGATGCCGCAACAGCTCCACGTCGGCGAGCACGGCGGGGTCGAAGGCGTCGGCAGTGTTGAGTTCGAGCAATCGCAGGCGTGTCGTACACAGGTGGACGCCGTCGATCGTCCAGTCGTGTAGACCGGCGACACCAAGCGCACAGCCGTCACATACCCCTTTGGTGAGGACATCCCAGGCGTATTTGAGATGCGCCCGGTTGTCCCAGATGGCCCGCACCATCTCGCGATAGTGATGCGGCTTCTGTTGGCCGATGCCGTTCGGCGAATAGCCCGCCCACAACTCGGGGTGCAGTTCGAACTTCATCTCTTCATCCAGCGTCGGTCCTCATAGGCGATCACCAAACGATCCTGTTGCCGTGCACGGCACCGGTGACGACCCGACGGAGCGCTCCGGCAACTGTGAACCCAAGAGGCATACCGACCACAGCATCAGTGACGATCTGGCGAGTACACCACCAGGCGATCGTCTCGTGCGAACCCGGCGAGCGTGATGCCTGCACGCCGGGCCGTCTCGACCGCCAACGCAGTCGGGGCGCTGACCGCGACCACCGCGGCGAACCCGGCCGACCACGCTTTCGCGACGATCTCAAACGACGCCCGACCACTGGCGTAGAGAGCAAAGTCGCGCGCCGGTAACGTCCCGTCAAGCAGAAGACGGCCGACGACCTTGTCGACCGCGTTGTGCCGACCGACGTCTTCCCGGACGACGACTGGCTGACCGTCTCGATCAAACGCCGCAGCCGCGTGAACGGCCCCCGTCGACCGGAACAAGGCCTGGTGTGCGACCGCCTGGTTCGGGATCGTTGCGAGAACGTCGAGGGGAAACGGCTCGATCCCCACGAGTGGGTGGAGGCGGTGACTCAACTCGTCGATGAAGCGGGAACCGCACAGTCCGCAAGCGGCGGTGATCGTGGTGAGCCGGGGCTGGGGCGCCGGTGCTCGTCCCCCGGTCTCGACCGACACGACGTTGAACTCGGTTACCGACGCCGAACCCGTGCCGCAGTAGCGACACGACACTACTGGTGCCCCACCAAGCAACCCTTCGGTGAAGCAGAATCCACTGGCCAGCTCGAAGTCGTCGCCGGGGGTCCGCATCGTCGTGGTGACCAGGACGCCGTCGAGGTGAATCGACAACGGCTCCTCGACGATCAACGTGTCGGGGCGGCGAGTTTGTCTCGTTCCTTCGACCACAGTGGTCAGCACCTTGGTGGTCCGCCCCCTGGCCATACGGTGCAGCGTACCGAGCCGCACGGCTGTGATCCTTACACCCATCACCCCGGGCAACCCAGCCCCGCAACCGAGACCCACACAGCCGAAAACGAATGGACGAGAAAAGGAGCGGTGGCGCCGGAGCGCCACATCCTTCGGACACACACCCGACAGCGGAGCGGCACAAAAACGAGGCGAGCGGTGGCGCCGGGGCGCCACCGCTCGGAGGTGGGGCATTGGTGGGCGGATCAGAAATCCATGTCACCGCCACCGCCGGGCATCGCTGGGGCCTTCTCCTCAGGCTTGTCGGCGATGACCGCCTCGGTGGTGAGGAACAGCGCCGCAATGGACGCAGCGTTCTGCAGCGCCGAGCGGGTCACCTTGGCTGCGTCGATGATCCCGGCCTTCACCAGGTCCTCGTACTCGCCAGTGGCAGCGTTGAGGCCTTCCGAGGGCGCATCGAGATTGCGGACACGCTCGACGACCACGCCACCTTCGAGCCCCGCGTTGCGGGCGATCTGCTTGAGTGGCTCCTCCAGCGAATGGGCGACGATACGGGCACCAGTCGCCTCGTCTGCGGGAAGGTCCTTGGCCAGGTCGAGCACCTTGGACTGAGCCCGCAGCAAGGTGACACCACCACCGGCAACGACACCTTCCTCGATAGCGGCCTTGGTGGTGCTGACTGCGTCCTCGATGCGGTGCTTCTTCTCCTTGAGCTCGACCTCGGTCGCCGCTCCGACCTTGAGGATCGCGACACCGCCGGACAGCTTGGCCAGCCGCTCCTGCAGCTTTTCGCGGTCGTAGTCGGAGTCGGTGTTTTCGATCTCGGCCTTGATCTGGTTGATACGGCCTTGGATGTCGGCCTCCGAGCCAGCGCCCTCGACGATGGTCGTCTCGTCCTTGGTGACCACGACCTTGCGAGCCTGGCCGAGCAGGTCGAGTGTGGTGTTCTCGAGCTTGAGGCCGACTTCTTCGGTGATGACCTGGCCGCCGGTGAGGATAGCCATGTCCTGCAGCATCGCCTTGCGGCGCTCACCGAAGCCGGGAGCCTTGACCGCCACGGACTGGAAGGTCCCACGGATCTTGTTGACGACGAGGGTTGCAAGCGCCTCACCCTCGACGTCCTCGGCGATCACGACGAGCGGCTTACCCGCCTGCATGACCTTCTCGAGCACCGGGACCAAGTCACGAACAGCGCTGACCTTCGAACCGACCAGCAAGATGTACGGGTTGTCGAGGACCGCCTCCATCCGCTCGGGGTCGGTGACGAAATAGGGCGAGATGTAGCCCTTGTCGAAGCGCATACCCTCAACGAGGTCCATCTCGATACCGAAGGTCTGCGACTCCTCGACCGTGATGACGCCGTCCTTGCCGACCTTGTCGATGGCTTCGGCGATCTTCTCGCCAATCTCCTCGTCAGCAGCCGAGATCGCCGCGACATTGGCGATCTGCGACTTGTCCTCGACCTCCTTGGCGAGGTCCTTGATCGCATCGACGGCGACGTCGACTGCGCGCTCGATGCCCCGCTTCAGTGACATCGGATTGGCACCGGCCGCCACGTTGCGCAGGCCCTCGCGCACCATCGACCACGCCAGGACGGTCGCCGTCGTGGTTCCGTCACCGGCAACGTCGTCGGTCTTCTTGGCGACTTCTTTGACCAACTCAGCGCCGATCTTCTCGTAGGGGTCTTCGAGTTCGATCTCCTTCGCGATCGAAACCCCGTCGTTGGTGATGGTCGGCGCACCCCACTTCTTCTCGAGCACCACGTTCCGGCCCTTGGGGCCAAGCGTGACTCGTACAGCGTCAGCGAGCTGGTTCATACCCCGCTCGAGCGCCCGGCGTGCAGCCTCGTCGAACTCGATGATCTTCGGCATCGGTCCCTCCGTCGGGTTCAGGTCTGTTAGCACTCTCGCACGTTGAGTGCTAACAGCCAACCACGCGAACGCGGCATTCGCAACCCGACGGTGGAGAGAACTTGGTGAACACCGGTAAGGTCATACTTGACCGACCGGTCAAGATATCTGCTCTAGGCCGAGCAGTCTTCGAGCCCAAACCTCACACCAGACCCAAGAGCAAGCCCAGCTTTCGAACCAGAGCCAACAGGAGGCCGGCGCCGGTGCCACCCGACGAGCACGACACCGACATCCAATCCCATTACGAATCACACGAAACCGCCGACCGCGAAACTCCGAACGACGCCCAACGATCAGCCAGCACCCATCCAACGCCCGGTCACCGAGCGCCAACCGGTTCCCAATCACAGGTCGTCGTCATCGGAGCTGGCGTTGCGGGACTGGCGAGCGCCCTGGCACTTTCTCGCCAAGGGCACCGGGTCACGATCATCGAGCGCGACGCCACACCCACGCCGGCGAACCCCGACGAGGCGTTCTGGTGGGACCGGCGGGGTGCCCCACAGGTCCGTCACTCGCACGCCCTGCTTGCACGTCTCCGCAACCTTTTGCGGGACCGGTACCCCGACGTGCTGCAGCGACTGATCGCCGCAGGCGCGACCGAGATCCGATTCTGCGAGATGATGCCACCCGAAATCGACGACCCCTCTCCACGACCTGGGGACGAAGACCTCGTTGCCCTGGCCTGCCGCCGCACCACCTTCGAGTGGGTACTGCGATCGGTCGTGCTGGCCGATCCCGGTGTCACCCTCCTCGACGGTGCAACGGTCACGGGCCTAACCGTGGATACGGGTTCCTCGGGACCACCGGTTGTGACCGGGGTACGTGTTCGACTCCGCACCAACGAGAGCGAATCCGACCGCGACGGTGACCACACGAGCGCTGACGGCCACGACGACCAGGTGGCGATCCCAGCCGAGTTCGTTGTCGCGACAACGGGCCGACGCTCGGGTGTTGCGGGTTGGCTCGCAGCCCACGGTGTCGAACTCGAAATCAACGAGGAGGACACCGGGATCATCTACTTGTCGCGTTTCTACCGGCTGCTCAATGGCGTCGAGCCACCACCGCAAGACGGACCGATCGGCGCTGATCTCGGCTATCTCAAGTACGCAATCTTCCAAGGCGACAACCGAACCCATTCGATCACCTTTGCGGTGCGCACCAGCGATGAGGAGCTGCGGCGGCGCCTACTCGACCCCGATACGTTCAACCGGGCTGCATCGCTGCTCCCCGCAACGGCACCGTGGGCCGATCCCTCGGTTGCGGAACCGATCACGCCGGTGCACGTCATGGGTGGGCTGCTGAATCGCCAGATCCGCTTCATCGACGAATCAGGAGAACCGGTCGTGCTCGGACTCCACGCAGTCGGCGACGCCCATACCTGCACGAATCCGCTGTATGGCCGGGGCTGCACGTTGGCGATGGTGCAGGCGAATCTTCTCGCCGATGCGGTGGCGGCACATCCTCGCGACCGACGAGCTCGAGCGTTGGCGTTCGAGCAGGCATGCGCGACCGAGATCGAGCCGTGGTATCACGCAGCCGTCGCCCAAGACCGGATCGCCCGTGATCTCGCGCGGAGGGAACAAGTAAGAGGCGAAGCCTCCGCCGACGAGTTGACCGGTGACAATGGACCGGCACGAGGCCCAGACGACACCCAACCCGGCCAGGAGGCTGAGGGCCCGACCCAGATGATGGCCGAGATCATGCGCGAGGGCTTGCTTCCTGCCGTGCGCACCGATGCGGCGGTTTTCCGCGCCTTCATCAGGGCGTTCAACTTGCTCGACCGGCCCGACGCGTTGCTCACCAATCAGGACGTGATGAGTCGGGTCCTCGCGGTGTACAACGACCGAGAAAACCGTCCTCCCGAACCTGTGCTAGGCCCTCCACGCGCCGAAATGCTCGCCGCACTGGCCGCGTGAGGCGATCAACCCGACGGTCACGCACCTGAGCCGGGGCCTCACCGCTGCGGTCGTGACTGGGCCGGGACCATCGACTCCTGAACGCGACTTCGGTGTCGTCTTCCCGACATCCATCCACGCCTCGGGCCGCAACTGAACCCAGACCCACGACTGGGCCGGGACCATAGACGCCTAAAAGCACCGAGGCCGGCTGACCCACCCGCCAGAAGGATCAGCCGGCCGCTCGGGCTCTGGTTCCCGCCGCACGATCTTTGCTTGCCGCTGGACTTCCTATCGTCGGACACGAAAGCCACATTGACGTAAATGGGTCGATCGGTCCTGCAATTGATGCAGACGACCCAACGCCCCACCACTTCGCGAAGCCGCGGTTTGGGAAACCATCACATTCAGTGATGTGACCGGTCAAGGCCTCGCGACATTGGTGAGGCCACATGTGGCCTCGACAAGGCCTGAGTCCTCGGGGCGCCGGTTCGCGAAGCAGGGCTCCCAACGACGAGCGGATTAGCCCCCAAAGTTCGTGGGAGGTGCGGGGTTCGACGCCGACTACGAAGCAGCACTCACAACGATGAGCGGATTCGCCCAGGAGCTTCAGCCGCCGGCAACGGCTTGCATGATCGACACCGTGCCCCCGTCCGGCACCAGTGTGTCCAGTCCGTCCAGGAAACGCACGTCGTCGTCATCGACGAACACGTTCACGTAACGGACGAGGTTGCCGTCACCATCCAACAGCTTCTCGTGGAAACCCGGATGGGCGGCCTCGAGCGCGGCCAACACTTCTTTGACTGTTGAGCCTTCCACCGAGATCTGTGACTCACCACCGGTCAGGGTACGAAACACTGGGGGCACGCGAACTGTGACGCTCATGGTGATCCTCGTTGTAGGTCGGGGACCGGCTGGTCGTTGCGAGCCACCAACGGTTCCCGTCGATTCCGATCGATACGAACGAAGTGATGCTACCGACCTGCCTACGGGTACCGGCCACTCTGCTCAGGGCGACTCGATCTATCAGCTTGCACCGACACCCAACGCTGCCAAGGCCGCGCCTGCGAGTGCCGGCCACTCTAATCACGCTGAGGAGGCTCACTCACCGAGTCACCCGCGCCCGGTCACGCCTCCGCCACAGATCTCCACAC
>JANZZE010000115.1 GCA_026419545.1 Acidimicrobiales bacterium
GCATCAGTTCGGTCGAGCATCCCCGCCGGGCCTTGCAACCTGAGAACCAGGTCGCCCATCGCTTCCAGATGGCGCGACATAGCGAGCTTCATGACCGAACTCTCGGGTCCGAGCCCGTCGCCGCGGCTCAGCGAGGTGCGAGCCCGCCAGCCCAGCCACTTCAACAGCTGAACTCTCGTGTAATACGCAGCGAGTTCTTGCCGGACAACCGGATCATTCCGTAGACCGAATTGCCCTGCCAACACCAACACCTCGTCGAAATGAACGATACCCGTGGCGCCACCAATGCTCGCTCGCTCACTCGCCAACGTCGTGAGAGCGACGCGCCAACCGTCATTGACGTTGCCAAGCCGAAACCCGTCCGCGATCACGACATCGTTCAGGAACACTTCGTTGAACTCTGCAGATCCAGTGGCCTGCCGAAGCGGCCGGATTTCGATCCCGGCACTTCGCATGTCGACGAGGAAACAGGTGATCCCACGGTGCTTGGGAACCTCCACCTCGGTCCGCGCGAGGAGGATGCCCCAGTCGGCGTAGTGCGCATGTGAAGTCCACACCTTCTGACCTCGGATCACCCAGGCGTCGCCGTCGCGTACCGCCTTGGTCGCAAGGGACGCGAGATCCGAGCCTGCGTTCGGCTCCGAGAACAACTGACACCAAACCTGATCGCCCCGCAGGAGTGGCCCGAGGAAACGAGCCTTTTGGGCTTCTGAGCCATGGACGATGATCGTCGGCCCAACCATTCCAATGCCAACAGAGAACACACCGGACAACAACGCGGCCGGTCCCTCCTCCTCCGCAAAGATCAGTTCGTGCAGGATGTCGAGGCCCTGACCTCCGTACTCGACTGGCCAAGCAAGCCCAGCGAATCCATGGTCGAACTTGACCCGCTGCCAGGCTCTTGCGGCTGCAACGAAGCGGGCATCCCGCTCATCGTCGAGGTCACGGGGTGGCCATTCCGCAAGGTAGCCACCGACATCGGGACGATGGTCGTCCAGGAACGCACGGACCCGGCGCCGGAACGCCGCCTCGTCCGGACTGTCGTCGAACTCCACCTCGGCCGGCCCCTCTCGAAATAGAACGTGTTCTCACACTACCGCTGGCCGCGCGCGTGCGGCCAAACACGGACGACCACACCCGTGCTAGTTCGCATCTTGGCTGTCACAGGCCCTCGTTATTGTCACTGCGCCGAGGTTGCCAACGGCCGCGCTTCCCCCGACCAAACCGCCAACTCGGTCTTGTTCGCAAGGCCCGCCCGTCGAACGTCACGGCGGTGTTGCCGTGTCGTCACGAGCGACGCACGCCCCTGCGGCGCTCATCCCCGCCTTTCACGCGTCACCGAGGTGTTGCCGTGCCCCTTGTTCCTGCACACGACCTGGTGATCGTCGATCTGCTCGACGCACTCCAACTCACCATTGATCTCTATGACCGGTTCGGTCGCTTCCACGCTGTCGTGCCACTTGGAACTGACGGGAGCGTGATGAGCGTCGTCGCCTTCACCGGGCCTCGGCCCAACGACTACACCGACGTGAACCGGGCGGCACTGATCGTCATGACGACCATCGACACCAACTGCCTACTCCTCGCGTCGTACACCCCCTACAGCCAGCGTGAGCCTCATGAGGCAGACATCGAGGTGTTCCACCGCGTATCCGCGGATTTCCGCAAACTCAACATCGAGATACTCGACTGGGTCCTCACTGATGGCGAGCATCTCCGGTCCATGGCCTACACGTGCCGCGGTGGCTGGAGCGAGCCTTGGCCGTCGGAACCGTGATGGCGCCTACCGCCTAGCGCACCACCAGTTCGCGAACCCGAGCCGCCTGATTTCTCGAGCCGCCCCGCCGACCGGCCTGGTCCAAACATTCAGTCCTCAGTTCGGATCTTCTCGATGCTTCGCCGCAGCTCCTCGGCGTCGATCTCGCTCGTCGCCTGACGTACTCTGCCGTCCTGGTGGGAGCCATAGGCCAGGCTCATCAACTGCATCGCCGTAGCATCTCCAGTCGCACGTGCGAGGCTCTCTCGGGTGTTCTTGCGCACGATTCGGGCTGCGATGCCGTACCACGCAACCGCGATGGCCCCGACGGCGATGACCAGCAAAATGCCGACTGGCCAGGTCAGCTCCATCGTTCACCTGGGTGGAAGTCTTGAGATGTCACGATCACCGCCTTGCCTGCGATATCGCTCGACGATACACGCGGGATACCTACTCGAAGAAGTACCACAGCAACGACGACCGACACAGAAACCGCCACCCGGAATCAACATCCCACAGCCTCAGAAGTACCACGGGAACGACGACCAATCCGGAGTGCGCTTCTCCAAGAACGCATCTCGACCCTCAGCCGCCTCTTCAGTCATGTAAGCGAGGCGGGTCGCCTCGCCGGCGAAGACCTGCTGGCCGATCAAGCCGTCGTCGATGAGATTGAAGGCGAACTTGAGCATCCGCTGAGCCATGGGGCTCTTCCCGTTGATGCGACCCGCCCACTCAAGCGCAGTCTGCTCGAGCTCAGCATGCGGCACGACCGCGTTGACCATGCCCATCCGGTGTGCGTCGTCTGCCGAATACTCATTGCCGAGAAAGAAGATCTCCCTGGCGAACTTCTGACCCACCTGGCGAGCGAGGTAGGCGGAACCGAACCCGCCGTCGAAGCTGGCCACATCAGCGTCGGTCTGCTTGAAGCGGGCGTGCTCGCGACTGGCAATTGTCAGATCACACACCACATGCAAGCTGTGCCCACCGCCAGCTGCCCAGCCAGGCACGACACAGATGACGATCTTCGGCATCATGCGGATGAGCCGTTGGACCTCGAGGATGTGCAGACGACCTGTCTTCGCTTGGTCGATCGAGGCCGCCGTCTCGCCGTCGGCATATTTGTAGCCGTCCCGGCCTCGGATGCGTTGATCTCCACCCGAGCAGAATGCCCAGACGCCGTCTTTGGGTGAGGGCCCGTTACCGGTGAGGAGAACACATCCAACATCGGTCGTCATGCGCGCGTGGTCGAGGGCCCGGTACAGCTCATCAACGGTCGCAGGTCTGAAAGCATTGCGAACCTCCGGCCGGTTGAAGGCAATGCGAACCGTCGGCTGGTCGACCGCCCGGTGATAGGTGATGTCCGCAAAGTCAAACCCTTCGACTGGGCGCCACCGATCAGGATCGAAGATCTCCGAAACTGCTCGTGATTCCATCTCGCCATTTCAGCCGGGCACGCCCGCCAGGTGCGAACCAACCGGAGGTCGAATGGCCGGGTGCTTATTGGCTCCTCGTCGACAATGCCCAGCTCCGTGCGAGCAGTTCGCCGCTCGGACTCGGGAACCGCAGCCCCACAACCAAGCGGACCACCCAACACGCGAGTACTGCAAACCAGCCGCACATCGGGCTCGGGCCGACAGCACACAACCAGGCGGGCGCCCTCGCAGGTGAGCAACGCGGAACTTGCCGCCCATCGCGCACAGACCGGCTCAGTCCCCCATTCTGTTGCGCATCCTCTTCGCACCGAGCCCGATGACCACGTGCCCACAGGATTCCACCGGGCCGCGCGCTTTGCTCGAGTCACCGCACGAGCGACCTCCGCAGCGTTCGGCTCAGAACGACTCGATAGTGGCAGTATTCAAGACGATTCGTCGCCGCGCCCATCATCGACCGACGCGGCCACCGACAGACCACCGGGTCCCCCATCATCGCCAACTGCGCCGACCGCGGCTTCGTTGCCATCGGCGGTCGAAGAAGCTGTGTCCTCCTTGAGCGCAGCCATCGCCTTCGCTGCAACTGCAGTCCAGTCCCGGGTCGTGCTTGCCGCCGACTTGCTCGGGTTGGAGTGCTGGTTTGATCCGAACGAGAAAATCGAACCACCGGGGGGCCCGGCGGGCGCTTCAGCGCTTACGAGCTCTTCGATAATGGACCTAGGCGGCTCCTCCTCCTTGGCCTCGATCGGTTCTTGGGCGTGGGTGAAGTACATGTGCGCAATGCGCGTGATCATCGCAGGATCGAGGCGCAGCGGCGCATCCTCGAACGCACAGATGGACTTGAGGATCTCGCAAACAGCCCCCGGCAAGTACGGCCGCAGATCTCCATCGCCGAGCTCTCGGCTCATCCACCGGAGATGCGTCGGTGCATCCGGCGTGAGCTCGATGCCGTTCGCTGCCGCAACCCGGCGCAGAACTTCTTCGAACTGTTCGTCGCTGATCGTCGGCACGAGGATCTTGCTCTGAATCCGACGGAAGAAGGCTTCGTCGCCGAGGGTTTTGGGCTCGAGGTTGGTTGAAAACACGATCTTGACGTCGAAGGGCACTTCGAACTTCATGCCGTAGTCGAGCGTCAAGTAGTCGATCTGCCGATCGAGCGGGACGATCCAGCGGTTCAACAGCTCTTGGGGGGTCATGGTCTGGCGCCCAAAGTCGTCAATGACCAGGATCCCGTTGTTGGCCTGCATCTGGATCGGAGCCAGGTAGATCCCGCTGTTGGACTGGTAAGCCAGATCCAACATGCTGGCGGTGAGTTCGCCACCCACGATGATGAACGGGCGTCGGCAGAGCACCCAGCGGGCATCGATGTCCCGTGGCTGTTCCTCGGCCGGTCTGTGGATCACCGGGTCGAAGACCGTGATGATCTGACCGTCGACTTCAACAGCGTAGGGGACCAACACATGGTCCGGATACACCCTGAGCAACCGTTCCGCGATGCTGGACTTGCCGGTGCCTGGCGGGCCGTACAGAAACATCGCGCCCCGTGCCATGGCCGCCGGACCAATCTCGCGCAACAAATCATCGCTGATGACCAGGTCGGAGAACGCCTCCCGCAGCGCAGCCAGGTTCATCTTCGGTTCAGCCCGCTGGGCCCGCACGACGGCCGTGTAGCTCTCAAGGCTGACGGGCGCCTTCCCGGTGTAGCGGCACAGCGCCATGCGGTCGGCTGCCTGGGCCCGGCCCGCTTCGGTCGGAGCGAGCAGATAGTCACGACCTTCGAGCCCTTGGACCTCGAGGTACCGCAACTCCCGCAGTTCCTCGACGACGGTCTGCATGACGTTCGGGCTGATCCCGATCTTCTCGCTCAGTGCCACTGTCGAGGTGCGACCGTCGCGCAACGCCTGCCGCAGCACCAGGTCATGGACCATGGCTGCAGGGATACCGAGCGCTTCGACCGTGCGCGGCGGCGACAAGTCGATGCCGTCAAGTGCTACCGAATTCAACTCCCCCGCTCCTGTAGGTTGCCAACCATCACCCTGGCGCCCAGTGACTATCGGTAGAGATGGCACGGGCATTGAGCCCAAGCCAGCGCAAATACCACACTGACGACGACAGCACCCGACAGCGGAGCGACCACAACGCACGGGCCATTTGTGGTCGCTGAGCTTCCGGCGGCAGCAGCATCGGTCCCGCCCACATAGGCCTGGAAAATCGCACAGACCAGCTCAGAAGCGTGCGTCGCACTAACGGCCGGGGCGACACCCAACCCCGCGTCGGCGCAGACCTGCATTCGCATGGTTGTCCGGGAAGGCCCTCTCGCCTCCGTGGCGAGCTGTAGCAATCGCGCGATGGTTGTGTATCGCAATCCGCCTGTCTCGAGTTCGGTCTCCCTCCGACGAGCAAACGGTCTGCAGCAACCCCGAGCTGTTCGCGTATCGTGGCCTGGCCCGGGGTCACGCTTCCGGACACACAAAGGGGGGAACTCGTGCGAGTGCACGTCGATGCCGACAAATGCCAGGGACACAACCGCTGCTACGCGCTGGCACCGGAGTTGTTCGACGTAGACGACCTGGGGTATGCGAGCGCCAAAGATGATGGCGAGGTACCGGCTGGCCTCGAGGACAAGGCCCGACTGGCCGTAGCGAACTGTCCTGAATACGCCATCTCGATCGACGACAACGCGGCCGCAACGAGCGACGGCCACGCGGAGAAACCAGCATGACCGGCCACGGCAGCGTTCATCCCGAACATCGCATCTGGTTGGCCACAGGCCGAGACGGCCACGAGGAGGTGTCAGCATGACCGGCCACCATCCGCCGGTCACGGACTGGGCCACTGACTTCGACCACGCCGATCCGGTGTGGGCAGCAAATCCGTTTCCGATCTGGGACGATCTGCGCCGTCGCTGCCCGATCGCGCATTCCGACCGTTATGGCGGCGTCTGGCTCCCGATACGCCACGAAGACGTTGCCGCAATTGCGTATGACACCGACCACTTCACCTCCCAGTCGGTGATAGTGACCGAAGGTCGCCCGCTAGCACCGGCACCCCAGGGAATCGCGCCGCCCATCTCATCGGACCCACCGTTTCATCACGAGGCTCGGCGACTTCTGTTACCAGCATTCTCACCGAAGGCCATTGGGCCGCTTGAACCGTTTACCCGCTCCTACTGCAATGAGCTGCTTGACGCGGTCGCTGGTGAACCGGTCGTCGACGCAGCCGAGCAGTACGCCCAGCACATCCCGGTCCGGATCATCGCACACATGCTCGGCTTCCCTCCCGAGGACGCTGACGAATTCCGCGAGTTCGTGCACGACGCGCTCGAATCGGTCGACCTACCGGTCGAGACGCGGATCGAGAACTTCGCCAAGCTGGATGGCTATCTCCGGGCCCAGGTCGAAGACCACCTCGCGAACCCCCGCAACGACCTGACCACCTTTCTCTTGAACGCCGAGATGAACGGCGAACCGCTGACCCCCGAGCACGTCGGTGGCACGATCGCGCTGCTGTTGATCGCCGGCATCGACACCACCTGGAGCGCAATCGGTGCATCGATCTGGCATCTTGCGCAGCACCCGGAGGATCGCCGCAGACTGGTCGCCGAACCTGATCTCATGCCTCTGGCGATCGAAGAGCTGCTGCGGGCTTATGCCCCGGTCACGATGGCCCGGCTGGTCAAGGAGGATTTCGAATTCAACGGGTGCCCGATGAAGAAGAACGAATGGGTTCTCTTGCCGTTTCCGGCTGCCAACCGGGATCCCGAATTCTTCGATCGGGCCGACGAGGTGGTGATCGACCGAGCCGAGAACCGTCACGCCGCATTCGGCCTCGGCATTCACCGCTGTCTCGGATCCAACCTGGCCCGGATGGAGCTGCGGGTCGCTCTCGAGGTCTGGCTCGAGCATTTTCCCGAGTTCTCCTTGGCGGACCCCGCGGCAGTCCGATGGTCCGGCGGCCAGGTCCGAGGCCCCCGCACCCTCCCTATCCAGATCGGAATCCCCTAACCCCCCTCGGGTGCGTTTCTCCCCTCTATACGAGGACAAATGCACCGGTCAGGGACGAGCGGGGAGAGTGTCACGATGGGTGACAGGGGTGACGGGCGCCATGACTGCACCGTAGGCCATGTTGACGACATTCTCGACCCAGGCGTCAAACGGCAAACCCGTCCGACCGGTCTGTGCCGCGTCCTCGAACCGCGCCCGGTCGGCGCTGATGTGCAACATCGCCTGGGACACAGCCAACAACCGTTCAACAGCTAGGCGAAGAGGCATCCGTTCGGCCATGAGCTCGACGAGCCTGCCGCCCGCCTCGATGACCTGCCGGGGAGCACCGTTGGCGAATTCGTCGAACCGACGTTCCGGACGAGCCGCGAGCTCCGCTGCGATCTTGAGCCATGCCCGAGCGCTGGGGCCGGCAGCCACGTACTCGGCTGTTGGCCGAATCAGCACCTCAACCAGGCTGAGCGGATCACGCTCGCGACCTTCGGCCTTGGTCTGCTCTAAGAGACGAAGCTGTGTCTCCGCCAGACGGGGCAAATGACGGTCTGCGAGTGCCCGCAATAGGCCGTCACGGTCTCCGAAATGAAACTGGAGTGCTGAAGCGTTCCGTTGCCCAGCCGCGATCCGTATCTCGCGGAGCGAGACGGCGTCGACACCGCGCTCGCCAAACAGCCGCTCGGCAACATCGAGCAGGTGTTCGCGGGTCCGCTCACCTCGGGCCGTCACCGCATGTGAGCGTACCGCCGGGCTCTTCACCACTGAGGAGTCACGGGGCCACGCACCAACGAGGCACATCCCGCAGGCTTCGGAGCGCGGGACCCGCCTGTCATCCCTCAGGAGTCACGGCACGCTGACTTCCTCCACGCGATCTCTTCGATCGGCAGGATGTAGTAGGTGCCGTCAGGGCAGGTGATCGCCGGATTCAACTCGCTGAATACGCCTCGATCGGATTCATAGCCGGGCACGGTCCATACGTGGACCATGTAGCCGGTGAAACCGACCCAGCGGCCACCGACACCATCGCACATCTCCTTGGTCACGCCGGGAAGATCGGCCCCAAAGGGCGTGTCGATCGTTCCATCGGGCTGGGGGACGATGCAGACGTTGCTGTGATAGTGCCAATGGTCGTTGGGCCCCGCGAACCCTTCAGGTTCCGTCTGGCTGAACACCTGGTACATGAAGCCAGCGAGCTTGGCATCGGGTTCCCAGCCATCGAATATCAGCATGGGGTAGGGCAGATCTTCCTCGTCGATTACTCCGTCAGGGTTCAGGTGATACTGCGGCGGCTGGTAGTGGATACCGAGGCCAGGAGCAAACGGCCCGGCCCGCCGATATCCGGCGGCTTCAGCCGCGGCAATCGTCGGGTACTTGTCGATCAGTTGCTTAGTTCCCTCGAGCTGCGCGTCGAGCTTGGCTTGCGTCTCGGGGTCGAGTTCCACGATCGAGTTGTCGTGCTGATGACCGTTCGACAGCAGCGAGAAACCCTTGTCGTCGACATCGGTCACGCCATGGGCATGGTCATGACTGTCGGAATCGGCTCCCGTCGCCGCGTGATCATGACCCGCCGCCGCGGACTCGGCATCGAGGTGCGAGCCCGAATGCCCCCCATGACTGGCAGCGGCGTGATCACGGGCCGACGGTGAGGCGATCGCAGCGGTCGCCAAGATCGCAGCAGCGACCGGGACAATGAACGCACCTGGCCCTACAGCGAGCGCGTTCGAATCATTCCCGGGCCCGGTCTCAGCAACCCTGGGTTGGCGGGCGAGCAGGCCCACACAAATCAGTACGAGCACCGCTTCCAATCCGACGCAGGTTAGATCCACGAACCCCGCTGCCTCCGGGTGACCCGCATGGGCGCCCCACGGCGAGCCGACGGTCCGTGTCACGGCCCACGCCGCAATGAACGCGACGTTCGCCGTTGCCGTCACGGCGAGGAGCCAACGATGTGGACGCGCAACCGCCACCGCGACGAACAGCTGGAACCAGCCGGCTCCGAGGAATGCAAGGCCCTCGCCTGTCGACTCGCCAAAGTGGGAAGGTGCCATCGCAAGGTGGATCGCACCTGCCGCAGCACTGAGACCGGCAACAGCAAATCGAGCAGCCGTGGTTGTCTGGCGTACCGGGCCCGCCTTTGGAGGAAGAGAGGACTCCTTGCGCCCCGCTGCTGATGCGACTTCCAGCTCCGGAGGTCGTGTGGCCAGATCGGTCATTTCGCTCCCCTCTCGCCCACGCACGGACGGCTGTCCCGGCTTCCGTCAACAATTAATACAAGCGAATTACTGTGTCAACC
>JANZZE010000116.1 GCA_026419545.1 Acidimicrobiales bacterium
CTTGTTGCAGTGCACACACAAACCGGCGCGGTCGTTGCCCTCCTGCCAGCGTTTGATCAAGTTCGGCTCCCGTAACAGCGCTCGACCTAGTGCAACAAACTCGAACCCTTCGGCCAACGCTGTACGCACCGTTTCGAGGTGGTTGATGCCGCCGAGCAGGATCAGCGGCATTGAGAGCGCGGCGCGGAATTGGCGGGCGTACGGGAGGAAGAACGCTTCCTCGAAGTGATAGGCCGGCATGAACTTCCTGGCCGTCAACTTGAGGCCGAGGCGGAGTGGTTGTGGGAACAATGCAGCCATCTCGGCCACCGGCGCTTCGCCACGGAACAGATACATCGGGTTCTCGAATGATGAACCGCCGGTGAGTTCGAGGGCGTCGAGGTGACCGTCGCGTTCGAGCAGTTGCGCGACCCGGATGCTGTCCTCGAGCCATAGCCCACCCGCCACGCCGTCGGCCATGTTGAGCTTTGCGGTCACCGCAATCGAGCTACCGACGCGGGCCCGTACTTGCTCGGCGACCATTCTGGCGAGCCGTGCTCGGTTCTCGAGCGTTCCTCCCCATCGGTCAGTGCGCCGGTTGAGCTTCGGACTCAGGAATGAACTCACGAGGTAGCCATGGCCGAAGTGGAGTTCGATCGATGCGAAGCCGGAGTCGGCGGCAATCGCGGCGGCGTTCGCGAAGTCACGGACGACACGTTGTAGATCCTCGTCGGTCGCGGCTCTGGTGAATCGCATCGCCTGGGGCGCAAAGATGCGCGACGGAGCCAAGCCCGCCGCCTTGCCGACCGCAGCGGCGACTGGTCCAGCATGGCCGAGCTGGATAGCGGCGCGAGCACCGGTGGAGTCCACAGCGGACGTGAAGCGTCGGAAACCTTCGGCAAGGGCGGACGAGACGAGCAGTTCTTTGGGTGCACCCCGGCCGTCGCTTGAGACCGCACAGAAAGCGAGAGTCGAGAGCCCGACTCCGCCTTCACCGACTGCCCGGTGGAAATCGATGTGTGCTTCACTCACCTCGTTACCGGTCCCAAGGCCTTCGAATGTCGCGGCCTTGATGAAGCGATTGCGCAAACGAACTGGACCGAGGTCGGCAGGGCCGAACGGATCCGGTCGAGTTGAAGGCGTCGGTGGCGTCATCACTGGAGAAGCGTACGGGGCCATGCAGATGCGTGTGACATTCCGTCAGATCACGTTGTTCAACCTCGGTAGCTTGGGCGGTGGTATCGGGGGAGCACGTGGGTCTCTGAGGACGGTCCAGTCGCGGCCGACTTTGTGGTTCGTCCCCCGATACGACGGAGCGATCCACTAGCCTCTTTGAGCCTTATTGGTTGGCGACAGGATCAGGAGATGGCACCTCGGGCTTCCCATCGATTGGTGAAATTGTCTAGCCGGAATTCGTTCGTCTGGATTGCGGTCACCAGCGTCGTCCTCATCGTGGCTTTCGCTTCCTGTTCGAAGACAGACACGACCTCACCGCCCGCTGCGAGTGGCGATGGAGGAACAGGGCGACGGAGTGCGGCTGCGACAACCGCACGCCCAGTGGAGCGACCTGCCGGTCCTAAGGCTGACCTTTCCGAGGAGTTGACCGCCGGCAGCGGTCCATTTCTCGGCGAGTCGTCCCGTATCGTCGGCGGTGACACACCGGCGATCGGTACAGCGAGGTTGCCCAGCGGTTACATAGAGCGAGAATTCGTCGCTGCCGGTACCGCGACGGATTACAGGGTTGTCGGCGAGCTTTCCCGGGACGGGCGATGGAGCTTCGAGCCAGGCAACTCGGCCGAATACAGGACCCGTGTTGTCGTACGCCGACCCGAAGATCCGGGCCGGGCCAGCGGCACGGTCGTCGTCGAATGGCTCAACGTGAGTGGTGGTGTTGATGCCAATCCGGATTACGCAAGCCTCGAGGAGGAGATTGCCCGCCGAGGCCACATCTGGGTCGGTGTTTCTGCCCAGCTGATCGGCGTCGAAGGCGGTCCGGTCCTGGTCAAGGCCCCTGGTGCAGAGCAGTTCGTGGGCAAGGGACTCAAGGCAATCGACCCTGCCCGATATGGTTCCTTGCGTCATCCCGGCGACGGCTTCGCGTTCGACATCTACACGCAAATCGCTCGGGCGCTACGGGAAGGCGGTACGGTGCTCGGGGGGGCGACCCCGCAGGTGCTGTTGGCCGTAGGTGAGTCTCAGTCGGCGATCGCGCTCACGACCTACTACAACGGGGTCCAACCGCTGACTCAGGCGTTCGACGGGTTTCTCATCCATAGCCGAGGCTCAGTTGGGCTTCCCCTCGTCGGTCCGGGCCAGTACGCCGACCTCGCCGGTTCGATTGCAGCTGCTAAGCCGGCGCTCATTCGCGATGATCTCGATGCACCTGTTCTCGAGCTCCAGACCGAAGGTGACGTCACGGGCATCCTTGACTCGTTCTCGGTACGCCAGCCCGACACCGAGCGATTCCGGCTCTGGGAGGTTGCTGGAGCTTCCCATGCCGATGTCCACCTCCTCGGCTCGATCGCCGAATCGCTGAACTGTGGGGTGCCGATCAACGACGGCCCGATGCATATCGTTGCCAAGGCTGCATTGCGTAGCCTCGATCGGTGGGTACGGACCGGTGACGCGCCGCCGGAAGCTCCAAGACTTGAGGTCGCAGTGGAGGAAAGGCCGAGAATCAAGCGAGATGAAGACGGAATCGCCCTCGGGGGCATCAGGACGCCGCCAGTCGACGTGCCTGTCGTGGTCTTGTCCGGCGAACCGGGCCCCAGCCAGGAGATCATCTGCATCTTGATGGGGTCAACGCTGCCTATGCCTGCTGAGCGGATCGCCGCTCGGTACGCGAGCGTGGAGGATTACCTCCAGAGGTTCGAGGAAGAGACCAACGAAACGATCGCAGCCGGGTTCGTCCTCGACGAAGATCGAGAGGCCCTGAAAGGCTACGCCAAGCCGGAGCTCGTTGAAGCCGCCCATCGTTGAGGGAGGGGCTGGGTGGGATTTGTCGAAGCCGCCAATCGTCGAGGAAGGGGGCTGGTGACCGTCACCTGGTCGTGGCGAGCTCGGGATTCGGCCGTTGTTGCAGCGGCAACGCCTGGGGTAGCGGGTTGGTGCCTCGCTGTCGCGGCAGTGGTCACTGGCCCAGTTCAATTTGCTCGGCCTGTTCGATGAACGCGGCGGCATCTTCAGGGAGCAGATGACCGTTGGCGACCGCGGACTCAGCTGATGCGCGGACCTTCGCAACGTAGTCCTCACGGCTGGCATAGAGCCGATTCAGTTGGTCGGGGCTGAATGGGACGGTGCTGCCGAAAAGGGCGCAGATGTAACCGACTCCTGTGACGTTGTCTCCGCGCAGCGTTGCGACGGGAGCGTCGACAGGTGGCGTGCGGATCCCGCCCACGGCGATACCCAACTCATCCCGGACGATGGCGCCGTCACGTACCTCGATCTGCGGACTATGAGCTGGGGGTTCGCCACCAACAACCCAGTCACGCAAGCTTGCGATCGCCTTGCGTAGCACCGCCGCTTGGGGTCCACGATTGATTGCGCCGCACGCTTGGGTCAATGCATCGCCTGGGGGCGGATCCCAAGGCCGAGCCGCCGATGTGCGGTAGTCGATCAGGGATTGGTCGAGGTGGGCGGTGCCTGCGACTTCCCAGGTGCGCAACGAATCAGTGTCCGGCTGTCGGGCCGGTAGGAACGGCAAGCCCAAGATGTCGGTCTCGGTTTCGAACTGCAGGACTGGGACACCGAGATCGGCGCGGATCCACGCGTATGCCGGTTGGGCTACGGGGTCGTGACGAAGTACAGAACCGCCCGATGAGCGGCTATGGATTAGGAAACCATCGAAGATCTTGGCAAGTGGTTGGATCGCGTTGGCGTACGTGACCATCCGAGCCGCTGATTGGGATTCGCCCGCTGCGATCAGGGAGCGCGGCTCGAGCCCAGCGAGCGGATCGCTGCCATCCCTGCGCACGAGAGCTATAGCTGCTTGAGAGAAGATGTCGTAGCTGAAGTCGTCGCCGGGATGTGAGAGCGACGCGTAGCGTTCAGGGTCCCACTGTTTCAAGGGCGTGGGAACCACACCAGGCGGCGTCATGGTCGCGCCGCCTCCCTCGACACCGACTCGTTGCGCGGAGACGCCGACCCATACCGTCCCGTGCCGTAACAGCTCGGTGTGGGCGTGTGCGAAGATCACGTCTACGTCCTGTCCGCTGCTCACGTTGAGCCATTCAATGATCACCGTGCCGTCGAAGCGGGCCGGGTCGATGGGTCGGCGTACGATCATGCGGGTCGTGAAGGGTGCTCGTTCGGCCGGCTCGACCGCCCAGTTGCCGTCGGTGTTCCATTCCCCGATCTCGCGGAACGCTGAGGCGTGGCCTCGGACGAAATACTCCTGTTCCGAGTAGCCGTAGTCGGTGGCCAGCGAGGACGGCATCGCCGAGAACGGTTCACCTTTGCTTCCGCCTGTGACCGGTCCGCTGATCTCGGGCGTTGCGACCCCGGCCCCGCGAGTTGCATGCGCTGGGGACGTGAGTGAGGTGCTCTTGCGTATGGCGCTCGTTGTCTCTGTGCCGTGTTGCGGGTTGTCCGGTTCGGTTTCAGCAACCCTGGAAGCCGAAGAACACGACGTTGCGGCCAGCACACAGGCAAGTAGGGCGCTCGTTACGAAGCGGGGGAGTGTGCGGCGGAGGGTCACCGCGGCCCGACCTGCCGACTGACTGCCGCGAGACATGGCGATGAACGACTCCTTCTCCTTGGTCGTGGCCCTCGGCTGCTATGGCGCTGGCGAGTCAACCACAAATAGGGGCCGACCCGTACGCAGACCCAACGATAGGTGACCGCTATGAGCTTCCCTCGCCGACCCGTGCCGATCGGCGTGTCTCGGCCCAGCGGTGGTACGCGAGGCGCTCGAGCGGCCGCCGTCCAGTGGGAACGGCGAGTGGATTGGCTTGGTTTTCCGCCTACCGCACTCTGCCCATATCGAGTCGATCAACCACGTGTATCTGTACGAGGAGTTGCCGCGCCTAGCGGAACTTCTCGACAAGATGGTCGAACTCGAAGAGGGTTTAGGAGCAGGTTGACGCACCCGTGGCAGAGTGGGGCGTGTCCCGACCGATCTCGCTTCAAGGAGGCGATCATGACGACTGACCCCGCCGACAATCTTGAAGTACCCGACGCCGATGCGTACGAACAGCAGCTCCCGCCACCGGGCGCTGACGAACCACCGGTCGTGGCCCGACCGCACGGTCGGCGTGGAACCGATGAGATTCCGGACGCCGATGCGTACGAGCAGGCGCTTGTTGTCGACGTCGGTGACGAGGACGACTGGCGTAGCTAGCTGATAGCTGGCGAGCCCGTGTCGTGAGATCCGCCGCGTGCCGTGCGGTGATGGTAGAGGTGAACCGGTCGGTGGAAGTTCACGTCAGAGTGCGGCTAGCGGATTGGCTGCCTGCTTGGCGAGCGCGATCGCAGCGCTGAGCGGCCGGTGTCACGGGCCAAGTGATCACGCACGCTCGGTTGGCAAGGTGCTAGGCATACGGTGTGAGCGGGAGCGGCACAGACATCATCGACACGGGTATTGCCACAGATGTCGGGGGCCGGTCTGACAACCAGGATCGAGGCGTTATCGCTCCAGGTTGGGGAGCGGTGAGCGACGGTATGGGTGGCTACGAAGGTGGCGCTCGAGCTGCAGAGTTGTCGATCGCCGCTGTACAACGGGCGCTTGACGAATCGGCTGGGATGCCCGACCGAGAAGCGCTCGAGCGGGCGTTCCAACGAGCGAATGGCGCAGTGCTTGAAACACAACAAAGCGATCCCGATCTCGCCAACATGGGCGCGACGCTCACCGTCGCAGTGGCGCAGTCCGTTGAACCAGCCGAGAGCGTTTGGCTGCTCGCTCATGTGGGAGATTCGCCGGCCTATCTCGTCACCGGGTCCGGTACGAGACAGGTGACGACTGATCACACGGTGCCCGGCCAACTGCTTCGGGAGGGAGCGATCACCGAGGACGAGGCTGAGGTGCACCCGTACAGGAACATGCTCCTGCAGGGTATTGGGGTCGGTCCCGACATCAGCCCGGACTTCGAAGAAGTGCGGTTGGAACCGGGTGAGAGCCTGGTGCTTGCTTCCGACGGATTGAGCGGAGTTCTGAGTGCGGCTGACGTCGGGCGTGTGGTCGCCGCTGCGTCGTCAGCTGGCGAAGCGGCCCAGTGGTTGGTGAAGGAGGCCATCGCCCGCGAGACGACCGACAACGTCACCGTCGTAGTGTTGACCCACCGCCCCAAGTCTGACCCAGCTGACTGACACTGCGGCGCCTGACGAGGCCGAGGCGATGGAGCCTCCTCAGAGTTTGATCACAGCGTCACCCACGCGCACAGTGCCAGCTGTCACGACGCGGGCGTTGATACCACGTAGGCGCAGCTGCCGTCCGAGGTCGGAATTGACGAAGCGCAGGGCGTCGAGTCCAAATCGACTGCTGAACTTGGCACACCCGGTGTGAGGGAGACCGCTCACCTCGAGCACGGCATGTCCGATCGCCAATCGAGTACCGGCTGGGAGGTTGCCTTCGCTCAAGTCGAGATCGACGTAGAGCTGGTCACCGGCCAATGCCCACCGGTTGCGGTCCTCACCGGCGACGAGAGCGGCGAGCCGAGAATTGATCAGTGTGACCTGGCAATCAGGATGAGCGCTGCCATCGGCGGTCCTCTTGCTACCCCGTTCACGCCACGTGTCGCCGACCAGACCAACAGCTGGATCCAGTTCGCCAGCGGCGAGAACTTCGCGTTGGTCGACTGCGGGGCGGCGTACGATCAGCTCGACGATGCCGCCGTCGGGCGGTGAGGCGCGAACGTGGTCGAGCCCTGCTTGAAGCTGTTCGGTCGTTCGGTGCATGTCAACCCTGCCAAAGAGGCATGGTTTCGTTGATCGGATCGTACTGACGAAGCCATGCGCTGAGGAACTCGGGGTCGGCGAAATGTTCGGGATGATGCCCGGGCAGCGCACTTGCGGCCATCGTCGGGAGCATGGTCATGCCGAGACTCACTGACCACTTGATCAAGCGCAGATGAGCAACCGGGCTGAAGAGACGCCCAGTGTTGTACAGCATGACCAGGGAAGCCAGCCATACGAACCACATCAGGATCAACAGCGAGACGACTATGGCTACGGCGTAGCGGAGGCGTGAACCGTCGACCGCTTCGTACACGTCGAACGCGACCGACTTGTGCTCGACCTCCTCGGCGAGGTGCCAGAGGTACATCGTGGCGGGCACGGGGTCGGCGCCGACGAACAGCTGGCCGATGTGGCGATCGGTCCAGCGAGCGAGCGAAAAAGCGATGGTTTCGGAGCCTGCCGCAAAGGCCAAGTTGAACCGCTGACTACGAGTGCGGCTCAGCCACCCGTAGGTGCGTCGTATTGAGCGCTCGAGCCTCGGAACACCCCGGTAGTTGGTAGCGATGATGTCGTTGAAGCGACGGTGCTGGCGCTGGTGCTGCATTTCTTGTCGGAGGAAGTCCTCAGTCCGCGACTTGAGTGGCTCTCCGAGTTGAGGGACGACGGCGCGGATGGAACGAACGAAATACGGCTCGGCGTATGGCATCAATAGCGAGATGCCATTGGCGGCGAAGGCGAACTCCGGGAAGCGACGGTTCCACAGTGGGTTGGCATCGGGAGGGTACTCAAACCGTACCCGCCTGACGGTGAGCACATCTCGGGCCACTCGGCAACTCTACCGGAGGTGCCTCCAGCGGTCTGTTGCAGTCCGGCCGGCAGGTGGGTCATCCAGGCGCTCGGGAGGTCTATAGCGGGGCGAGGATGGCCGACGATGCCCTTGACGGATTGGGCTGTCAATCCCGTCGTCCTGCGACGTCGGTAAAGTGCCGGCGTGGCCCGCTATTCAACCAAACACATGGCGCATGCGGTGCGCACCAAGGGCATCAAGTACGCATTGGTCTCGGTTTTCAATGTCGTGTTCGGTCAGGGTTTGCTTCTGTTGTTCGTGACCGTGCTCGACTGGCGCCCGGTTGTCGGAAATGTCTTGGCGGTCTGTATCAGTGCCGGCCCTGCTTATGTGCTGAACCGGGCGTGGGTGTGGGGAAAGACCGGCAAGAATCACCTCACCACCGAAGTCTTGCCATTTTGGGGGTTCGCTCTCGCTGGTTTGGTCCTGTCGACCGTCGCGGTGGCGGCGACGCGGGGGATCGACATCCCGCTCGTGGCAAACATCGCGAACCTCACGGCATTCGGCGTATTGTGGGTTATCAAGTTCTTCTTTCTTGATGCCGTTCTCTTCGGGGTCCATCATCATCTGCCGGTCGACGGGAACGGTGAATCCGTCGAAGTTGGGCAAGCCGGTCAAGCTGCTCGTCACCGGGAGGGTTCGTGAGTTCAGACAGCGCAACGGATGGCAGCGCCACCAGCGTGACGGCGAGGCAATGGGTAGATCAGTTCGCAGCCCGCTTGGGCGTTCCGCCACCGGATGACCAGACCGTGGGGCAACTGCTGGACCTGGCCGGGGTCGCGGCTAGGTCGTCGGAGCGGATTGCCGCTCCGATCGCCTGCTGGCTCGTCGGTCGAGCTGGTCTGCAGGCAGGCGAAGCGCTCAGCATCGCGCGCGAGCTCTAGGTGGGTCGGCCCCACGCCGTACTCGGGTCGGAACAGATTCGTCTGAATGGATTGAATTGATCAGCGGATGTCAGCCGTTCGTCCCGGTGAGCAACTGGCGGAACCATTTGCCCGAATCTTTGACAATGCGGCGCTGGGTCGGGTAGTCGACGTAGACGATCCCGAAGCGGGCACGGTAGCCCTCGGCCCATTCGAAGTTGTCGATCAGGGACCAGCAGAAGTAGCCATCGACCGGGATTCCGGCATCGCGAGCACGTAGTACCTGTTCGAGGTGAGCCTCGTAGAAGGCGATGCGGCGCTTGTCCCGTACCCGATTGTCGATGAGTTCGTCGGGGTAAGCCGCACCGTTTTCGGTGACGACGAGACGAGGAAAGCCGTACCCGTGTGCACGCGCCAACACCTCATAGAGGCCTTCGGGCCGTACTTCCCATCCGGTGCTGGTGATATCAAAGCGGCGCCAATCGTGACCGAAGATGGGTGCCGTCCACAAGCCGGGAATCGGCAGTACATAGGCCTTGAGTCGCGTGTAGTACTGAACACCGAGGAAATCCCAGTCGACGAGCAGTGCCTCTTCGTCGCCGTCTCGTTGGAAGCGATCGATACCCCGGAGGAAGCGGGTGCCTTGGGTCGGGTAGCCGAGGCCGAGGTTCGGTTCGATGAAGAGTCGGTTCACGAGGGCATCCGCGTTTTGGACTGCTCGATGGTGGAACGCGGTTTTTCCGGTTGGTTCGATCGGCGACAGGTAATGCGTCGTCCCCACGACCGGATCGCTGATCACGTCACGGAGCACCCGAGCACCTGCGGCCTGGCTGAGGTTCACGTGGTGCACAGCGGCGAGGAATCTGCGAAGGCTGCGCACACCTGGGGCA
>JANZZE010000117.1 GCA_026419545.1 Acidimicrobiales bacterium
CGTCCGGGTCGAATGCGCCGTCGCCTATGACGCTCAGCCGGTGGGATACACAGTCGGCGCTGTATGCCTTCGGTACGAAAGGTCTTGCCGACAAAGCGTTCTTCCACCCGGGAATAGGGATGTGGCAATTCGATTCAGCGGGGTTCTGGAATCTGACCGCAGCCACCGCGATCAGCTCGTGGACCTCAGCCGCACAAGCGGCAACGGTCATCGCACAGCGCTACTGCGCGTCGACCCAGACTGACCCGGTGAAGCGGCGCCAGTACGCTTGGGCGCCCTGGTATTACTGCCAGACCACGCTCACCTGTGAGAACTTGTACCAAGCGTTGCTGGTGAATGGCCAGACCCTCAACGTTGCCCGGCTGGCGACCGTGAGCCGGGAAGGAGGGATGCTGTACCGGACGTGCCGTGTCCCGGGAATCGGTGACGTCCAGTGCGGCTACGTCGACCCGAGCAAGGCGCAGGGCTACACCGCGTTCGCGCTCCCCAATTTCGGGCCGTCGCCGATCTCGGCGCCGTTCTACGTGTTTGAAGCAAATGGACGGGAGTACCGCTACTGGCTAAAGGACGACACGGGGTATGCCCAATCCATACGGGCCGACAAGCCCGTCACTGCGAATGCCCGAACGAGCCTTGTCTGGTCCTACGACGACTCTCTTTGCGATCTCACGGCAATGCGTGGCGCGTGCGCCGGTTCCAACTGGACCGGGTGGTCGGGCATGGGTGGAACGACGTTCTCACGGCCCGCCGTCATCCGCAACAAGGACGGCCGTCTGGAAGTGTTCGTCGTTGGCGGTGACGGTCAGATGTGGCGGAACGCGCAGGTGATCCCGAACGGGTATTGGAGCGGATTCATCCCCATGGGCGGGCGTTTCCCGCTCGACAGCATCCCATCTGCTGCACTCAGTCCTGACGGTCGGATCGAGCTCTTCGCGGTGGGAGTGGACCGCAGCCTGTACCACGCGGTGCAGCTGACTCCCGGTGGGAACTGGAGCCAGTGGGTCAGCCATGGCGGGATAATCACCAGCCGCTACGTTGCGCTAGGTACGAATGCTGATGGTCGGCTCGAGGCCTTTGCTCGTGGTCTCGACGGGGCGCTGCACCGTATCTATCAGCTGTATCCCAACGGGTTCTGGTCGGGTTGGAACTTCATGGGCAGTTTGATCATGGACGGGAACGAGTTGACGGTTGAGCGCAATGCCGACGGTCGGCTCCAAGTGTTCATGGTCGGCTGGGAAGGTTACGTGTGGACCGTGGCGCAGATATCGCCAGGAAGCACGGTCTGGGGTCCGTGGACGTCCCTCGGTGGCCCTTGGCCGACCAAAAGCCTGGTCGCTGGTCGCAACGCTGATGGCCGCCTCCAATTGTTCATGATTGGGATTTTCGGCATTGTTGCCACCACGGCCCAGACTGCTCCCAACGGCGCTTTCGCACCCTGGTCCGCCGTGACCGTGCCGTATAAGACGACACCGCGGGTGATCCGCGACAACACCGGCAAGTTGTCGATCATCACCGTCAGCGGGCCGAGCAGTGCTCCGACCGTGTTCCGTCAGCTCTCGCCCGGTGGGGCCTTTGGCGTGGGCGTGTCCCTCGGTGGGGCTTCGAACGAGCCCGTCGAGTTGGGCATCAACAGCGACGGACGCCTCGAGGCGTTCATGGTGGGCACGGACTACCGCGTGTACCACGCGTGGAACCTGAGGCCGCCGAGTTGACGAATCCACCGATCATGTTGTGCTGGTGGCCGCCGTGGTCCAGCACGTCAGGCACTCAGTCGGCAACATTGAAGGTCGCGACGGATCCACGCCGCTGAACTGGTGATCGAGTCGTATCCGTACAGAGGTGCCTGTGTCTGCCGCGTCGAGACGCGTGCAGGGAAGGCAGGGCTTTGTTGGGATATTGGGGAGACAAGAGGTGCCTGTGTCTGCTGCGTCGAGACGCATGCTGGGGCCCCGTGCGGGTATGGCCGGCGGCGCCGGATTCACGGGGTAAGGGCGGCCTCGATGGTCGGGTGCGGGGCTTGAGGCCCCGTGCGGCATGGTTGACAGCGCCGGATCGATCGGGCGGAACTGTGCCGGTGGTGGTTGTGGTGCTAAACCTGGGCCCGCTCTTTCCGCTCGACCTCGAGGAACGATGAAGGGTTTGATTCTTGCTGGTGGCTCCGGTACTCGGCTGCGTCCCATCACCCACACGTCGGCCAAGCAGTTGGTGCCGATCGCCAACAAGCCGATCCTCTTTTACGGGATCGAGGACATGGTGGCAGCGGGTATCACCGATATCGGCATCATCATCGGCGAGACCGGTGACGAGATCCGCGCTGCCGCAGGTGACGGCGCCCGGTTTGGTGCATCGATCACCTACATCCCTCAGGAGGCTCCTCTCGGATTGGCGCACTGCGTGTTGATCGCACGGGATTTCCTGGGTGATGACGATTTCGTGATGTATCTGGGCGACAACATGCTCGAGCAGGGGCTCGCGGAGTTCGTCGAACGTTTCGAAGCAGAGCGGGCGGCGGCCCGTTCCCCCCGGTTGGGAGAAGAGCCGGTCGTCCCCAACGCTCAGATCCTCCTCGCCAAGGTCGAGGACCCCCGTCAGTTCGGTGTGGCCGAGATCGGCGCTGGGGGAGAAGTCGTGCGACTGGTCGAAAAGCCCAAGGACCCACCATCGGATCTTGCTCTCGTCGGCGTGTACCTCTTCGACGCTCACATCCACGAGGCGGTCCGGGCGATCAAGCCCTCCGGGCGGGGTGAGCTCGAGATCACCGATGCCATCCAATGGCTTATCGACACCGGTCACTTGGTGCGCCATGAGATCCTCAAGGGATGGTGGATCGACACCGGTAAGAAGGACCCGCTCCTCGATTGCAACCGGCTCGTCCTCGAAACCCTCGAGCCGAGGATCGATGGCGACATCGACGACCGATCCCAGGTTTGTGGTCGCGTCGTCATCGAAGCCGGTGCAACGGTGACCGCCTCGACGATTCGTGGGCCTGCGATCATCGGTGCAAATACGATCGTGTCCAATAGCTATATCGGCCCGTTCACCTCGATCGCGTCGGGTTGTGTCATCACCGACACGGAGATCGAATACTCGGTTGTGTTGGAGAACAGTCGGATCACGGGAATTTCGCGCGTCATGGACTCACTCGTGGGCCGGGATGTTGAGGTGACCCGGACAGACACAAAGCCGCAGGCGTTGCGGTTGACGCTCGGTGATCACAGCAGGGTGGAGATCTGACGTGGCCACCGTGACTGAGTCCGACGTCATCACCGGGGTTTTCATCGTCGACCCGGATGTGCACGGTGACGAGCGTGGTGTCTTCGTTGAGACCTATCGACGAGCATGGTTCCCGTCGGGCCGGGAAATGGTCCAGGCGAACCGGGCCGATCGGCAGGCCGGTGCGATCGTCGGCTTGCACTACCACTTGCACCAGGCTGACTACTGGTACGTGCCGTTTGGTTCGGCTCGTGTCGTATTGCACGACCTGCGGGAAGGGTCGCCGACCGATGGTGCCACCTTGGCCCTCGATCTCGGCAGGCAGCCAGACGGCTCGCACTCCCACCGGGGCGTCTACATCCCGCCAGGCGTTGCTCATGGGTTTGCTGCACTGACCGACATGACCATCACCTATCTCGTCGACAGCTATTACAACCCTGCCGACGAACTCGGTGTGGCCTGGGACTATCCGGACGTAGGGGCGGAGTGGGGGATCGCGTCGCCGATTTTGTCCAGGCGCGACCAGACCAATCCACGCCGCGCCGATCTAGAACCTCAGTGGCGGCCCCATTTCGGTTTGCGGACCTGAGTCAGTCGTTGCCAAAGCGCTGAGGGCGTGCGCTGCGGCCCCGGATCTCGACCGTTTCCCGAGCGGTCTGCGAGGATGTGCGCATGCGGTTGTTCGTCACCGGCGGTGCCGGTTTCATCGGATCCAACTATGTGCGATGGGTGCTGGCCAACACCGACGACGAGGTCACCGTCTATGACGCACTCACCTACGCCGGCAACCTCGAGAACCTCCGCGATCTCGAGGACGACCCGCGCTATCGGTTCGTCAAGGGAGACATCTGCGACCGGTCTGCGGTCATCGAAGCCATGGACGGACACGATGCCGTCGTCCACTTTGCCGCGGAGAGCCATGTCGATCGGTCGATCGTGAGCCCCGATGAGTTCGTCCGCACCAACTGCGATGGCACCAATGTGCTCTGCGATGTCGCCCGTCGCGTCGGCATCACGCGCTTCCTGCACATTTCGACCGACGAAGTGTACGGGTCGATCGACGAAGGCTCGTTCACCGAGGACGACCGGCTCAGCCCCCGCTCGCCATATTCTGCGTCCAAGGCTGGATCGGACCTCATCGCGTTGTCGTACCTGTCGACATATGGGCTCCCTGTGATCGTCACCCGGTCGTCCAACAACTTCGGTCCTTACCAGTACCCGGAGAAGATCATCCCCTTGTTCGTCACCAACCTGCTCGAAGGCAAGAAGGTGCCCCTGTACGGTGACGGGCTCAACGTGCGTGACTGGATGTACGTCGAGGACAACTGCGCCGGTGTCGACCTAGTGCTCCGCCAGGGTGAGGTTGGCGAGATCTACAACGTAGGCGCAGGCAACGAGATACCCAATCGCGAACTGACCGAGCGCATCCTCCGCTTGGTCGGCGCTGACGAGTCGATGATCGAATACGTGGAAGACCGTCTCGGCCATGACCGTCGGTATTCGATCGACACCACCAAGGTCCGTGCACTTGGTTGGGAACCGGCCCACGACCTCGACGATGCTCTTGCCAGGACCGTTCGCTGGTATCAGGACAACGAGTGGTGGTGGCGTCCACTCAAATCGAACGACGCGGCCTGACGATTTGTCGCTCCGGAGGCGAGTGCTGATGCGAGTTTTCATCACCGGTGCCGGGGGACAGCTCGGCTATGACCTCCAAGCGGCGTTCTCGGGATCGCATCACGAGGTCATCGCGGCTGATCACGCTGCGTGCGACGTGACCGATCGCGATGCAGTGATGGCGGCAATCACGTCAACGCGTCCGGATGCGGTCATTCACGCAGCCGCCTGGACCGCAGTGGACGCCTGCGAGTCCGATCCGGACCGAGCATTCCGGGTCAACGCGCTCGGTTCTCGGTTCGTCGCCGAGGCAGCAGCTCGGATTGGTGCTGCCGTTCACTACGTGTCAACCGATTACGTCTTCGACGGCTCGAAGCGCACGCCGTATACGGAATGGGACGAGCCGTCTCCGCGTTCGGTCTACGGATGGTCGAAGCTCGCTGGTGAGCGGGAAGTGCAAGCGATCGCACCAGCTGCGACCATCATCCGCACCTCGTGGGTGAGCGGTCGTCACGGTAACAACATGGTCAAGACAATCCTGCGGCTCGCTGCCGAACATGAGATGCTGCGATTCGTCGCTGACCAGCGCGGTCACCCGACCTTCACTGCTGATCTCGCGGTCGCCATCCGGCGCTTGGTCGTCGAGCGGCGTGTCGGCGTCTTCCATCTCACGAACCAGGGTGCAGTCAGTTGGTACGGCTTCGCCCGAGCTGTTCTCGAAGCGGCCGGACTCGACCCTGATCGGGTGCAGCCGATTTCCACTTCCGAACTCGATCCGCCTCGGCCCGCCCCCCGACCAGCAAACTCGGTGCTGGCCAACCAGGCTTGGGAAGCCAGCGGCCTTCCTCTGCTGCGTGATTTCCGCGAACCACTGGCCGAACTGATCCACGAACTCGGGGCAACGCACTGATGCACCCCGTCAGAGAGCTGCTCGATGCTCGTGAGCTGCTGCGGAATCTCACGATCCGGGAGCTGAAGGTTCGCTACAAGCGGTCGGCGCTCGGCTTCCTGTGGACCTTGCTCAATCCGCTGCTGATGATGGCGGTGTTCACCGCGGTGTTCTCGACCTTCTTCAAAGGGATGCTGAGTTGGTTCCCGATCTACTTCTTGACCGGTTACCTCCCATTCGCTTTCTTTCAGGCGTCGGCAACCGTCGCCACCGGGTCGATCGTCGGTAACGGCAACCTCATTCGCAAGGTGTACTTCCCTCGCTCGGTGCTGCCGCTCTCCGTGGTGCTCGCCCAACTCGTACACTTGCTGTTGGGGCTCGGTGTGCTGGTGGTGGCAGAGACGATCATCTACATCGGGTGGGACCGAAGCTTCGACTGGTGGTGGTACCTGCCGTTACTCGTTGTCGCGATCGCACTCCTGACGATTTTCACTGCGGGTTTGGCGATGTTGCTGGCTGCTGCAAACACGTTCCTGAGGGACATCCAGGAATTCACGACCGTGGCTTTCTTGATGTGGTTCTATGCCACGCCAGTGATCTACCCGCTCGACCAGTTGCCGGGATGGGTGCAGACGTTGATCAAGCTGAACCCGATGACGCACTTCGTCGAGTTTTTTCGGGACTCGCTGTATTCGACGTCGCTTCCAACGTGGTCGACCCTGATGGCTGGTGTCGGGTCGGCGTTGGGCATGTTCGTGCTCGGGTGGCTCACCTTCAGTCGCCTCTCGCGGGATTTCGCCAAGGAGGTGTGATGCCCGACGTGTCACACCCCGACCGAACGCGAGACGACCCGTCGGGCGCTGGTGGCGGTTTTGGCGTGGCCGCTGGGTTGCACCACAGGGAGAACGAGACGGGACGAGGCGACCTGTCGAGCGGAGCTGCGCCGGGCAGCGTCCTCGTCGATGACGTCTGGGAGTCGTTCAAGGTCTATCACGAGCGAGCACAGGGTCTTCGTGATCGGCTCTTTGCACGCCGCAAGAACGTCACCGAAGAGTTCTGGGCACTGCGGGGTGTGTCGCTTCGTCTTGACCCAGGGGACACGGTGGGTCTCATCGGCGAGAACGGATCAGGCAAGTCCACCTTGCTCAAGTGCATCGCCGGGATTCTCCGACCGAGCAGGGGGACCGTGCAGACGTACGGGCGCACTGCATCCATGCTCGAACTCGGCGCGGGCTTCCACCCTGACCTGACCGGCCGCGAGAACGTCTATCTCAACAGCTCAATCCTCGGTTTCTCGCGGCGCTATACCGACCAGGTCTTTGATGAGATGGTCGAGTTCGCGGGGCAGCAGGTGGCGGAAGCCATCGATCGCCCTGTTCGTACGTACTCGTCGGGGATGTACCTGAGATTGGGATTCGCCGTGTCGGTGCACTTGCAGCCCGACATCCTAATCATCGATGAAGTACTGGCGGTCGGTGATGCCAAGTTTGTGAAGAAGTGCTACGACCGGATCCATGAGCTGAAACGGCGGGGGGTGACGATCGTGGTGGTGAGCCACGATCTCGAGACGGTGGCGACACTGTGCGATCGGGCGATCTACCTGGAGCGAGGCAAGGTGGTCGCCGACGGGCCGTCGGTCGAGGTGGTCGACCGCTATCGGGCGGATGTCACAGCTGAGCAAGGCGGTGCAGTCGGGCGCTGGGAGGGAGGTGCGGTCTATGGCTCAGGCGATATGACGCTGAGAGACATCAGGCTTCTCACCGGCGGAGAACGCGACAGCATCCGCACCGGCGACCGGATCGCTGTGAAGTTCAGGGCGCATGTCAACGCCGAGGTTGACAATCCCGTGTTCGGCCTGATCGTGCGAGCCAACGACGGCACGTACCTCTATGACACCAACACGTTGTGGCGCCATCAGGAGACGGGACGGTATGCACCCGGCGATGAGGTGGAGGTGACCTTCGAGTTGCGTGCCAACTTGTTGCCCGGTCGCTACACCGTCACCGTTGCCGCGAGTCGCCACGATGGAAAGGTGGTCTACGACTGGCACAGCGATGCGCTGGGTTTCGACGTGGCGGGTGAGTTCGTGGCCAACGGTCTCGTCGAACTCGACGGTTCGATCAGTGTCATGCCGATCGCCGGTACCTGACCCGCCTGCTTTGGGATGCTTGCGCTTTCGGGCGTGCGACTCGGGTGCCGGGTTGGGGGCGCAGGGGAGCGGGCTGTTCAGGTAGGGCGAATGCACTCCCACACGAGGAACATGTAGGGATGCCACAGGCCGAGACGTTCGGCGTCGTTCCGGCCGAGGACCACGGTCAGGTCAGAAGGCACCACGCCTTCGAGCATCGAAGCAACGTCGAACTCCGGTGCAGTCTCGTCGGGCCAGCGACGCAGCCCGGCGTCTACAACCGTGCGCCAGTCCTCGATACAGAGCAAGGTGGTCTCGAAACCTTCCGATCGCAGTCGCGCCGTGAAGTCGAATCCGAAACGCCAGAAAACAGGAGTGTTGTCACCGTGGAACTCCGGCTCGGCAGGTGGCGCGGTCCGGCCTTGTAATACGGGGACCTGGAGGTACATACGCCCGCCGGGGGCCAGGACGCGATGGATCTCGGCGAGCGCTCGAGCGGTGTCGGGGACGTGTTCGAGCACATGCGGTGTGAGCAACACGTCGATGCTCGCATCACGGACACCGAGCTGTTGCAGATCGAGTTGCACGGCAGCACGATGACAACTTGCGTCGAAATCGCTACAGACGTACCGGAACCACGTCGCCATGGCCTCCCGATAGGGCAGGCCCATCCGAGGGCTCGTCTCCATCACCCGGAGGCCGAGCTGCTCGGGCGTGCGCAGTGTGAAGCAGTGGAAGAGGAAGCGGTCGCGCGCATTCGACCCGCACGCCGGGCACAGTTGGTACTCGACGTGGTGTGGGCCTCCGAACGTGTCACCTTCCCAATAGCAGACGTTGCAGTGCGCCCGGGCCCGGTAGCCCGTGTTCGCGCCGTTTGCAGCGGTGGTGCCGTCCGGGCCCTTCTCATCGTTGTCGGTTTGGGTCACACCGGTGGCAAAGCGTTGCCATGGTGAGTCGGGAAATACCGGGTCGGGGGTCGGGTCGGCAGGCGGCTCAGCGAGCGATGGATCGGGGTCGCCGTCAGATCCGGCCAACGTCCCGTTCGTGAACGCATTGTTGGCCTCGGGCGCGCGCCCGTGTCGCATGTATGCGATCTGTTCGCTCAGTAGCCGGGGAGTGGTGATGATCGTGATACCCCGACGGAACTTTCGCTTGAAGCGGCCGAAGGCGGACTCGGTGATCAATGTGGGATCATCGGTCTGCGCGCCACGTTCGCTACTCATGGTCCTCCGATGCCACCTTGGCGATCTCGATGCGATCGTCAAGCGTGGCACACGCCCGCAGCGGGCGGTATTCCGCTCACGAACGGCGGTTCACGCGCCGGTACTGAGGTCCTCAGTAGAGCCGGTACTCGATGTAATAGAAGCTCAGTCCGAACGACGCGATAACTGACAAGACGAGCAGCGTGACCGCGGTCGGGGGTCGGAGGCGTCGGGCAAGGAGCGCACCTGGGAGGAGAACGGCGATCGTCCGGTAGAAGGCGGTCGTATTCGGCCCGTAACACATCGCGACGAGCCAGAACAACGCGGTGT
>JANZZE010000118.1 GCA_026419545.1 Acidimicrobiales bacterium
CCCAGTAGCGCAGTGCACCGAGAAGGTTCCCAAGGTGAACCGAGCCCGTTGGTTGGATACCAGACAAGACGCGAGTCATGGCTGAGGATCGTACGGCAGCGATCTTGTGCCCCGAAATCCGTGTGCTCCTACTGGCCGCTGGCGGAGCGTCCCGCCGTTCGGAGCGCGTACTCCGCGCGAGATCACTGCCGAGTCAGCGGCTGAGCTGGGTTGCTCCGCCGTCCGGCGGAAGCAGCCCAGTGCCGTCTGGAGGTGTGGCATTGGCCAAGTTGCAACTACCGATCACCGACAACGTGACCTGCTCCACCCGCAGTTGGTCGGATCCCGACAAGGCATTCCCGTTCAGCTGGATCATCAGGAACAGGGCACGGTCTTCCTCGTTCATCGCGATGATCTGATCGCGCACGCACTGTTGTGCGCCCGGTGCGCTGCTGGCTGAGGCTGCCGCCAAGCGCGCAAGTATCTCTGCGAGCTCTTCGACGGGGATGCAGTCGACCATCGCCGCATTGAACTCTTTGATGCGTTTGGTAGTCGGCTTGGCCTTCACGTTCAGGATGCTTGCTAGTCCGGGCTTCGCCTCGATCGCCGCGCGCACACATGCAGCCTGCTCGTCCGACATGGGCAGCAGTGACGTGATCTGTTGCATGGCCAGCTGCGGACTTTTCTCGGGCGCAGGTTCGCTCGAACACGCGGTCACGACGAGCGCAGCGAGCAGAACTGTTGCCCCAGTGCTGAGAAGGATCCACCATCGCCGACCCTGATCCTGTTCCCGATGAAGAGCTTCGTCGGTTGAGGGCAGCACGATACGGATCGTAGGTCGTTCCCGGTCGGCGTCGGCGAGCTGCCCCACGGGGCTCACAGGCTAGGCGCCCTTGGTGCCGATGTCCGGGAGGATTCTCCCCTGCCCGCACGCACAGCCAATGCCGAGCTCGGCCACCTGGTTTTCGCGCCCTCCATCGGTTCCTCGCACCGGTCGTGCTTGATGGCGCGCAGGACTTCCGCGGGCGGTCACTCGACGTGCGGTTGGAGAAGAGCCCGGTCTCTGGTATCAGCGGTCTATGGAATCCTCTTGGCGAGCACGCCACGCCTGCTCATGGATTGCGAGGATCGCGTCGAGCAGGAACCGTTCGGCGACCTCGTAAGCGGTTGCCTCAGAAAAATGCTCTCCGTCGGGCCGAAGGCGCTTATCTTCACCCGACGACTCGAGCCAGCCCTTCAGGTCGATGATGTGCACACCGGGTCGTTCAGCCGCCACCTCAGCGAGCAGTTGATTGAAACGATCGGCCCGAGCGGGGTCGGCCGCATTGCCGCGAAACTCGGTGACGTCCTTTCCTTCCGGTGCGCCGATGTAGGGCAGGTTGAGGAACACGACTTCGGCGTCGACTGCCTGAAGCAGGTCGATCGCCCGGCGGATCTCAGATTTCTCGTACTCGTCGAGCACCGGGTCACCAAGCGCTCGCCATCGGTCACCCGGTAATTGACGGTCAACCACTTCCCACGGCCCGACCTGGATCACCCCGATGTTCGGTCTGTTCTTGTCGATTGCCTCGCGCCAACCCTCGTCCCAGGCGTTGCACTCCGGTAGGACCGGGCCTCGCGACGGCCCCTCTCCTCGGTTGCCGTAACGACTGAGGCCACAGCCGAGCCCAGTCCAACCGGAAACGACATCGGCCTTTCCACTGGCTTGTGCATAGCCAGCTAGCCCGAAACCGGTGAGCATGGCCGTGGAGTCGCCGAACACTGCAATCCGCGCCCGTGGTGGGGCATTGGAACCTGAATCATCTGCTGGCAGGGGAGCTTCGGCGTTGTTCGTCGTGGCGGCGAGTTTCCGCTCGACGGCGGCGAAGTCGATGGTCGGGGCAGGGGCCGTGAAGCTCGCGGCGATGACTGCCAGGGTGATTGCCCCGGCGACCAGAGGTGCCACCGCGAGCGGCCGTACACCGACCACGCTCTGGCCACGGCGGATGGGCTGCTCAAGAAAACGGTACGACGCGATGGCGATCAGGAGCGTGGTCGTCAGGCGCAACGCGAACAACGGCCAGTCCCGTAATCCTGTGCGAGCCGAGGTGAGAGTGTTGAACACCGGCCAGTGGTAGAGGTAGACGCCATAGGACACCACGCCGAGGTTGCGCAACGGCCTACGAGCCAGCAACCAGCGGACAGGTCCGGTTGGTATGACTGCACCGAGGATGATCAACGCAGACAACAGGGCATAAGCCGAGAAACCACCGTGATAGAGCCAGCCTGAGGTTTGCTGCTCTTGCGTCGCCCACAGGATGACACAGCCAACGAGAGCCACGGAGGCGAGTGCAGCAAGGACCCATTGGAGCCGAACGGAGGCAGCGATCCGACCTGCGATGCGGCGTCTATCTATCAGCAGGGCGAGCAAGGCACCGACGAGCAGTTCGGCAGCTCGGGTGTCGGTCCCGTAGTAGATGCGGTCGATGGAGAGCCCTCCAATGACACTGAGGGAGACCGAGGCGGCGAGCAACGCAGTGAGCAGCCAAGCGAACCAGCGGCGCGAGAATCCTGTCAGTCGCCCGAGCCAGAAAACCAGAAGCGGATACAGCAGGTAGAACTGTTCCTCGATCGCCAGGCTCCAGAAGTGTTGGACTGGCGACGGCGCCGAGAACAGCTCGCCGTACGACTTGCCTGAAAGCACGAAGCGCCAATTCGCGACGTACGCGAGCGCGGCACCGACGTCGCCGGCAAGGTTGCGCCGCTGGGTCTCGTCGGCGAGCAACCACCCGAAGAGCGCAACCAATGCGAGCGTCGCAAGGGCTGCTGGCATCAGCCGACGGAATCTGCGTGTCCAGAAGGCACGCAGATCTATGTGCCCAGTCGACCGGTGTTCAGCTAACAACAGCGAAGTGATCAAGAAGCCCGAAAGGGTGAAGAAGGTCGAGACCCCGAGATAACCACCGACCGCCCAGGAGAAGCCGGCGTGGAACGCCAATACTGCCGCGACCGCTGCGCCTCTGATGCCATCGAGGGCTGGGAAGTAGGGAAGCGACTGACGCCGAGGCGATGCCGATTGACACTCGACTCGCGTGCCATCACTGGCCAGAAACGCCTGTTCTGAGCTCGCGGCCGACGCGAACGACGGTGCCGAATCGGCCTCGGAGTCAGCTTCGGTGACCGCCACAGGACCACCAAGCTACCGCGTTCACTCGACGGTCACGCTGTATCGCTGCGCCCCAGCCACTAGGCCCAGCTTCCGCATCGAGATCCGCGGCCTGCGCCGCGCCCGGCTCTAGGCTGGAATCGATGTCGTACGAGGTACAAACCCCAGTGTTTGAGGGGCCGTTCGACCTGCTCTTGCATCTCATTCTCCGAGAACAGGTCGACATCTACGAGGTCTCGCTGGTATCGATCATCGACGCCTATCTCGGCGAACTCGAGCGGATGGAAGTCCTCGATCTCGAGGTCGCGACAGAATTCCTGCTGATCGCGGCCACTCTGATCGAACTCAAGTCACGCCGGCTCCTCCCAGGTGAAGCAGACTTGGAACTCGACGACGAGCTGTCGCTGTGGGAAGAGCGCGACCTGCTGCTTGCTCGGCTCCTCGAATGCAAGACTTTCAAAGATGCTGCCCAGGCCCTGCAGCGCATGAGCGAACAGGCCCGTCGTTCGTATCCCCGCACCGCGGGGCCTGAGGAACACTTTCTCGGGCTCACCCCGGACCTGCTCGAAGGTGTCGACCTGCACGACTTGAAGGCCGCGTACCTACGGGCAATCACTCCCAAGCCCAAGCCGTTACTCGACCTGTTCCACGTGAGCGCGGTGCGTGCCAGCGTGACCGATGCGGTCGAGGAACTCCTCGACGAACTCCCGCGGGCAGGGCGCATCACGTTTCGCGCACTGACCGACTCGCTCGTCGAAAGGATCGAAGTCATCGTCCGGTTCCTCGCTCTGTTGGAGCTCTTCAAACAAGGTCTAGTTGAGCTGGACCAGGCGGCGTCGTTCGGAGACATCGTCGTGACCTGGATCGGCTCTGATCGCGTGCGCTCGATGGTCGATCTCAGCACGGTCGACGTGTATGAGGGGTGACCTATGGACAGGCTCGACGACACCCCGGCTCACGTGACGGCAGAGGTCGTCCGCGCCCTTGAGGCGATCCTGATGGTGGCCGACACACCAGTGGACGTTAATCTTCTTGCGCAGATCACCGAGGTCCCGTCGGCGCAGATCGAACAGGTCCTGTCGGAGCTCTCGGCATCTTATGAAGTCGACGGTCGAGGTTTCGTCCTCGTCAACGTCGCGGGTGGCTGGCGCTTCCAGAGTCATCCGGACATGGCGCCGTACGTGGAGCGCTTCGTCCTCGAAGGCCAAAGCTCGCGTCTTAGCGCAGCGGCGCTCGAAACGCTGGCGATCATCGCCTACAAGCAACCGATCTCGCGGGCTCAGGTCGCAGCAATCCGCGGAGTTAACGTCGATGGCGTAGTACGGACGCTCGAACAGCGCGGTTACATCGCAGAGGTCGCTCGTGACCCGGGACCAGGCAATGCCGTCCTGTTCGGGACCACTCAGAAGTTCCTCGAGCGGATGGGCATCAATTCGATTGAGGACCTTCCGCCTATCGCTGACTTCATCCCTTCCGCCGAGGTCGTCGAAGCGCTAGAGCATGGCCTGCGGGCCGATGCGCCGGAAGCTGATGCGCCGCAGCGACACATGCCGGCAGCCGGTGCAGCCGAACCGGTCGGATCCGACGGATCCGGCGCAAGCCCAGGGCCTAGACCCCACGACGTCTCGTTCCCTGCAGACGCAACCTGACCATGGCGCAGTGCCCGCAAGGGGAGCGACTCCAGAAGGTACTGGCACGAGCCGGTGTAGGGAGCCGCCGGGCGTGTGACGAGTTGATCGCAGCTGGCCGAGTCACCGTCAACGGGCTCCGGGCACAGCTTGGTCAGCGTATCGATCCCGATCGCGATGCTGTCGAGGTTGACGGCGTTCCGATCGGTATTCGTCCGGGACTCGTCTACTACCTCCTGAACAAGCCGATCGGCGTGGTCACGACAGCGTCCGATCCGCAAGGGCGAACCACCGTTCTCGACCTGGTGCCGAGCGAGCCACGGGTTTTCCCAGTCGGCAGACTCGACGCAGACACCGAAGGACTTCTCATCTTGACCAATGACGGCCAGCTCGCTCACCGATTGACTCATCCTTCGTTCGGGGTCGAGAAGGAGTACCTCGCCAAGGTGGAGGGCCGGCCGAGCCGAGGCGCCATTCGCAGGCTGCGAGAAGGGATAGACCTCGACGATGGCCGGACGGCTCCGGCCGAGGCATCGCTCGTTGGGCCGGATCTCGTCCGGCTCGTCATCCATGAGGGCCGTAACCGGCAGGTCAGGCGGATGTGCGAGGCGATCGGTCATCCCGTTCTCCGGTTGGTTCGGCACCGGATCGGTCCCCTACGCGACCGCAAGCTGGCACCGGGTGCTTGGCGAGAATTGACGCTGGAGGAGGTCCGTGCGCTCGAACGCGCGGCCAAGCCGAGGGATGGTGGTTGAGCATAGGATGGCGTTGGTGGCACGTCTGCAGCCATTGTGGGGAGTGGGTATCCGGTGGGGACGACAACCTGTGTGCGGTCGGGACTAGGTGTCCCGTAGCATCTGGGCAATGACCGGTGTTGTCCGAGCGCTCCGGGGTGCAACAACTGTCGATGCCGATACCCGGGACCAGGTCTTCGAGCGCGTCCTTGCCTTGTTTGAAGAACTTTTCGCCCGCAACGACCTGACCAAGGACGACATCATCAGTGTCATCCTCACCGCCACCAAGGACATCCGATCGGTGTTTCCCGCTGCCGCAGCGCGAAAGTTCGGGCTCGGCGACGTCCCGCTGCTCTGCGCCCGGGAACTCGACATCGAGGACGGGACCCCTCTGTGCATCCGAGTCCTGATGCACATCTACACCGACAAACCCCGACACCAACTACGCCACGTCTATCTAGAAGGCGCCGCAGGGCTACGGGATGATCTGCCCGGTTGACGTTCGGGCACCTGCAACTGGTCATGAACGAAGCATCTGATCCACATCGACCCCGAGCTCAAATCGTCGGGACCGGCCTCATCGGTGGGTCAATCGGTCTGGCGCTGCGGGCCCAGGGGTGGCATGTCACGGGCCGGGACCGTGATCCAACCGCGGCGAACCGAGCCCGAGAACTCGGAGCGCTCGACGCCGTTGGCAACGATCCCAACGCTGAGCTGACCTTTATCGCGACACCCGTCGGTGCGGTTGCCTCAGAAGTGGAGCGGGCGTTGGAAACGACAACGGGGCTCGTTACCGACGTCGGAAGCGTGAAGGCGCCGATGGTGCCGCTGATGTCGAACCCTCGATTTGTAGGGGGTCATCCGATGGCCGGCTCCGAGCTCGAAGGGGTGGAAGGCGCCCGCGCCGATCTGTTCGACGGCCACGCCTGGGTCCTCACACCGGTGGAGGGAACGCACAACGAAGCCTTCGCCCGGATCCGTACCGTCGTATCGTCGTTCGGCGCCGAGGTCGTGTCGATCCCTCCCGATCGTCACGACGAGATGGTGGCCGTGGTGTCGCACGTGCCTCACCTCACCGCAGCAACCCTGATGCGACTTGCCGATGAAAGCGCGGTCGAGCATCTTGCCCTTCTGCGTTTAGCGGCTGGCGGATTCCGTGACATGACCCGGGTCGCCGCCGGGCATCCTGGGATCTGGCCTGACATCTGCGGAGAGAACCGCGAAGCCATCGTTACCCAGCTCAGCCGACTGATCGAAGCCCTCTCGGAGATACGTGAGATCGTCGCCGCCGACGATCGACACACACTGGTCAAGTTGCTGGAGGCCGCTCGGGCAGCTCGACTAAACCTTCCAACGCGCTTCGCCCGTCCCGACGAGCTAGCAGAAGTACGGATCCCGGTTCGGGACCGTCCAGGGGAGCTGGCTCGGATCACGACCCTGGCCACGGATCTCGGCGTCAGCATCGCCGACATCGAGATCGCTCACAGCGCGGAAGGAGAGGAAGGTGTGGTGATCCTGCTCGTAGAACAGGCACTTGCCGAGCGCTTCCAAGGGGGCCTGATGGCAAACGGGTATCGGCCGACACTCAGAACACTCGAATGAACCGCCCCACCAGTCGGCTGTTGCCGGATCCATTGCCGATCGAGCCGCTCGGTCAACCACCGGATGCAGCGATCCGGCTTCCGGGATCGAAGAGCATCACGAACCGAGCCCTCCTGACCAGTGCCCTTGCAACAGGGGCTTCCGTACTGCGTGGCGTACTCGTTGCCGATGACACGCTCGCCATGATCGACTGCCTCCGGTCTCTCGGGGTGACGATCGAGATCGCGATCGAAAAAGGTGAGCGAGATCCGGCAGTAGCAGCCGGCACACCCGGCCCGCCGACTGGCTCGATACCGCTCCCCGAAGCACGTGTCAAAGGAACAGGCGGTCGCTGGCCGGTGCCGACCGCTCAGCTCGACGCCCGTCAATCCGGCACCACCGCCAGATTTCTTCTCGCTGCGATGGCCCTGGGAGACGGGCCTTATCTCATCGACGGCGACGAGCAGCTGCGAGCTCGCCCGATGGGCGACCTCATCGGGGCAATGCGAGAGCTAGGCGTAGCGATCAAGGAGCTCGGAACACCTGGGAGCTTGCCCGTCGAGGTCCACGGCGGATTGGCCGCCGGTCATCACCGCACCATCACGATCCCCGGTGACGTGTCCAGCCAGTTCTTGTCCGGTCTTCTCCTGTCGGCACCCTGCTACCCGAACGGCATCGTGGTGTCCGTTGAAGGTCGACTGGTGTCTTTGCCCTACGTCGAGATGACGATGGCGGTGATGAAAGCCTTCGGCGCCGCCGTTGAGCAATCGGGTCCGAGGATTGAGGTCGAGCCAACCGGCTACAACGGCACGATGTTTGCCATCGAGCCCGATGCCTCGGCAGCCTCATACTTCTTCGCGGCGGCAGCCATCTGCGGAGGACGCATTCGCATCGATGGCCTCGGGTCAGCGTCGCACCAGGGAGACGTGGCGTTCACCGACATCTTGGAGGCGATGGGTGCCGCCGTCGAACGCGCACCCGACGCGATCGAAGTGCGTGGTACTGGCGAACTCCATGGCGTGTCCGTCGATCTTGTCGACCTCTCGGACACTGCCCCGACGCTCGCTGTGGTCGCGTCATTCGCTGACTCGCCAACTGAGGTCAGGGGAATCGGATTCATCCGGAAGAAGGAGACGGACCGGATTCGGGCCGTTGTTACCGAGTTGCAGCGCTGCGGCGTCAACGCGCTCGAACTCGACGACGGCTTCCGTATCGAGCCCGGTCCGATCAGGCCAACCGTCGTCCAGACCTACGACGATCACCGTATGGCGATGAGTTTCGCGGTGATGGGCCTACGGTCCCCGGGCATCGCCATCAGCAACCCCGGGTGTGTGGCCAAGACCTTCCCTCAGTTCTTTGAAGTGCTCGAGTCCCTGAGACGCTGAGCTGCCGGAGCCACATCGGGCATGGGTCGTGGCTGGATCGATCCGGCCACGCGGTCCGCATTGGGAGCGCCGTCTGCACCGTTGGCTAGGGTGACGGGCCGTGAAGGTGGTCGCGATCGACGGACCGGCCGGCTCAGGCAAGTCGACGGTTGCCAGGGAGCTGGCGAAACGACTCGGGCTTGATTACCTCGATACCGGCGCGATGTACCGAGCTGTCGCCTTTGCCGCTCTGCGCAACGGCGTTGACCCCGCTGATGCCGATCTCGTCGCGCGGTTGGCTCGAGACATCTCCATAGACCTGCGCGAGGACGGAACAGTGGTTGTGGATGGCGCCGACGCGACGATCGAGATCAGGGGTCCGGAAGTCACCCGCGCGGTGAGTATCGTCGCAGCCAACAGTGCGGTCCGTGAGGAGCTCCGCGTGCGCCAGCGCGAATGGGCTGCTGCTCACCGCGGAGGGGTGATCGAAGGTCGTGACATCGGGACGGTGGTATTTCCGGATGCTGATCTGAAGGTGTATCTCGACGCCCGTCCCGAGATCAGAGCGAGCCGTCGCTCCCAAGAAGTGACGGAACTGTCGTATGAGACCGTGGCCGCCGATCTCGCGCGCCGCGATGCACTCGACCAGGGACGCAGCGATTCGCCGCTGCGAATCGCCCCGGATGCACTGGTCGTCGATACGAGTGAAATGTCGGTCAACGAAATCGTCCACCTGCTCTTGGAGAAGCTGGGATGAGCGGATCGGACGCAGTCAAGCCGCGTCGACGCCCCTCCATCGCAAAGAACAAAGCGGACGAGCGCATCATCATTCCCGAGGGACACAGGCGGGGTGAGATCATGTCCCCGGCTCAGCGCGCGTGGTACAGGGTCTGGT
>JANZZE010000119.1 GCA_026419545.1 Acidimicrobiales bacterium
GGAGACCGCCGACAAGGTCTTCGAGGTCACCGGCAAGAACCCGCTGCTCGACATCGCGCTCAAGCTCGAAGAAGTGGCCCTGTCCGACGAGTACTTCACCAGCCGGCGGCTCTACCCGAACGTCGACTTCTACTCCGGTCTCATCTACCAGGCGATGGGGTTCCCGATCGAGATGTTCCCCGTTCTGTTCGCGATCCCTCGGACCTCGGGCTGGTTGGCGCACTGGCTCGAGCTTCTCGATCGTGACGTCCGTATCGCGAGACCCCGCCAGCTCTACGACGGAGCTCCCAAGCGCAGTTACGTCCCGATCGACGGACGCTGAGCGGAGCAGTCGTGACTATTCAGATTGCGCTCATCGATGCCTTCGCTGATCGCGTGTTTTCCGGCAATCCAGCGGGGGTCTGCCTCCTTACCCATCACCAAGAAGACGCGTGGATGCAAGCGGTGGCCGCCGAACTCGGCGCGTCGGAAACAGCGTTCCTCGTGCCGGTTGCGGGCGGTTGGCACCTTCGCTGGTTCACACCAACCGCAGAGGTAGAGCTGTGCGGCCACGCCACCCTCGCATCGGCGCACTATTTGTGGAACCGCAACCAGGTCGATGACGAGCCACTGCGCTTCTTCACCTTGAGCGGAGAACTCACCGCTCGTCGAACCTCCGACGGCTGGATCGAACTCGATTTCCCTGCGACGCCTCCCGAGCCGGCGACCCCACCAGGCGCATTGCTGGACGGGCTCGGTATCGACGGCGTCGTCGCGGTATACAAGAGCCGAAACGACTATTTCGTCGAAGTCTCTGATCCTGCACTGGTCCGGGAACTCCGGCCCGACATGGACCGGCTCCGCTCCATCCCATCGGCTCGCGGGGTTGCGGTGACAAGCGTCGGAGAAGGTCTCTTTGACTTCGTGCTGCGCTTCTTCGCCCCCAATGTCGGCGTGGACGAGGATCCGGTGACCGGCTCGGTGCACTGCGCACTCGGTCCGTACTGGGCGGAGCGACTGGAGAAGAACGATCTGCTCGCTCGCCAACTCTCCGCTCGAGAGGGCACGGTCCGAGTCGGCGTACGCGGCGATCGGGTCCTGCTCGCCGGCCAGGCGATCACGGTGCTCGAAGGTGCACTGGTCGGCGAAGCGGGCGATCCGGTCCCGCGGGTCGCCGCGCCGTTGGCCTGATCGTGGGTGCTCGGAACTGGTTCGACGCCTCCGCATCCCCTGGATAGGTCATTTGGCCTACCTTTCGTTGCACTCTGGTGCTAGCCTGCGTGCCCGGCGCTCATCTTGGCTGCAAGTCAGCTCGGCGGGTGGGCGCTGCAGAAGGCGACGATGCCTAGGTCGGCAAGTGGTCAGGGCAGAGCGCTGCGGCGATGGCGAAGGGGTGCGAGGCGACCATGATCATCCGGTCGAGGAAGCGGATCAGGAACGAGATCGAAGACAGCGACGCCCGGTGCCCGTCGTCACCGCGCAATCCATGGGATGAGGAGGCCGCTCGGCACAACCTGAGGGACTTGGGGGACACAATTCACATCGACGACGAAGGCAAAGTCGCCCAATACAACGAATGGGCGGAGCGGCTGCGCCAGAAGCGCCAACGGACGCGAGAAGAGATCGAGGGTTCCACGCCGAAACAGGAGGCGTCCTACTGGACCACCGACGCACTGTTTGAGGAAAGCCGCCGGATCCAGGAGAACGAGCTGAGCAGTCGGCCCGACCCGGCTCGTGTGCAGGAACTGTTGTCAGAATTGGACCTCCGAGGTAACGCCACTGCTGAGGAGATCGGCTCCGCCTACCGCCGTCTGGCCAAACAACACCACCCCGACCGGTACGCTGCTGCTGACGAAGCAACACAGCGGTTCCATGCCGAGCGGATGGCCGCGATCAACCGAGCCTATCGAGCACTCAAAGATCTGCAGTTGGCTTGACAGCAAACAGCTCGACGTGGTGGGTCTACGCCAGCTTACGAACGCTCGGCGATGGCTCCCAGTGGTACGGCGCGACTCGGACCCGTACGTTTGCCACTGATGCATGGTGCTGGTCCACGAAGACCGGGTTCAACACAAAGTCCGCGATTTCCGGCACCTGCTCGATCGCAGCCGCAACCCGCACCAGGAAGTCGGTGAGCACCGATGCCACCTTCTCGCCGTCTTCACGGCCAGCGAGGAGTCCGGCCACCGGCGTGTCGTCAATGAGCGAACGCGCGTCGAGATCCGAGAGCGGGAGGATCCGCACAGGCAACTGCGGATTGGCCTCAGTGGTTGGTCCGCCCAAGCCAAGCGTGACCACTGCGCCATAGTTTCCGTGTTGGTGGAACGCCACCATGACCTCGACACCGGGTTCGGCCATCCGCTGCACGATCGCTGGCTTCATCGCTGCGCCGTGCACACCCACCATGCGATCGTAGGCAGCAAGCAGGTCGTCCGCATCACGCAAGCCGAGCGCAACCCCGCCTGCCTCCCCCGGTCGGGGGCGACTGAGACCAGTTGCTTTCAGCACCAGTGGGAAGCCGACCTCGGCTGCCGCATCGGCAAGACCAGCGCGATCCGCCACGACCCGATAGGCCAAGAACTCAGCGCCGACCGAGGCGAGGAGCTCGGCAGCCTCGTCGATGGTAAGCCAACGACCATCGGGGTGCCCATCAAGAACGTCGTGGCATCTACGCCTGAGCACGTCGATGTCGAGCCCGTCAACCTCGCCGGGCCCAGGAACGCGACCTTGAGCGCGTGCACGCCACTCGCCGTAGGAGACCATGCCGGCGAGCACTGCGACCGCTTCGGCTGGGAACTCGAACAAGGGGATCGACACGTCTCCCGACACCAAGGTGTCGGCGACGTCGCGACCGAGCACAGTCGCAAGTATGGGTTTCCGCGGTGACCCCACCGTTGCTCGACCAATGGCCCGAGCGACCTCATCGGCCCGTTCCGATATGGCTGGTGCGTAAATGACGATGCAGGCATCTACGCCGTCATCCGCGAGGAGCAGGCGCAACCCCGCCTCGTAGTCATCGGGACTGGCGGCAAAAGTGAGATCCACTGGGTTGGCAGTGGCAGCACCCCGCGGCAGGAGCGCCGACAGCTCTCCACGGGTATTAGCAGAAAGCTCGGCCACCGTCAGCCGACTGGCGCCGAGTGCGTCCAGAGTCAACAGCGTGGCGCCTCGCGAGTTGGACAACACAGCGACTCGACGCCCTATCGGCGGTGGCTGCACGGCCAAGACCCCGGCGACAGCGAACAGTTCGCGTGGCGTCTCCACACGGATCACGCCCGACTGCGCGAGCAGGGCCTCCACGGTGGCCTGGACCGGCCACTCCAACTCCGGATCGCTGCCTCGTTTGTCTGGCACGACATGACCGTGGGTCTGGACCGCGACGATCGGCTTGGTCCGGGCGATGCGCCGAGCAAGTCGGGTGAACTTCCGGGGATTACCGAAGCTCTCGAGGTGCAGCGCGATGACCTTGGTGCGGTCGTCCTGTTCCCAGTACTGGAGCAGATCGTTGCCACTGACATCCACCTTGCTCCCGACATCGATGAACGACGAGATGCCCACGCCCATACGGTGGGCATGCTCCAGCGCGGCGATACCGAGGGTGCCTGACTGAGTCAGGAATCCCACCGGCCCCGGCCTGACCTCAACACCGGTGACCGTTGCATGCATCGCAGTGCGCGGCGCAGTGTTGATCACCCCGAGGCTCTCCGGACCGATGACCCTCATTCCGTACCGACGGGCGCGCTCGACGATCAAACGCTCACCGGCGTCCCCGTAGGGCCCATATTCGCTAAAGCCAGCGCTCACGATGATCAGGCCGCCGACCCGGCGCCGCCCACATGCCTCAACGACGTCGAGCACTCGGAGCGCCGGTACGGCGATAACGGCAAGGTCGATGTCGTCGGGGATCTCGCGCACGTCGGCATAGCTGCGGACACTGGCAACCGGTGCCGCCCGGGCGTTGACCGGATACGCCACGCCCTTGAACCCGTTGCGCAACAGGTTGACGAACACCGTGCGACCGACATTGACGCGCCGGGAACTAGCCCCAATGACGGCAACGCTGCTCGGCGCAAGCAGTCGCTCGACTGACCGAGCTTCTGCGAGGCGTTCACGTTCATGAATAGCAGCCAATGCTTCAGGAGTCGGTTCGATCCCCAACCGCACCTCGATCACGCCGTCTTCGAAACTGGACTCCGTCGAGAACCCGGCCGACCGGAACACCGAGAGCATCCGGCGATTGGTGGGAAGGACCTGCGCGGTGAGCGCCCGCAAGCCGGCCTCTCGGGCCGCGGCCGCGAGGTATTCCAACAGGATCGTGGCCAAACCCCGCCCGCGCTGTTCGTCGTCGATGAGGAACCAGCAATCGGCTTCAGCCTGGCTACGCCACACGTCGTAGCCCGCCATGCCCACGATCTCGTCGCCGATGAGAGCTACGAACACCATGCGCTCGGCGTAATCGACCACCGTCATGCGCTCGATCTCGCGCTGGGACAGGCGGGGATGAGGCGAGAAAAACCGGAAATAGATGCTTTCTGGAGACTGGCGCTCATGGAATGCGACAACACCGGGCGCGTCGGCGGGCAGCACGGGCCTGATGTGGACGGTGCCGCCATCGGCAAGCACCGCATCCAGCTCCCAGTGCTTCGGATAATCAGGAGGGAAACGATCAGCTACTGCGTCACCAGCTCCGGCGTCAGGCACGGATCGAGCCTAGGCTGATCGATGCAGCAGGGGGGCTTGCAGTGATCGACGCTCAACGCGCCGGCAAGGGCGCTAGCACATGCGTGCACTACCGAACGTGTCCGTTGTGTGAAGCAACCTGCGGTCTTGAGATCACCATGCTGGGCGGCCAGGTCCTCCGGATAAGGGGAGACCGCGATGACGTGTTCAGCAAGGGCCATATCTGCCCGAAAGGCTCCACCCTCAAACAGCTCCACGAAGACGCCGACCGATTGCGGCGCCCGCCGCTCCGCCGCGGATCGGCACCCACTGATTCCCGGTGGGAAGAGGTCAGCTGGGACGACGCATTTGCCGAGATCGAGCGACGCCTGACGCCCATCATCGATCGATGCGGCCGCGACGCCGTTGCCGTGTATCTCGGTAACCCCAACGTCCACAACCTCGCGGGCATGATCTACAACCGCCCATCCGGCCTGTCACCGACCCGTTGTTCCTCAGTTCTGTGATCAACACGCTCTTCGCCGAGGAGCTGACCTCTCCAGGTTCACTCGTCTCATACATCAACGGGCTCGACGAACTGCAGACGCTGATCGAGCCCTTCACACCCGAAGCTGCTGCACCCTTCACCGGCATCGACGCCGCTACCGTCCGCAAGCTCGCCCACGAGTTCGCCACAGCGCCGTCAGGGGCGGTGTACAGCCGGATCGGGACCTGCACCGTGCCCTTCCGGACCTTGGCGTCCTGGGCGGCCGATGTGGTGAACCTTCTCACCGGCAACCTGGACCGGCCTGGAGGCGCGATGTTCCCCCTCGCAGCGCATGCTCAACGACCCCAGCCACCTGCGCCTGGCCGGGGCTCCGTGATTGGGCGCCACCACAGTCGGGTGCGCGGCTATCCCAAGTCCGCTCCGAATTCCCGGTCGCGACGCTGGCCGACGAGATCTTGACCCCGGGCGAAGGCCAGGTGCGAACCCTCATCACCGTGGCCGGTAATCCGGTTCTGTCCACACCGAATTCGGCACGCCTCGCCGCAGCGGTCGAGACCCTCGAACTGATGGTAAGCGGACCCCTATCTCAACGAGACGGCCCGGCACGCGCACGTGGTGCTGCCACCCCCGTCATCGCTGGCGCGCAGCCATTACGACCTGGCCTTTGCCGGGTTGTCGGTGCGCAACATCGCGAAATGGTCGGCGCCGATCGTTGCTCCAGACGGCCCTGAGGAGAACGAAATCCTGGCGCGACTTGCACTCATCGCCAGTGGGCAGGGAGCGGACGCTGATCCATCGCTCATCGACGACTTTGTCCTCGGCGCGCTGCTCGAACGAGCCACCCGGGAACCGGAGCTCGCTGGCACTTCCGCGAGCGAACTCGGGGCGCTCCTCCAGGCAACCCATCCCACTGACCGAGCCGTTGAGATCATGATCCGCTCGGGCCCGTACGGAGATCTGTTTGGTCGGAGGCCAGGGGGACTCGACTTCGATACCCTTGCCGCCAATCCGCATGGCATCGATCTCGGCCCGCTGCAGCCTCGGATCCCCGAGATCCTGTCCACCCCATCGGGCAGCATCGAGCTGATGACCGATCCGATCCGGACCGAATTTGCTCGGCTGCGTGCCGTGCTCAACAACGGGCCCGACGTTGGCGTGCATCCACGGGGCGATCAGCTGGTGCTCATCGGGCGGCGGCACCTGCGGTCCAACAACTCGTGGATGCACAACATCGATGTACTCGTCAAAGGCAAAGACCGCTGCACACTGTTGGTGAATCCAGTTGACGCGAAGCGCCTGGGCCTTGTCGACGGGAAACAGGCGAAGGTTGTATCCAAGGTCGGCGAGCTAGTCGTCCCCGTCGAGATCAGCGAGACCATCATGGCCGGCGTCGTCTCGCTCCCCCATGGTTGGGGACATGATCTGCCAGGGGTTCGTCAATCCGTCACGCGGGCGCGGCCGGGAGTCAACAGCAACCTCCTCACTGACGACTCACAGCTCGATCCGCTGTCGGGCAACGCGGTGCTGAGCGGTATCCCCGTCGAGATCGCGCCGGCCTGACCGGGCCGTTGTACCGGCCTGATCGCACTCAGAACAGCAACAAGCGAGAGCTGTTCGCGTACCAGAGATACCAGGCACCCCCGAGGTGCAGGAACCGATCGCCACGGCGAGACACCGGTGGACCGTTCGGGCTGTAGACGAACCCGTATTCATCGTCCGAACCGCCGTTGCCAACCACGTAATAGACGGCGTTGCGTTCCCGAGAAACCCGTTCAATTGGGAACGAGCCGATCTTGTAACCGAGCGGGGCACCGGGATCATCGAGATAACGCTGAGCTTGGGCCGTCATCTGTTCGTCGCCGAGCGCAAACCGGAATCGAACCGGTGCCTCCGTCAACGCGGCTGCCACGACCATGAGGGCGAGGGCGGGCACGACCATGAATGTCCACAGTGCTCGCTCATCTGGCCTTCCTCGGCGCTCGTTGCGCAGCTTCTGGGCCAAGCCCGCGAAACACACGACCACCAGCACGAGCCAGCCGGCGAGACAGATCTGGGTCAGCAGCACGTCCCAGCCTGGGGTACTCAGCGCACCGAGGGTTACCAGCGCGAGGACAGGCGCGAACAAATGGGTCGGCTCGGTTCTCGGATCGAGCAGTCGCTGGCGCAATCGGCCCGGAGGAGCCACAGCCGACTCTGGTCGCTCAGCAACAACAACCCCGTTCCCCACGAATTCATCGTGGCACAGCTCACCGGACGTTGCAGGCCGACCCACGTGATGAGCCGCGGGGACGACATCGAACACCGAAACGCAGGACATTCAGGACAACGTTGTCCATCACGACGGCCAGGCAACCGAGGGCGATGCGGTGCCAGTGCGAGACCCAGGCAGGCTGAGTCGGGGCGCTGTCCCTACGCGTCCACGGCGGCGGCTGGTGTATCGGAAGCGCTCGATTCGATGACGCCCACAATGCGGACTTGGCTTTGGAAGCCCACGTCGTAACCGTATCGATCGACTATCGCTTGACACCGAAACACTCCTATCCAGCTGGACCCGACGACTGCGAGGCGGCAGCGAACTGGTTGATCATGCAAGCAGAGCGGAAATGGGGAACCGACACGCTTCTCATCGGTGGCGCGTCCGCAGGCGCGCATCTTGGTGCGCTGACCCTCCTCCGACTCCGCGACCGCTTCGGACCCGAGGCGCTGCGTCGCTCCGCCGGGGCCAACCTGGTGTTCGGAGCGTTCGACCTGGGGCTCACACCGAGTCAGCAGGCGGGAGCAGAGGCTCCGCCCTTCGCGGTCGAGCCCGGGCACGAAGTGCGCTCTGCAGGCTTCGATCGAATCGAGCGGGTTCAGACAGCGTGCACAGGTTCGTTGGCTAGGAACGCTCCGAGTCTGGCGAGTTGGGCGGTCGCCGCGCCAAGGCTGAACTCGAGGTGCTTCGCCCAGAGGAAATACCGGTGAATCGGATAGTCGAGATCAATCGAGGTTCCGCCGTGGAGGTGGAGCCCAGCATGACCCACTCGACTCCCTCCCAAAGACGCCCAGTACTTGGCCACCGCGACTTCCTTGCTCGCCTCAGCGCCTTCAGCGAGACGACTCCCTGCCAGCAGCATCGAAAGCCGGATCGCCTCGCTGTCGATGAAACAATCTGCCAGCCGGTGCCCCACGGCCTGGAACGTTCCTATGGCACGGCCGAACTGCTTGCGCTCGCTCACATACGAGGCCGTTAGCCGCATTCCAGCGTCGCTGACCCCGGCGGCAATCGCGCAAAGACCGATAATCGCTCGGTCCACAATCCAACCGACGGCGCCAGCAGTGCCGCCAAGCTCATTCCCGGCTGGCAAGACCACGCCTTCGAACACCAAACGGAAGGCGGGTTCATGATTGAAGGTGTCTTGTCGTTCCCAATTCAGTCCGCCAGATGTCGTGGGCACCACGAACGCCCGGGCGATGCCAGCTGAGTCGGTGGCAGTCACAACGACCGCGGCGGCGAGGTGGCCGAAAGGTACGACGGTCTTTTCACCAGTGAGGACCCAAGCGTCCTTCTCGTGAACCGCTCCAAGCACTGGCTCACGGGGATCCCCGACCGGTTCGCTCAACGCGAGCGTGAGCACCGTCGATCCGTCACTCACACCTGGAAGCCAACGGGACTGCAGCTCCCTGCTTCCCAGGCTCGCGATGGCCAGACCGGCTATCAGTGTCGGGTGCAACGGCACCGGGGCAACCACTCTGCCGAGCTGTTCAAGCAGGAGACACGCCTCAAGGAATCCCAGCCCTTGCCCGCCGACCTCGGCTGGCAGACAAATGCCCAGTAACCCTGCCTTGGCTAGCTCGTTCCATAGCTCCTCGTGGAACCAATCGCCACCGGACTCCACCTCACGGAGCCGCTCAGGCCGGCACAGATCCCCAAAGATCTGCGTTGCCACGTCGACAATGGCTTGCTGTTCCTCGGTCAACGCGAAATCCATGGTTTCGGCTCCCTCTCCGCACTCCGCTCAACAAGACGAACCCGGCAGGCCAAGACCGGCCGTCGACGGCGGACTCTGCGTCGACGACTCGGCGCTCCGCTCACATGGCGAACCTGGCAATTTGTCGCGATTGGCGCATCCCT
>JANZZE010000120.1 GCA_026419545.1 Acidimicrobiales bacterium
GTTCATGAGGACATCGATGTGCCCGAACTCGGCAATGGCGGTATCGATCAGGTTCTGCACCTCAGCCTCGTCGGTCACGTTGCACAGAACCGTCGGCGGCCGGAACCCGGTCTGCTCCTCCATCCGGGCGGCGGCCTCGGCCAAACGGCGTTCGTGGATGTCTGAGATGAGGACCTGTGCACCTTCCTCTGCGCAACGACGAGCGACCGCGTACCCAATGCCCGTCCCGGCCGCCGCAGTCACGACTGCGGTTTTACCTTCGAGCAACTTGTGGCCCGCGACGTACTGCGGAGGTGCTGCTGGCATCGACCGACACGCTATACGACCCCTGACGTGTCGTCAGATTACTAAGGCTCCTGCCGAGTGTCGGCACCCGAAGCCGACGAATAACGATGCACACGTGGACCAAGGCCCATAGTGTCGATCCAGCGCAACGCGGATCACCTTCTGGCACAGGCCCACCCTCTCACCCCACGGGGCGATCCGACCCCCGAGGAACCGGATCCTGCACCTTCGGTTCCGGTGGGAGCCCAAGCGCACGTTCGCCGATGATGTTGCGCTGGATCTGGTTCGAGCCCCCGTAAATGGTGTCTGCTCGCGTGAAGAGGAACAGCCGCTGCGCGTCAGTTAGTGCGTAACCAGGTACCACAGCATGTTGTTCCACGCCTGCTTGGTCACACAGGAGTCCTTCGCCGCCCAAGATCTCGACATGGGCCTCGCCGAGATCACGGTGCAGCCTTGCCCAATAGAGCTTCGCGATGTAAGCGTCCCGGGAGAGTTCAGGTCGGTCTGCCTGAGTCAACATCCGCAGCGTGTTCCAACGCATGATCTCGAGGCGACTGTGCAGAGAAGCGAGCCGTTGCCGCCAAATCGGGTCTCGGTCACGCCCAGTGCGACGGGCCGCAGCCACCAGCAGATCGAACTCACGGGCGAACGCGAACTGTTGGGCCAACGTCGACGCGCCCCGCTCGAATGACAGCAAGCCCATCGCAACCTTCCACCCGTTGTTCACGCCACCAACCACGAGGTCTGCTGGCGTCCGGGCATCCGAGAAGAACACCTCGTTGAATTCGGAGGTCCCAGTGATCTGCACGATCGGCCGGATCTCGATCCCTGGCGTGTCCATCCGGATCAAAAGGAACGAGATGCCCTTGTGCTTCGGTGCCTCCGGAGCAGTCCGGGCCAGCACGAAACACCAATCACTCCACTGGGCGAGCGAGGTCCATACCTTCTGACCGTTGAGCACCCATTCATCTCCGTCAAGCACCGCACGGGTCTTCAGGTTGGCCAAGTCACTTCCGGCATCAGGTTCGCTGTAGCCCTGGCACCACAACTCCTCGCCTCGCCGAATGGGTGGCAGAAACCGACGCTGCTGCTCCGGTGACCCGAAATGGATCAACGTCGGACCGAGCAAGCCTTCACCGATGTGGCCGACCCGACCCGGCCCACCGGCACGCGCGTATTCTTCGTACCAGATGACCTGCAAATGGATCGGCAGGCCTTTCCCTCCGTGTTCCACCGGCCACCCGACACAGGTCCATCCGTCCTGACCGAGCCGCCGTTCCCACGCCAGACGCTCCTCGAAACAAGCGTGCTCGTCACCTGGGCCACCCCGGCCCCGAATCGACGCGAACTCGCCGTGCAACAGGGTCTCGAGATAGTCGCGGGCCTCGGTCCGGAACGCTTTCTCCTCAGCGGTGAACCGCAGATCCATCAGGGGTACCACCGGCTGAGGGCTTCGATCACACACGCCGGCTTGTCCGAACCTTCGAGCTCGATCGTGATGAGCATCTTGGTCTGGACGCCGCCAGCAACGTCTTCGGCCGCCACAAGCTCGACCCCGGCCCGAACTCTCGATCCGACAGGCACCGGTGCGGGAAAGCGGACCTTGTCGACGCCGTAGTTCAGCCCCATCGAGACGCCGGTGACCGCCACGATCTGGGGAAGGAAATAGTTGGACAAGGCCATCGTGAGGTAGCCGTGTGCGATCGTCGTCCCGAACGGTCCTTGCGCGGCCCGGGCTGGGTCGACGTGGATCCACTGGTGGTCTCCCGTCGCATCGGCGAAGAGCTGCACGCGATCCTGGGTGATCTCCAACCACTCGCTGTAGCCGAGGTGCTTGCCTACCGCCGCTCGCACCCCGTCGATACCGTCCAACACGGTCTGGGCCATTCCGTCGCCTCGCTGCTGTACTCGCCAGATTTCCTGACGCCATTTCAGATCTTGACGCGAGGGCGGACCAAATCCAGCAGCAGGGGCTGTGGCCCAGCGAAGCACAGCGCGTCGCCGACCTGACGAACCTGACGCTGGTGTCATATCCTGACCGTCACCACGATCATCACCGGGCATCACCGGACCGACCGTTGGGGGTGCGTCATTCCATGCCACGCCGAGTCGCCATCGTCGGGGCCGCCTTGTCCGATACCGGACGCGTCGACGACAAGACGAACTTCCACCTCCACGCCCAAGCTGTGCAGCGCGCGATCGCCGACGCTGGGCTCACCAAGGACGACATCGACGGATTCGCATCCAATGGGCTGGGCACCTTGCAGCCGATCGACGTGGCCGAATATCTCAGGCTGCGCCCGACTTGGGTCGACTCCACCCAGGTGGGTGGCGGAACGTGGGAGGTCATGGCCTGTCATGCCGTCGACGCGATTGCGATGGGTCACGCCGATGTCGTCGTCCTCGTCTACGGATCGACAACTCGTGCAGATCTCAAGCGCGGGTTCCGCCGAGCCAACCTCTCTTACGGAAACCGTGGACCTGTGCAATTCGAAGTGCCCTACGGCCACACGCTGATTGCGAAATACGCCATGTCGACTCGTCGCCACATGCACGAGTACGGCACGACCATCGAGCAACTCGCCGAAGTCGCCGTCTCTATGCGCTACAACGCACAGTTCAACCCGGTCGCGTATTACCGAGACCCGATCACGATCGACGACGTACTCACCGGTCCGATGATCGCCGATCCTTTCACCAAACATCAGTGCTGCATCCGCTCGGACGGAGGCTGCGCGATCGTCCTGGCCGCCGAGGACAGAGTGCCGGACTGTCGAACCAAGCCGGTGTGGGTACTCGGTCACGGCCACCATGTCTCGCACGTGACGATGAGTGAGTGGCCCGACTTCACCACAGGCCCAGCTGCGATCGCAGGACCCATTGCCTTCGAGCGGGCGGGCATCGCGCCTGAGGAAATCGACGTTGCCTGCGTCTACGACGCGTTCACCTTCATGCTCATGTGCACGCTCGAAGACCTCGGGTTCTGCAAGAAAGGTGAAGGGGGATCTTTCGTCGAAGGGGGAACGCTGCGGCTCGGTGGCGCACTCCCCACCAATCCCGATGGTGGCGGTTTGTCGGCATGTCACCCAGGCATGCGCGGCCTGTTCCTGCTCGTGGAGGCAACGCGTCAACTACGCGGGGACTTCGCCGATGGTCGGGCCATCGCTGAGAACGGGGAGCCGATCCCTGCCGAGCGGCAGGTCCCAGGGGCGAAGCTCGCGGTGGCCAGCGGAACCGGCGGCTGGTTCTGCTCCAATGGCACCCTCGTCCTCGGCGTCGACTGAGCGCGGCATGCAGCACAGTTCAGCAAAGCCACGCATCTCAGGGTCGGCTGCGATGCTGACCTTCAAGCCACACTCTTGATTCGACACGGTCGGACAAGGTCCCCGCCTGGTCTGGGAAGCGATGCCATTGTGCTCGCGCCCGGCGGCCAAGCAACGTTGCTTCGGTTGCGGTGTTATCAACATCAGCACCACGAGCACACCGGGCGCGAGGCATGGTCAGCCCCGACGCACCCCGCTAGGTTGGTGCATTTGGCGTCGTCACGTACATGATTCGGTCATGACCCTGGCGAGTGTGGTGCCCGAAGCAGCTCGGCGGTTCGGTGAACTCACCGCCTTCGTTGCTCCAGGTGGCTGGCGTCTCACGTACGCGGAGCTCGACCGGCTCGCCGACGAAGTGGCCGCAGGTCTCGCCGCCCGCGGCCTTGACGAAGGCGATCTGCTCGCACTGGTCTTGCCGTCCACCCCTGACTACGTCGTTGCATATGCGGCCGCGGCCAAACTCGGAGCGATCACGGCAGGAATCAATCCTCGTTATACGCCAGCCGAGCGCGCAGCGGTACTTCAGGTGGCCCAACCGCGCGTCGTGATCTCCACCAAGGCGCTCGCCGAGGGCATCGCGGACGGATCGATCACGTCTGACCCGATCGTCGAGTTCGTCCAGCTTGCGAATCAGAGCGACGAGATCCTGTGCGAGCTGCGTGATCCGTCACTTTCCTCGCCACCACCGCTGACGGACCCGGCCGACCCTGAACGACTCGTGGCCGTGGTGTTCACCTCCGGAACGACAGGCACGCCCAAAGGCGCGATGTTCGGGAACAGAGAACTAGCTGCCATCGCAGCCGTCGATCTCGGTCCACGGGCCGGCGTCTGGGGCGGGGGCGGCCCCACCATCGCCAACACTCAGTTCGCCCACGTCGGGTTCATGACCAAACTGCCGTGGTACCTCCAGGCCGGACACACGACCTATATCCTCGAGCGCTGGCGGGCCAAAGAGGTCTTGCGTCTCGTTCACGAACACCGCATGCCAACCATCGGCGGTGTGGCCACCCAAGTCGCGCTGATGCTTCGTGACCCGGACTTCGACCGCTACGACTTCTCGTGTGTGAAAGCCATCATCATGGGAGGCGCCCTTTCGCCCCCAGCGCTGGTCCACGAAGCACGCGAGCGCTTCGGTGCCGCCTATTCGATCCGATACTCGTCGACGGAATCGGGAGGTGTGGGCACGGCGACCGCCTACGACGCGGATGACGACGAGGCCTTGTTCACGGTGGGTCGCCCGCGAGGCGAAACCGAACTCGAAATTCGTGACGATGACGACCAACCGTTACCGGTCGGCGAAACCGGTGAAATCTGTATCCGCTCGCCGTACATGTTCCGCGGCTACTGGCGCGACCCGGACACCACAGCCGAGACACTGCGCAACGGCTGGCTGCACACCGGCGACCTCGGGTATGTCGATGAACGAGGTCTGCTTCATATCGCGGGCCGACGAAAGGAGATGTACATCCGCGGCGGATACAACGTCTATCCGATCGAAGTCGAATCGGTACTCGCATCCCATCCGGGTGTTTCCGACGTCGCCGTGGTTCCGCGACCAGACCCAGTCATGGGCGAGATCGGTGTCGCAGTGGTCGTACCAAAAGATCCTACGAACCCGCCTTCGCTCGAGTCCCTGCGGGCTCATGCAGCCGACCGTCTCGCGACCTACAAGCTCCCCGAGGCGCTCCGGATCGTGAGCGAGCTGCCGCTTACTGCCATGCACAAGATCGACCGACGCTTGCTCGCCGAGCTCGAGGCAAGGCATCGGCCAACGTGAGGACGAGCCAAACCGGCCCTACCCGAGAATCTCGGTGCGTCCCGTTCCCGTAGACCCGTAGAACTGACACCACAGAGTTGGTTGGGCCTGCGACACTAGGTCACACTGATGCCCGGCGGATCGTCTGGACCATTCGACATGCACGCCTTGCTCCGATCTCCCCGAACCCGATTGTTCGTCGCTCTCGCCACAACTGCGGTGATCTTCGCGGCAGCACTGGCCTGCTCGAGAGCGTCCTCCGCACCGGTACCCGAGGACGCGCAGACCGATGCGGCTGCTTCCGGCCGCCGAAGTGACCCAAGCATCGACGCCGAGTTGGCGACAGAACCCGACGTCCTTCCCGATCCGCACGTCGCGCCCGGCGAGTGCAAACGTCTCCCCTACACACCCCCGGCCGCCAAGACGACGCAGTATGGCGAACTCTGCCGACCGTCGACCGACCAACGAGACCTCGCGATCGTTCTCATCCACGGGGGCTCTGGTGTGGGCGGCGCCCTTGAAGTGCTGCGCCCCTGGACGACTCGCCTGCTTGCCGAGGGCTATGTCACGTTTAACATCGACTACCACCTGTTCACCGAAGGTGGCCAGAGCCCGGTGTACCCGCTTCCGGAACAGAACGTGAAAGCGGCGGTGCAGTTCGTACGGGGCGCCGGAAACGCCCTCGGGGTCCGCAAAGACCGCGTCGTCGTACAAGGAATGTCCGCGGGTGCCCGGCTCGGCGCCCAAGCCTACGTCACGCCCGACGACCCCTGGTTCGGTGGCAACGAACTGTGGCCCGACGTGTCAGACGTGGTCAACGGCTTCATCGGCTTCTATCACACCTATGACGGGTCGATGAAGTACGCCAATCAGTACTACGGCGGGCCCGAACCTCCAGAACCCGGCACGCCCGGCGCACCCGCTTCGACCACCCCGGCCATGGCAGCGCTGCGGGAACGCTGGGATCGGGCGGACTCGATCGCACACGCCGCCAACGCCAAAGGGCCGGCACTGCTCATCTCCGGCAGCAGAGACTGGGACGAGATCGACCGGCAGATGGCCGAGTTCGAAGCCGCACTCACCGGTGCCGGGCAGTCGTGCCGGGTCGTCATTATCGAAGGCGGTGGCCATGGTTTCGATCAAGGTTCTGCGACGCGGCTGTCGAAACTCGGGGAGCAGGCAGCCACCGAAGTCCTCAACTGGTTGAACGAGATGTTCCCACAGTCGCCGCCGCGACCCGCACAGAGCAACGATCCCGACCTGGCCAACGCACCCAACTACACCGGCCAGGCCCCGACCACCTATCAGCCTCGGCCTCGCACCAGCACCCGCCCGGTGGCACCAACGACATATGGAAGCTCATCGAGCACCTCGACGGTGGCAGCTACATCCACCTCGGTGGCACCGTCAACAACGGCACCGGCAACGAGCACCCACCCATCAACGACCTCCGCTCCGACAACGACCGCTCCTCCGCCAACCTCGGCCCCGCCAACCGGTGCACCGGTCGGGGAGCCTTGATCGCTGTGCCTGAGCCTGAGCGGGAATCCGAGAACTCCTCACGGGTCTGGTCGTTCACCGAATCCGAAGGCCATGCGAGCAGCAGCTTGAACGGTCAAACGACCAGCTCGCTAGCGTTCGTACACGATGGACCTGGGGATCAAAGGGCGTAAAGCCGCGGTTGCCGCCAGCTCAAGCGGCCTCGGATTCGCCGCGGCCAAGGCGCTGGCCGCCGAAGGAGTCTCGGTCGCCATCAACGGCCGAGACCCTGACCGCCTCGCGGCCGCAGTCGAGCAGATCGGCCCAGGCGCGACGCCGATCAGAAGGGACGTCTCGACCCCCACAGGGGCCAGTGCGTTCGTGGAAGCCGCAATCGAAGCGCTCGGTGGACTCGACATCCTGGTCACCAACGCAGGCGGTCCGCCACCCGGAACCTTTGCTTCAACTGACTTGGACGCGTATCCGGCCGCGCTCGAACAGAACCTGCTGTCGGTCGTTGCAATGTGCAAAGCCGCAGTACCTGGCATGCAAGCCCAACGCTGGGGTCGCGTCGTCGCGATCACCTCGGTCACGGTCCGCCAACCGATCTCCGACCTGATCTTGTCGACAACAGCGCGAGCTGGCGCGACGGGCTTCCTGAAGACCCTTGCGCTCGAAGTCGCGGCCGACGGCGTCACCGTCAACTCCCTCCAACCCGGCTACCACGCCACTGACCGCCTCCTCGCACTTAACACCGACCTCGACGCTGTGGCCAAAGCGGTGCCCGCCCGCGTCATCGGTCAGCCTGAGGACTTCGGCTCGATCGTGGCGTTCCTGTGCTCAGAGCCCGCTCGATATCTCACCGGTGCGGCGATCCCCGTCGACGGTGGCGCGTATCGGGGCCTGCTCTGAAACGACGGCTTAGGCTCCTATCGTGCCCGATGCCAGAGTTTGGCCGTGCACGGCGCCCGAATTGCACGCAGAACCGAGCAGGCAGTATTAGCACCACCGCATCCTGAACCTGACTCTGATCACGAGGGAGGAATCATGGCATGTCACCCGAGGCGTCCGGTTCGGGGGACGTTGCTCGCGTTCCTCATCACAGCGTTGGTCAGCATCTTGGCGACAGGATGCGGAAGCGGTGACACCAACTCGTCGCAGGGCACCGTGCCGAGGAACGCAGGGGCGATCGAGACCGACGACACAGCTCAACCAGGCGGAAAGATCGTCTACGGCCTGATCGCTGAGACCAACGGCTGGAACCCGGGTAGCAGCCAATGGGCGGCATCGGGCTTGGAGGTCGCCCACACCATCTTCGACACACTCTCAGCATTCGATGCCGAGCTGAACATCCAGCCGTTCGCAGCTGAGAGCTTCACGCCATCGGCCGATTACAAAACGTGGGTCATCAAACTGCGACCGGGCATGACTTTTCACAACGGTGAGCCGGTGAACGCCGACGCCGTACGCCGCGGGTTCGAGTACCTCAAGAACTCGACGTTGACCCATGACGCGTTTGAGCCTGTCGAATCCTTCGAGACCCGCAGCGAGCTCGAACTCGTGGTCAACATGAAACAACCCTGGGCCAATTACCCGAACGCGCTGGCCACACAGATCGGCGTGATCACCGAACCGGACTGGCTGACCAGCGGCGACGTCCGCAACCCGATCGGCAGCGGCCCGTTCATCTTCGATAGTTGGGAACCCAACGCAAGCCTGCGGGTCCGAAAGAACGCGAACTACTGGCAGAGGGGCTTTCCGTTGCTCGACGAGATCGAGTTCCGGGTCATCCCCGACGCCGGTACCCGATCGCAAAGTCTCGAAGCCGGGACGATCGACATCATGCAGATGTCGGATCCCCCTTATATCCGTCGTTTCCTCGAACAGGCCGGGTCAGGCCGATACCAGGTCTTCAGCGACACCAAGGGCGAGACCGCCGAGGTGTTCGTCCAGCTGAACACCACCGAGCCACCATTCGACGATCCCGATGCTCGTCGAGCGCTCGCGTATGCAACCAACAAACAGGAACTGGTCGACACGATCGCAGGCGGACTCTTCACAACGGCCAACGGTCCGTTCCCGCCCTCTTCACCCTGGTATACGGAAACGGACTATCCCCAATACGACGAAGCCAAAGCCAAGGAGCTGATCGAGAGGGTCAAGGCCCGCAACGGCGGAAAGTTCGAGTTCACACTCATCGGTTCAGTCACCCCTGGCACCCTTGAGCACATGCAGTTCCTGAAACAGCGTTGGGAGGATTTGGGCATCTCCGTCAAGCTCGACACGCTCCAACCTGTCTCTTATACACATCT
>JANZZE010000121.1 GCA_026419545.1 Acidimicrobiales bacterium
TGTATAAGAGACAGCTGAAGGGGTAGGGCGGTGCTGTCGAAGAACATGCTGCTCGGCATCGCGCTGGCCCCCCTCGCCGGCGCCGCGCTCGCCGGCCTGTTCGGCCTGTTCCCCCCCACACGGGAGTACGCGCCCAACCTCTATCGGGGAACGCCGGGCACGCTGATGCTCAGCGGCTTCGTGATGTGTTCATTGCTCACAGCGGTCACCATTGCGGTCACCGTCCACCCGGCGGCGCACCTGGGACGGTTGTTGGGGAACCGACTGTTCCGCTGGATCGGTTTGCGCTCATACGGGATCTACCTGTGGCACTGGCCGATCTTCATGCTCACGCGACCGGGCATCGATGTCCCACTCAACGGACTACCACTCTTGGTGCTTCGGTTCGGGCTGACGTTTGGCATTGCAGAGTTTTCGTACCGCTTCGTCGAGATGCCGATCCGCCGGGGCCAGCTCGGACAGGCGTTCCGGGACCTCCGGAGCTCGAGTCGGAGCCGTCGAAAGCAGGTCGCGCTCCGTCTCGGTACTGGTGGGGTGGCGTTGCTTGCGGCGGTTGTGTCGCTGACCGTTGGTGCCATCGCGTCTGAACCCGTCGACAAGAGCTACATCCTCAACGCCGCGCCAGGGTCTGCCGCTTTGGAGAAGGCCCCAGACGAAGCACTTGACCTCGCCGAACAGTTCGCCAAAGCCGAATCGGAGGCCGCGACGGTTGGTGAGAGCTTTCCGCAGACGTCGCTGAATTCTGGGCGTCGGGGTCTGTTCGGCACCACGGTCCCGGCATCGGCAACGATTGCGTCAACTGCTCCGCCGACCACGGTCAACCCCCTTGCGGGCAAGAAGATCGTGTTCCTCGGCGACTCGGTGATGCTTGGTGCAGCCAACGCGCACGCGCTCCGGGCGTATTTCCCCGGCGCTCCGGTCGATGCCAGCACCAGTCGCCAGGTCGGCCACGGGATCCAAGTGCTGCAGTTCTGGGCAGACGCCGGTTGGCTTGCCGGTGTCGACATCGTCGTGATCCATCTCGGGACCAACGGCACCTTCGCCGACTACCAGTTCGATCAGATCATGCAGATCCTGCAGGGCGTGCCAAAGGTTGCTTTCGTCAACGACCGGGTGCCACAGCGTCCCTGGCAGGACACGAACAACGCGGTCATTGCGGCAGGTGTCGCCCGTTACCCGGGTCGGGCGGTGCTCATCGACTGGTTCGCTGCATCAGCGGGGAGGCCCGAGCTGTTCTATGACGACGGCACGCACCTGCGTCCGGACGGCGCTGTGCTGTACGCCGAGGTGATCAAGAACGCGTTGTCCTGATCTGAGTCCGCGAAAGACTGCTGGCATGCTCGCTCAGTGAGGCATTGCCGGTCATCAAGAACGGTCTCTCTTGCCTGAGCAGCGAGGTCGGAACCTGTTGGCCTAGGACCCCCGCTCCTCATGCTCAGACTGCCGCAGCGTTGTACGAATTGAGGCGTTCCGTGGCTTCCAAGTACTCCTCGACCCAACGCTGGATCACGGTTGCCGTTTTCTCCACCTTCTTGAACTGGCCGACGACTTGACCAACGGGATTGAAGGCGACGTCGACGCTCTGGTCGGGGTAGCGGTGGGTCGCGGCGACCGCGATGCCCGACACCATGTACTGCAGTGGCATCCCAAGCGGCTCAGGGTTCCCCGGGGTCTCCCAGGCTTCGGTCCAGGCGTTGCGGAGCATCCTGCACGGCTTGCCAGTGAATGACCGGCTACGGACCGTGTCCCGTGACGTCGCCTTGATGTAGGCCTGCTGCTGCACCGGTGTGTTGTCTGCTTCTTCGACCATCAGCCATTGCGAGCCAGACCATGCGCCCTGGCAGCCGAGCGCAAGTGCAGCTGCGATTTGGTAGCCGCTGCCGATCCCGCCAGCTGCCAGCACTGGCAACGGCGCGACTTCGGCGACAACCTGGGGCCACAGCACGATCGAACCAATCTCACCGCAGTGACCGCCACCTTCGCCGCCTTGGGCGACGATGATGTCGACGCCCGCGTCAGCATGCTTGCGGGCCTGGTACGGGGAGCCACACAGTGCGGCCACTTTGCGGTCGGCGTTGTGGATGAGGTCGATGATCTCACCAGGCGGGGTGCCGAGTGCGTTGGCGATGAGCGTCACCTTCGGATGGCGGAGCGCTACTTCGACCTGGGGAGTCGCTGTGGCTTCGGTCCAGCCGAGGAGCTGCAGCGAGTTGTCATCGTCTTCAGGAATCGGCACACCGTGATCGATCAGCAATTTCCGAGCGAACTCGAGATGACCTTTGGGCACCATGTCCCGCAGCATCTTGGCGAGCTCTTCGGCGGATAGGTCGGTATCCATGCCCTCGTACTTGTTGGGGATAACGATGTCGACCCCGTAGGGACGGTCGCCGATGTGCTCGTCGATCCAGTTCAGTTCGATCTCGAGTTGCTCGGGCGTGAACCCGACGGCGCCGAGAACGCCGAAGCCCCCCGCCTTTCCGACCGCGACGACGACGTCACGGCAATGGGTGAAGGCGAAGATCGGGAATTCGATACCGAGGTCGTCACAGATCGGGGTGCGCATGGTGCTGAACCTTCCGGGCTCGGGGATGATGGGATAGGAACGGTGGTAACAGGTCGGCGGGGTGGCCTGTGCGAGGTGTCATCCGGTCGCCACCTCGGTCCGGGACCCGAGTGTCTTGAGAACCACGCCCCGCAGGGCGGCGACTGCCAGATCGTCGCTCACCGCTGATGGATCGATGCGACGCATCATTTCCAACCCCATGAGCAGGCCAATGACCGCGGGGCCAACGCCGCTGAGGTCGTCCGCCTCGATGGCGGCTGGGCTCTCTCGCTCGCCGAGCCAACTGGTCACCGCTCGCTCGACGCCTGCCCAGGCTCCGCGGTAACGCCTGGTGAGGTAGTTGCGGGCCTCAGGGTGGCGGACCGCGTAAGTCCACAGCTCGTGTTCGAGCGCGATCCAACGACCGTCGCCACTCGGGGGGTTTGCGACGTTGCGCCACAGCGCCAGCAGTCGTTCGTCGAGGGTCGTGGCATCCGCGAGCGCGGAACCGATGGCAGCCGCGACATCATCGACCCAGGACTCGAGCAGCGCCTGCAGTAAGCCTTCTTTGCCGCCAAAGTGGTCGTAGACGGCACCCGAGGTGCGCCCGGCGAGCTCTGCGATCGCATCGATGCTCGAGGCCTCGATACCGCGCTCGGCAAAGAGCGTCGCAGCTGCTTCGAGTAACCGCGTGCGGGTCTCGGCTCGGCGCTCCTGGTGGCTGGCCACGACTAAAATATAGGTAATCCTATTTAAATAGGTCAAGCTATATTTTAGGCGACTGGATCAGCCCTTCGTTCGGAGGTGCGCCGGTGACCGTCACCTGTTCAACCCCGGAGCTCACCGTGAACGAGGCCGGTACAGTCGGCTGGTCGGGATCGACGCGGGGATGTCCGGGCACGCTGGTGGCCGTGGACAGATCCCTCACCATGGCACCGGCGGGAGCGGTGGTGCCGGTTGCCGACCGGTTGAAGTTGGTGATTGAACAAGCACCGGCGGTAACGGACCTGGTGACCAAAGCGCCGAACAACGCGCGGGCCGTGCGGTTCCGCGTCAAACGCCCCCTCGAGACTGGTGTTCGACGTCACACGCGCATTGCTTCTAGCTCAGTGCGCGGTTTCGCATCGAAGGTTCCCCGATACTTGGTGTTCGACTGCGATCTGCCGACAAGCGTCAGTGACAGTCGTTGCTGGTGAGCGCAAACCTACTCAGGCTGGTCGGTCAGTTCACCGGCACCATCGGGTGGCAGTTCGATCGTCATGGTCAAGCGCCTGACCCCGCTGACCTCACCGATGCCTGGAACCGAGATCGTCACGGGCTCACTGAGCGCCAGCCAGTCGGGTACGTCGAAATCGCCGTGTACCAGCACTTCGCCTTCGCCCGCGACGTCACACAGGCGGGCGGCGAGATTGGCCGGTCGACCGATGTAGTCATCACCCTCGAACAGGAGTACCGGCCCGGACGCCAGGCCAGCATGGATGTGAATGCCCGCAGCCGAACAGCGGGCCACGATCTCGGCTGCGGTAGCAGCCAATGGCGCCGGTTCGAGCCCGACGAGCATCACTCCATCGCCGAGCCACTTCGAGACGCGCACGCCCCGCCGGATGGCTACTGCGCGGGTCAGGTCTCGGAATCGGGTGAGCAGCTCGACTGCGGCGCGTTCACCGTGGCGATCGCAGTAAGCCGTGAACCCACGGATGTCCAAGAAGGCGAATGCCCGCGTGATGGCGAGGGGCTCGCTGTCGTGGGCGTCAGGAGGTGGGGGCGCGATGGCGGCCTCGCGGTCGGCTTGTTCCCCCTCGGCTAGCCCCGGCCAAAGCAGGGACCGCAGCGATCGCACGCAAACAGGCTAGACAGGTGAGGTGCCCGGTGGGAACTGCAGGCGGGCGCGAAGCGTTCGGCCTACGATCCGATCGTCTGCGGTTGCCGGTACGATGCCACACCGCCCGGGGAGGAAAGAGTTGCTGTTCGGACGGAACGAGATCCGCATGCCGGAGCCCGATGAGGCGCTTCCAGGGCGTATGGAGCCGATGCCGGTCACGAACCGGCATGCAGTCAACGGGCAACCCATCTGTCCGCCGTACCCCGATGGTTTCGAGCTGGCCATGTTCGGCATGGGGTGTTTCTGGGGTGCCGAGCGGCGGTTTTGGACCATTCCCGGAGTTTGGACCACGGCCGTTGGCTATGCGGGCGGGTACACGCCAAACCCGGACTACCACGAGGTGTGTAGCGGCCGCACGGGTCATGCGGAGGTTGTGCGTGTCGTGTTCGACCCGGGCAAGGTGAGCTACGAGGAGCTACTCCGGGTGTTCTGGGAAAACCATGACCCGACGCAGGGGATGCGGCAAGGCAACGACATCGGTACCCAGTACCGCTCGCTCATCGGGTGGTACTCAGAGGAACAGCGCGCTCTGGCGGAACGGTCGCTGGTTGCCTACGGCCAGCGTCTGCAGGCGGCCGGGTATGGCCCGATCACCACTGAGATCGTGCCGGCGCCGACGTTCTATTTCGCGGAGGATTACCACCAGCAATACCTGGCGAAGAACCCGAACGGGTATTGCGGTCTCGGCGGTACCGGCGTGGCTTATCCGGTAGGTGTGTTCGGCTCGTAAGCGGCGCCCGCACCGGCGCGCAGCTCACGACTTGCGTTTCATCCCGCGAACCCGCGTACCGGTCACGGCTGCTGGAGACCGGGTTCGGGGGCGTTTCGGGCCTGTTGGTGCGACGTGACATGTGTCACCGCCGAGGTGACGCGACTGTGGCGCGTTCTGCGTGCTCATGCCCGGCCTCGACCTGGTGTTCAACCCGTCGGTGATGCCTGTTCGAGGTGGTCAGACGTGTCGCGTCGCGAATCATCAACATCACGCCACAGGCAAATGACACGGGCGTAGTACATGTTGCAAAACCATGAAGGTATTCGCCGATTTTTGGCACTTTAGGTTGCGATCTTATGACATCTGCTGCCAGCCTGGCTCGCCTGTCCGGTCCGTGATCCCCACGGGCGAACAAAGGAGCAGCACATGTCACCCACGTTTAAGCCTCGTCGAAGTCGTACCGGTCGCCGCATCCTCGGCTTGGCCACCGGCGCGCTCGCAGCAACTGCTGCGGTTGCCCTTCCCGCGCTTGGTCAATCGGACGGCGACCAGCTCGACCCAGTGACCATCAACGATGTGACTGCGTCGGCGGCCTTGGCGGAACCGCCCCGTGAACTCATCCCTGAGGAACAGGTGGTCCAGTGGCATGCGCACGCGACACCTGAGGAGCGCGCTGCCTTCCTCGCCTTGTTCATGACCCCTGAGGAGCGCGCCGCGTTTGCATTGTTCGTCGCTTCCCCCGAACAGCGGGAGGCCTTTGTCCAATTCGTCTCGCCGCCCCCGCCCCCGCCATCTCCGGCTTCTCGGTCGTCCTCGGCGCAACCAGCCGCGAACCCGAGTCGGAGTGGCTCGTCGGGAACCAATGGGTTCCTCCAGTGTGTGAAGAATCGTGAATCACGTGGCGACTACGGCGCGGTCAACCGGTCGAGCGGCGCGGCTGGCGCGTACCAGTTCATGCCCAGCACCTGGAACGCGACTGCCCGCCATGCCGGGCGCCCGGATCTCGTCGGCCGGAACCCGGCAACGGTGTCGCCAGCTGACCAAGACGCCATGGCCATGCACCTCTATCAGTGGCAAGGCGCGGCGCCCTGGGGTGGCGGCTGCTGATCTGTTGGCACGTTTCATAGTCGCGATCGGTCCCCAAGGCCGGTGACGGGGCCCGATCCGGCTAAGCAGCGCTTTGTTCGACGGTTTGTCTCCTACTGGCTCTTGTTCCGTCCAGACGCTTGTCCTAGGATCTCGGCTGTCCCCACCTTCCCCCTCGAGCGCAAGAACGCTTGAATGTGAGCTTCCTGGTTCGTTCTCCGGGATCGGCCTTCTGATGAGTTGGGCCCCGTAATGAGTTGTCGACACGGAGAATGTGGGTCACCATGGCACTGGATGCTCGAACACGATCGTCAATCTTCGAAAAGCTCCGGCCGATCCTTGGAGATGAGGACGCAAACGCACTCATGAGCGAGTTCCCGGCGTCGGAGCTCGACGAGCTCGTGACCAGGCAGTACTTGCGGGCTGAAATGGCTGAGCTGCGCGCGGAGGTGCAGGCAGGGTTTGCCGAGCTGCGGGCCGAGATCGCTGGGGTCCGTCAGGAGCTACGTGACGAGATCGCTGGGGTCCGGTTGGATCTCGATTCAAAGATCGTCCAACTTCGGGTCGACATGATTGAGGGGTTCCGCCAGCAGTCCGAGCGACTGCGGCAACAGACCGTGTTTACGGTCGGGTCGCTTTTCGGGGCGGTCAGTGCGGCGGTCGCCTTGACGCAGCTGCTTCGTTGATTCGCACACGACGAGTCGACGACGGTGCTTGGCGTTCACCGATGCAGTCATTACACAGTGGCTCGTTCGCTGATCCTCGTAACGCGGGTTGATGAACGGCACCGGCGGCGTTGCGCGACGAAAGCCAGCGGCCGGAATTTGCGCCGACGGGAAGCTTTGCCGGCGTCAGTGTCAACCACACCGGTCCACCCGCAGTGTCGGAGGTTCTTGGTTGCTAGGTTTTCGCCGTATTCGAACCGGACCGAACTATCCGACCTGAGAGAGGAACCCGCATGGCTTTCGAACTCCCCCCACTCCCGTATGCCATGGATGCGCTTGCGCCGTTCTTGAGCCAAGAGACCCTTGAGTACCACTACGGCAAGCATCACCAGGCCTACGTCACGAACCTGAACAAGCTGGTCGAGGGTACCGACGACGAGAACGCCTCGCTCGAGGACATCATCGGCAAAGCAGAGGTTGGCTCAGGGCTGTTCAACAATGCAGCTCAGGTCTGGAACCACACCTTCTATTGGAACTGCATGACCCCGGGCGGCGGTGGAGCGCCTAGCGGTGAGATCGCAGACAAGATCAATGCCGCCTTCGGTTCCTACGAGGAGTTCCGGAACAAGTTCGTTGAGGCGGCGACCACGCAGTTCGGGTCGGGCTGGGCTTGGTTGGTTGACAATGGCAGCTCACTCGAGGTGATGAAGACCGCCAACGCGGACCTGCCGCTCAAACATGGAGCAAAGGCGCTTTTGACGATCGATGTGTGGGAGCACGCCTATTACATCGATTTCCGCAATGCTCGGCCGAACTACATCAACACCTTCATGGATCACCTCGTGAACTGGGACTTTGTGGCGCAGAACGCGGCTTGAGTGAACCACTGCAGGGTCTGGCGGCCGGCTGAGCATGCTGGTCGCCAGACGTTTTTCCTGCTTCCTGGCTTCGTCGCGTCGCCGACAAGGCCCCCCTGTCACCAGGCGGCGGCCGGTAAGCCGCAGGACAGACGGATGCCCGTTTTCGTTGCCTCGCCGGTGTCTCGCTGGTTCCGGTCGCTACGCGTAGTGGTAATCTCAGCCTGTTTGCCAACGGTCAGTGCACAACTACGCGCCGGGGGTAGTGACACGGCGGGGATGAAGACGCGCCGGACTGGCGATCGGGACCGACGACCGATCAGACGTGGGGAGTAGTGACATGGCGGGGACGAAGATGCGCCGGGCGCTCATGGTCATGATCGTGACCGCGGCGATCTGCGGGGTGATCCAGGTTTCGGGACCTCGCCCCCTCGAGGTGGCCGAGGCGGCGCCGGTGCCGGTGTACAACGCACCACCGGGCGGGGGCCCGGTCACCTACGAAACGCTGCTCGAGGGCCCCTTTACGTTGGCACCCCAAGGACAGCCCGGCGACCAGGACGAAGGAGCCGGACCGGTGAAGCGACCGGTGGGGGCCTTTGGTCTGAAATCGATCGAGTTCGACCTCGTCGATGTCAACGGCGTGTCGATCAGCAAGCACGACGTCCATCTCCACCACTACGTGATCGGCCAGGCGTTCGCGAAAGACGACGCGTGCCCCGATCGCCAGGTCATGGGGTACGACGCCCGTCCTCTCGTGGGCACCGGTGCTGAGCGTACGCCGATCGCATTCCCGGATCCGTACGCGATCCTCATCGGGGAGGACGATGTTTGGGGTGCGGTGTGGCACCTCATGAACATGACGGACACCACGCAGACGCTTTACGTGAAGTACACCGTCGGTCTCCAACGCGGTGCAACGCCGGAGAACACCAGACCCCTGACCCCGTTCTGGACCGATTGGGATGGCTGCCCGGCTGGTGACGTGCGAGTCGTCCCCGGTGATGGTGGACCTGGCAGCGTCTACAGCTTGTCGCACCAATGGGCGATGCCCAGTGCGGGCATCGTGGTCGGCATCGGCGGGCATCTCCATGAGGGCGGGATCGACGTCGTGGTCAGCCACCAAGATGGCACCGAAATGTGCCGGTCGTCTGCGGTCTATGGCTCGATGGGTCATCTCGATCGGATTGTGCCCTGCCTCCTGCACGACACGGTCGCGACGGGCGAGCAGCTCATGGTCACAGCGAACTATGACAACTCTGCGCGGTATGAGGACGTCATGGGCATGGCGGTTCTGTATGTTTGGTTTGGCGACCAGGGGCCTCCGCCGCCTC
>JANZZE010000122.1:0-7417 GCA_026419545.1 Acidimicrobiales bacterium
CGACCTGCTCCCGGCCTGTGAGCTCGTCTATCCACCCCGCGGTGCGTACGATGCGGGCAGTATCCAGCACGACGTTGTCCCCGCACCGTCGTCTGGAGCAGACCGTGGGCCGCGAGCATCGACGACACGAAGGAACGCCTGGGACGACCTCCGATCATCTGTCGCGACAAGAGTTCGAGCGCCTCTATCGGGAACTTGAAGCCCCGGTGTTCCGTTATTTGGCGAAGCGGCTCGGGCCCGACATGGCCGAAGAGCTCATGGCCCAAGCATTCACTGATGCATGGGTGGGTAGACATCGATATAGTCCCGAGCGGGGCCCGGCGGCGGGATGGATCTGGGGCATCGTCACCAATCTCGTCAAGCGTCATTACCGGTCCGAGAGGCGCCAATTGCGGGCCTATGCCCGACGTGGGGTTGATCCTCTGGCGGGGTCAGTCGGTGAGCCCGAAGTCGACAGCCGGCTTGACGCTGCGCAGCTCTTTCCCAAAGTGGCGCGAGCGTTGGCTTCGATGCGGGACGAGGACCGTGACGTGCTGTTGCTCTACGCGTATGCCGGTCTCGGCTACCAGCAAATCGCCGAGGCGCTGGGCATTTCGGTTGGAACGGTGAAGTCGCGATTGAGTCGGGCTCGGGCTCGACTGGCAGCGACCACCGGTGTGGTGAGTGGCCCGGAGGTGGACAGATGAGTGACCTCGAGTTGCTGCAGGAGTTCCGTGCTGACTTGGCCGAGCTCGATCCGGATCGCCGGGCTCGTCTGCGGACCCGTATCGCTGCGGTGTGGGCCGATGACATGACTGGTACGAGTCTGGTTGAGCCGCTCGACCTCGACCTCGAGCCTGAGTCCGTGGTCATTCCGTTATCTCAAGCGACGAGATCAAGGTCGGGGTCGCGCCTGCTGAGCGTCCGCGGGTTCGCGGGTGCCTTGGTAGCGGTGGCGGTCGCATGTTTGGTCGTTGTGGGAGTCGTCGGGTTCATCAACCGTGACCGGGGTGGAGGTGTCGTGACCCATCTCGGCGCAGCAAATCCTGCGACACTGCACCAACTCGCTGACGCGGCCCGACGGGGGCCAGATCGACAACTGGGTCCGGGGCAGTATCTCTACGTCCGCGAAAGATTCGGTGTGACGACCGATGTCGCGTCAACGGCAACTACTGAGGACGTCGTCGCAGTGCTCGACCAGGAGACCTGGCTCGACCAGCGCGGCCTTGGCCGTGTGGTTAGTCACGATCGGGCGATTTGGACACGGACGGGCGAGACCGTGTGGGTTGAATCGTTGGCGGGCGAGCAGACGATCACGGACCCTGTGTTGTTCGGTGGGAGCTACAGCTACGAGCAGCTGCGCGGCCTCCCGTCGGATCCGGCGGAGCTGGAAGCGCTGCTCCTGAAGGACAACACGACCGGCGTCCCTACCGCTGACTATCTGCTGAGGGTTGCGGCCCAACTGCTCCAGCCTGCCGTTCTCCCTCCCCCAGTTCGCGCTGCGCTGTTTGAAGTGCTTGCATCCAACGGGGTTCGCGTCGTGCTCGATGCGACGACCTGGCTCGGCCAACCGGGCGTCGGCCTGGTGGGCCGGACCCAAGCTGGCGAGATACTCCGGTTGATCGTCGACCCTGCAACTGGTGCGCTTCGTGGCTGGTTCACCTACACGGCTGATGGTCGTCCACCAACGAATGCCAACATCAAGGAATGGCGCGAGTTCGTTGACCAAGCTGTGGTCACTGCTATCGACGCAAGGCCATGAGCAAGTCGCCTCGGGTTCACAGTGACCGTTGACGCGGACATGGGGTATCAACCGCTGATCGAGCATGTGCCGGTCGCTGGCATCGGCCCAGACTGACCGCGTCCGTCGGGTCAAAGAAGATTTCGGGAACCGCTCCTCCCCCGCGGGCAAGAACGTGTGGTCGCCTGATGCGGGCCGGTGATCAGGCGGTCGCGTAGCAGCAGTAAACCAGGGAGGAACTTCCAATGGGCACCTTGCCTCGGCGGACACGGTCTCGTGTCCTGACTCTGAGCGCGCTCGCACCGGCCCTCGCTGCTGTGGGAGCCCCGGCGGGGGCCGCAGCCGGAACCGAGACCACGGCACCGTCGACAGCCCATTGCGTCGCCCGTGCCCAGGCGCTTGGCACTGTGACGAATGGGGCCCAGCCAGAGGTGAAGTGTTTCGCGACCTTCGCTGAAGCGCTCCGATCGATCGGGATATCTGTGGATCTTGGGACCGAACCCTCCCAGTACGCAGCGATCGCGCGGTCGCGCACCGTTGGCTCCGGCGAGTCGTTCCCGTATGACGTCCTGGCCATCCACTACCGGCAAGGCGGAACCTTGAGTGTGTTCGGGACTGACTGCAACGGCAACGGCATCCCGAATCTCGGGACCTACGGCTGGAACGACGCAATCACCGCGACTCAGAACATCCGTTGCGGCAATGTCAAACATTTCCGTGACATCAATTACGGCGATTACGCGGGTTCGACTACCGGTTATTACACCCCGCCGTATGCCGCACCGGGATCCCCGTATATCAGCTCGGTGGCGTATTTCCCGTGAGCAGGTCGTCTAGTCCCCTCCAGCAGCGTCGGTGGACTCCCCGCCAGGAGTTCCCCGATCCACCACCGCCGCCGGAGACCGAGACCGACGGGGCGGGGCCGATGTCGTTCGGTGAGTTCGTGGGGCTCATCGCGGACGAGACTGGGCTCGACCTGTCCGGTGCACATCCGGGGTCCCTGCTGCGCGAGGAGTTGGGCTGGGACTCCCTCACGATGGTCGAGCTGCTCTCTGTGCTCGAGCGCTACGGGGTCAACCTCCCGGACGACCTCATCGGCGAGCTCCGCACCCTTGCTGATGTCCACCACTATCTCACGGGGTTGGCTGTGGCCGAGGGACCGAAGCCGATGGCCCCGGCGAACCGCGATCGGGACCTACTTCGCGGGCCCAACGTCGTGTTGATGCCAGTGACACATGCCGACCACGGGTTGTTACTTGAACTGCACACCCGGGGTGATCACCTGGTTCGTTTCCGACTGCGTGGTCACACGCCGAGCCCGGACGCTTTCCACCGGTTGCTCTGGGACCGGGTGCTCGCGCAATTCATCGCCTGGTCCCACGACGGCCGTCCGATCGGACTGGTGTCGTGCACCGATGCGAACTTCCAGAACAGGCACGCTCATTTCAGTGTGGTGGCGATGCCCGACCAGCGCGGCACCGGGTTGGCACTCGAGGCGATGGGAATGCTCCTGAGCTACGTGTTCTGCCAGTTCGATTTCCGGAAGTTGTACGCCGAATGCCTCCGTTCGAATTTCCATCAATTCGAGAATGGCAGTTCCCGCATCTTTGAGATCGAAGGCTGTTTGCGAGAGCACGAGTACCTCTACGGGGCTTATGAAGATCTCCTCGTGTTGGCCGTCTACCGGGAGGCGTGGCGGCGTCAGCACCGCCGGCTTTACGGCGAGGAGGCCCCGTTCTGACTGGATATCACGGTGACCCAGGATCGTAAGTGGTGACCCGGCGCCGGGTGCGCACCCGGTCCGGCGGGTGTTGTGTGTGCATGGCCGGATGGTGCCTGCTGTTGACCGGTCTGGTGCCATCCGGCCAACCCTCTTGAGATGATTTGTACGGGCGATTCCGGCTCCTCGGCGGCCCGGCCCTGCAATCGGTCTGGCCCGACCCGCCGGACCGGCGCAGGCAACGACCGTGCAGGCGGGTCGAGGGTGTTGCCGGCTGGCCCGCGTTGCCCGTGCAGCGCGAGCATCGCCTGTGCCGTCCGGACGGTTTGCACCGACGCCATCGGGTGACCTGCACCTCGGCAATCTCCGTACCGCACTCGTTGCGTGGCTTCGGGCCCGATCGCTCGGCGGTGCGTTCCTGGTGAGGCTGGAGGATCTCGATCGGGGATCGGTCCGACCATGGTTTTATGGGCGCCAGCTCGACCAGCTTCGTGCCATCGGCATCGATTGGGACGGCCCGGTGCTCAGGCAGAGCGAGCGCCTTGATCTCTACCGTGCCGCTATTGCCACCCTCACCGAAGGAGGCCACATCTATCCGTGCTATTGCACCCGCCGCGAGGTCTTGGAAGCGGCCGTGGCTCCCAATGGTGGACTCCCACCAGGCGGGTATCCGGGCACGTGCAGAACGCTGACCTCCCGGCAGCGAGCTGCGTTCGAGGCAGAAGGGCGACGTCCTGCTCTTCGGGTTCGGGCTGCAGGCACGCGTATCGGCTTCGACGACCGATTCTGTGGTTGGTTCGACGGAACGGTTGACGACTTCGTTGTCCAACGTAACGACGGCACACCGGCCTACAACTTGGCGGTCGTCGTCGATGACGTCGATCAGGCAGTCCATGAAGTTGTCCGAGGCGATGATCTGCTCGATTCCACACCTCGTCAGATCCACCTTGCCCGACTTCTCGGTCTCGAACCACCGGAGTACGCCCACATCCCCCTCGTTTTGGGGCCCGATGGGTCGAGGTTGGCCAAACGCCACGGCGCAGTCACACTCGACGATTTGCAAACTCTCGGTGCATCACCGGCGGCTGTGCGTGGACGACTGGCCGAGAGCCTGGGGCTGGTCGAGCCCGGGGAGGTAGGCCACGACCTCGACTTGGACGTCCTCGTGCGGCGCTTCACTTTTCCGCGCCTTCCCCGCCGACCGTTGGTGCTCCGATCAGTCGCCCACGCTGGGCAAGCCAGCTCTGACCGCCAGGGTGAATGAACCCGTGGAAAGCCTGGGGTTGATGACCCGGCGGGGTCGAAGCCAAGCCAGTTCTGTTCGCCAGGGTGAACCGACCCGTTGTCGATATCGTGTCGGATCGTGGGACTCAGAGGTTTCGAGCGCCGACTCGAAAGCATGGTCGAGGGCGTGTTCGCCCGGGTGTTCCGCAGTGGGCTCCGGCCGATCGAGATCGGGCGGAAGCTAGTGCGTGAGATGGATGCAAACCGGTCGGTGGATGTTCGCGGGCGCACCATCGTCCCGAACTCATTCACAGTCAGGGTGAGTGAGGAGGACTTCGACCGCTTCGCCGAAATCGGGGACACCTTGGTCCGAGAACTTTGTGACGCCGCCCGCGAGCACGGACGAGATGAGGGCTACTCGTTTCTCGGACCTGTGACTGTCGAGCTCATGGTCGACGATCATGTCCGAACGGGTGAGTTCCGCATTGATGCTCGGATGCGTGAAGGACCTGGTGGCGTAGGCGCTGGTTCGCTGCTGTTACCCAACAACGAGCGCTACATCCTTGGTGACCGGGTCGTGACGATTGGTCGGCTACCTGACTGCGACATCACGATCACCGACGCCAACGTCAGTCGGCACCATGCCGAGATCAGACCTCGAGGGGACGGATTCGTGCTCGTCGATCTCGGCTCCACCAACGGGACTCGGGTCAACGGTGTCCGGGTGACTGAGCGCGAACTGTTCGACGGCGACGAGATCGCCTTCGGCAACACTCGGCTTGTATTTCAGGCTTCTTGACCAGAGGGGCTGTCGATTGCGGCCGTCCTCGCGGAGGGCGGATATCTCAGCTTGTGTTCTGGCTGCTTGACCCGAGGGGCTGTTCACCGGCTTCTGCTCAGGCCGATGGGCCATTGACCAGTAATCTCCTGGCCAGTGTCGGAGCAACTCCTCACCGTCCTCAAGCTGTGTCTTCTTGCGCTGCTCTACCTTTTCTTCTTCCGCGTGGTCAGGGCTGTCTGGGCCGAGATCGGCCCACCGCAGACCGCACCCTCTGGGCCGGTGGGCACTCGCGGCGCCCAGCGGCGTCCCGAATCGGGCCGTCGGAAGACAACGAGGAGTGGCAACCTGTCGGTGCCGATGCTGCCAGGGCCGCCACAACTTGTCGTTGTGGCGCCGCCCGAGCAGCAGGGTCGGGCTTTCATCCTCGCCGATGAGACGACCGTCGGGCGGGCTGCAGGTTGCAGTGTCACCCTTGATGACACGTTCGTTTCTCAGATTCATGCGCGGATCTTCAAACGCGATGGCCAGTTCCTCGTCGAGGACCTCGGATCGACCAACGGAACGTATCTGAACCGCAAGAGGGTCACTGGGCCGATGGTGATGCAGCCAGGTGACCGCCTCCAGGTGGGCAACACTGTTCTGGAGCTGAGGTGATGATGTTCAGGCCGGGGGCAGCTGAAGACATCGGTCAGGTCCGACAGAGCATGCAAGACGCTGTCTTGGTTGCCGCAAACCTGTTCGCCGTTGCCGATGGCATGGGGGGCCACCGCGGCGGCGAGATTGCGGCTCGTATTGCGATCGAAACGCTCGCAGAGCACTTCACCGAACCGAACATCGACTTGCTCGTCGATGCGGTGCAGAAAGCGAATGACGCGATCGTCGCACGGGCTGATGCCGAGCCCGGGCTGCGAGGTATGGGCACGACCATCTGTGCGATGGCCGTTGTCGGCGAGGGTGACGCCGAAAGGATCGGAGTCGTCAACGTGGGCGACTCGCGACTGTACCTGCTGCCTGCGGGCGCGAACGCGCTCGAGCAGATCACCGAGGACCACAGCCTCGTCGCGACCCTCGAAAGGCAGGGGCAGCTAACCAAGGAAGAGGCCGCAGTACACCCTCACCGGAACATCCTTACTCGAGCGTTGGGTATCGATCCCAAGGTCATGGTGGACTCGTGGGAGGTAATGCCCTGCCAAGGAGACCGTTACCTGCTCTGCAGCGACGGGTTGTTCAATGAGGTGGAGGACGGCCAGATCGCTGACGTGCTTCGCAACATCAGTGATCCCGAACAGGCGGCCAAGACCTTGGTCGACCTCGCTAATGCCAACGGTGGTCGCGACAACATCAGTGTCGTCGTCGTCGACGTGATCGCCGGAGTCTCTGGTCGGGCCCAGCCGGAGCAGCGGATTCTCAAGGCGGTGCACGGCTCGGAGCGGGTCTTGGCCAGCCCGGAGGTGCAGGAATCGGTGGAGCGCGTCTCGGCGTCTGTGACGGTCCCGGCTGATGGCGTGGCGAATGCCGCTGGAGAGGTCGAGCTACGGACCAGCCGCCTGACCTGGCGGCTCGTGGCCTTTATCGCGCTGTTCTTCGCGGTGCTCGGAGTTGGGGCCTACGCCGTGACCGCCGTTGCAAACAACACGTTCTTCGTCGGCTTTCATGATGACGAGGTAACGATATTCCGTGGCCGACCCGGCGGGGTTCTGTGGTTCAAGCCGAGCGTCGAGGAACGAACGGGCATACGGCGAGATGAGGTACCGCAGCAGTTCCTGTCCGATCTCCGCAAAGGCAAGGACGAAGCGACGCTTGAAGACGCCCGTCGATACGTACAGAACATCCGCACTGCGGCGGGCGAAACTGCTGCATCGCTGGGCGGCGCGGTCGGGGATGTCTCCGGCACTGGTTTGGGAGGCAACGCTGGATCTGGTGGAGTGCCCTCGGCTGAGGGTAACGACTGTCTCTTATACACATCTCCGAG
>JANZZE010000122.1:7427-9067 GCA_026419545.1 Acidimicrobiales bacterium
CGGCTGAGGGTAACGATGAATCTTCGCCACCCAATCGGCCCGGCCGATCGTCGGATTAGTGATGGGTACAGGGCGCCGCAACACCGAGTTGGGGTTGCTGGTACTCGTCGTGGTCATCACGGCGGGTGCTTACATCCTGGCCAGTCTCGGTATCGATGCCAGGATCCCAGTCAACATCGGTCCTTTCTTGCTCATCCTGTTGGGCCTGCTGCTGCTCGGGAACCTCGTCACCCGCCGGTTCGCGCCCCAGGCCGACCCGCTGTTACTCCCGCTGGCGGCTCTGTTGAACGGCCTCGGATACGTGATGATCACCCGGCTCGATGAGCGGCTTGCCGGCCTTCAGGCGATGTGGACTGCAGTCGGGATGGGAGTATTCGCACTCACCCTCGTGGTCGTGAAGAAGGCGCGAGATCTGGCGATCTACCGCTACACCGCGATGGTGCTCGGTCTCGGGTTGCTCCTTCTGCCGATGGTGCCCGGCTTCGGGAGGGAGGTCAACGGTTCGCGTATCTGGGTTGGAATCGGCGACGCCAGTTTCCAACCTGGTGAGTTCGCCAAGGTGGTGTTGGCGGTGTTCTTTGCGGGGTATCTCGTCGAAAAGCGTGAGTTGCTCGCGACGAGCACTCGCAAGCTTGGGCCCATTTTCCTTCCCGATCCTCGCCACTTCGGCCCGGTGCTTCTCGCCTGGGGTGTTTCGCTTGTCGTGATGATCATGCAAAAGGATCTCGGGTCCTCGTTGCTGTTCTTCGCTCTATTCATCGTGATGCTCTGGGTCGCAACCGTTCGCGCCACCTATCTCGGTCTGGGTATCGGACTGTTCGGGATCGGGGCATGGTTCTCATATCGGTCGTTTGGCCACGTCCGGGCTCGGGTCACCACCTGGCTCGATCCTTGGAAGGACCCGCTCGATTCCGGTTATCAGGTGTTGCAGGCAGCCTTCATGATGGCAGCTGGTGGCATTGCTGGAACCGGCCTGGGGCAAAGCGGCGAGGTTTCGACATTCCCAGCCAAAGAGACCGATTTCATATTCGCGTTCATCGCTGAGGAACTCGGGTTGCTCGGTGCCACCATCATTCTGCTCACGTTCGTACTAATGGTTGGCTCGGGCCTGCGTATCGCGGTTCGGAGTACGTACCCGTTCGACAAACTTCTGGCGACCGGCTTGTCGACACTCGTTGGTCTCCAGGCATTCATCATCATGGCCGGCGTGACCAGGCTGCTGCCGCTCACTGGTGTGACCCTGCCGTTCGTGTCCTACGGCGGATCGTCGCTGGTTGCCAACTACGCCATCGTGGCGCTCCTGTTACGCATCTCCGATGAGAGCATCAGGACCCCTGCCGTGTTGCGTAGAGAGGCGGCGATGGCCCGCAGTAGGCAGCGGGTGAAGCAGGGACGCCGCCGCAAAGGTAGTGCCACCGGTGTCATCGATGTTTCCGCTGGAGTCGATGGATGAACAAGCAGATCCGTGGACTCGGTGTGTTTCTCGTGCTGTGTTATGTGGCCCTGTTCGTCCGGCTCAACCAGATACAGGTCGTCGACGCAGAAAAACTCAATGAGGACCCGCTCAACGCTCGCCGCGTTGTACAGCAGTTCAACCGGCCCCGCGGGTTGATTATCAGTGCCGATGGGGTGGTGCTTGC
>JANZZE010000123.1 GCA_026419545.1 Acidimicrobiales bacterium
GATCAAGGGCCTCCTGGAGCCGGGCAAGGAGGAGCGAACGGTTCGGAAGACCCGTGAGGGGATCATGTGTAGCTTGATGAGCGAGCACGGACTCGAACTGTTTCCGCTCGCTGATGTCGTGAAATACCCCGGAATAGAACTCCATGTCGCCGTTCACATCCCGGTGCACCAGCAGTTGAGCGAGCATGGGAATGGTCACGCCGTCGGCGCGGATCAGCGCCAGTTCGCCACTCCACATCCCGTCCATCTCCAAGGCCGGCAACACCTCGCGGCTGATGATTTCTGCGACCGGTGGTGGGAAGCGTCCAGCCAGATCAAACCGGTCGAGCGCGGCATGATCGGGGATGTCGAAGAAGGCGCGGGCGGCGGCGTTGACATAAAGGAGCCGACCACTCGGATCAGCGATACCGACGATGTCATTGGTCGCCTCGAAGATGTCGATGAGCCGCTGGGTGTCGCGCTGTGCTTCGAGACGATCGGTGACGTCTTCGATCGTGCCAACCGTTCCGGTGAGCTCGCCGCCATCCCCGATCATCGGTGCGGTGCGCATCGACACCCATCGCAGCTCACCCGAGGGTCTGACGACCCGGAACTCGACGTGAGTCAGCCCGGCCGCCAGACTCGGAGCCGCTTCCTCGGCCTGCAACCATGCTCGGTCCTCGGGGTGGACCATGCGACGCCAGCCGTCTCCCAACGACTCCTCGAAGTTGTACCCAGTGATCTCGACCCAACGATCGTTCACATAAACACAGGCGCCCTCGGCGTCACGTTGGAAGATGCCCACCGGCGACGAGTGCGCAAGTGATCGGAACAGTCGTTCGCTGTCGCGAAGCGCAGTCTCGGCAATCTTCCGATCCGAGATGTCGCGGAGGTTGACAATGATCCCCGGCACCAATGAATCGGCCAGATGGTTGGTGAGCGTGCATTCGAACCACCGCCACGTGCCATTCGCGTGGCGAACTCTTCCTTCGACCGTCACCGATTTGTCCGGTTCTCCGAGGATCGACCCGAAGGCCTCGGAAACGACCACGCCATCGTCAGGATGGAACTCGTTGGAGAACAACTTTCCGACCAGTTCGTCCGGGCTGAACCCGAGTAGGTCGAAACAGTTGTCGCTGATCCAGGTGATCGTCCCGCGTTCGTCGAGCAGCTCTGCAATAGCGCCGGAGTGTTCGACCAGTGCCCGGAAACGCTCTTCGCTGGCTCGGAGCGCGTCTTGCGCATTGCGGCGGTCAGTGACGTCACGAACGTGCACGACAATTCCGCGAACCCTCGGATCCTCAACCAAGTTGTTGTAGAAGGCTTCGATCCAGCGCCAATCGCCCTCGGCATCGAGGGTTCGCATCTCGATCGTCATCTGGGCGCCCGGTGTCGCGTAAACCTCGCGTGTTCGTTCGGCCACCAACGGGAGGTCGTCGGGGTGCACGTACCGGCGCGCTGACGCGCCCACCAACTCCTCCGGCGAACGACCGAACAGGTTCTGCACCGCCGGGCTGGCATATAGCACGTTGGTCTGTTGGTCGACGATGACTACTGCGTCGCTACTCCTCTCGAGAAGGGCACGGAACCGTTCCTCACGTTCTTGCAGCGCGGCATCAGCTTCGAGCCGCCAGCGGACATCGCGGAGATTGAGGATCACAGCATCGAGGTCCCCGTCTTCAGCCCAAACACCGCCTGCGGCAACCTCAACCGGCATCCACTGGCCGTCCTTGGCCCGCAGGCGCACCGTCACCGGATCCACCATCTCGCACGACTCGTAGGCCTGCGCTGCCTGCTCGAGCCCCGCAGCCAAGTCTTGTGGATGGACGAGTTCGAAGGCGACCGTTCCGACGAGGTCCTCGGGCGAATACCCCAGCATCGAAGTGACCGACGGGCTGACCCATTGGATCCGACCCAAGTGATCCAGTTTTGCGATCACATCCCGGCTGTACTGAACGAGGATACGGAACTGCTCCTCAAACCCGTCGGTGGGCTGTTCAGCTGCCACGTCTGAGAGCCCGCCTGACGGCGAGTGTCCGTCGTCGGGGGCTCCCTGCGTCATCACCACCATCGTAGGAAACTCTGGCGAACCGAGTTCTCGCAGCCTGAGGTCATTCCTCGTCGGGAAGGTCTTCCCCGTCGTCAACGATCGCAGCATCGAGGTCGGCCACGACCTGTTCCACCTCCACCCGAGCCTCGAGGATTCGCGATCGACAGAAGCGGATCAGGACGGCCGCGCGCCTGACCTGCGCAGCCAGTTGGTCGATATCGATGTCGTCATGCTCCAACTCAGCCAGGATCGCTTCGAGCTCTCGAACGGCGTCCGCATAGCCAGTCACCCCTGGAGGCACCAAATCATCCGACCCTTGACCGGTCATGGGCAGCGCGACCCCGTCCAGCTGTCGACCTCGGTGACGATGCTGCAGATCTCGCCGTCAACGAGAACTGAGATGATCTCATCGCCCACCCGAACGTCCTTCGACCGACGCACCACGCGACCGGCCTTAGTGCGAGTGAGCGACCAGCCTCGTGCGAGTACCCGTTGCGGATCACGACCATCGGCCTTCGCTTCGGCCACCTCGAGTCGACGCTCAGCCGCCGCCAGTTGGTGTCGCGCCGCTCCTGCGACTCGGCCAACATCGCGATCGAGCAAGGTCAACGAACGCGTGGCAACCCGCCGGGAGGCGGCCGCGACCTGGCGGGCACAGCTCACCAGATAGTGGTCGGCGACCTCGCGGTGCCGCCGCGCCCGCGCGACGATCGATGCCCACGCGGCCTCGGCTCGGTCGACCTGCGATCGGGCAATCGTGACCAAGCCAGCTGCACAAGCCGTCGGCGTCTTGAACGACCGGTGCGCCACGGCATCGGCAACTGTCGAGTCGATCTCGTGACCGATACCGGTGACGACCGGAACAGGACAGGACGCGATGGCCCGTGCGACAGCCTCAGTATCGAAAACTGCAAGATCCGTACGGGCTCCGCCACCGCGGACGACGGCGACGACCTCGACCCGATGAGCAACGGCTTGCTCAAGTGCTGCGACAATTGAACGTTCAGCTCCGAGGCCTTGCACCCGGGCATCGACTGCGACGACCGTCCACCCCAACCCGCTGTGGTCGAGTTCATGCAGAAAATCCGCCATCGCGGCGCTACCGATACTCGTGACCAGCCCGAGCCGCCGAGGCGCTTCGGGAAAGGCCAACGTCGCATTCCGATCAAGTAGTCCCTCCTCCGCGAGCATCGACAAAACGCGCTCGCGTTCGGAGGCCAAGAGGCCCAGCGTGAAAGTCGGGTCGATGCCCGACATGCGGAGCTCGATCGTTCCTCGCGGTTCATAGAACGAGAGCCGACCCTTGACACGGATTCTCACTCCGTCGGCCATCTTGATCGAGCCGTGGCGTCTCAAGAGCGCGTTGACCTGCCGGCGCCGCGCATCGAACAGTTTCACCGGAAGACATGCAGTTGGTGCACCAACAGTGCCGGGTGGAACGAGCTGAAAGAACACGTGGCGCGAACCGGGTTCGCCTCGTCGCTCGGCGGAAACACTGGACAAGCCGCGGATCTCGCCTTCAACCCACACCTCATCGGGAAAGCACATACGCATGGCCTGCTGAATCATCGAGGTGACCTCGACAACGCTGAACGTGCGGCCATCCATCGCCGAAAGGCTAACGGTGCTTCTACGTGCCCGTCGTCGAATCGTGCCTACCCGAGCTTGAAGCAGTCGCGGTCGGTGCAACTACCGGCTAGGTCTATCGACCCAGATTCGAACAAACTTCTAACTGCCGGACAGGCTGAGCCGATGGAACCACGGGTCCGCGGTATCTGTGACCCGCAGCCCGCCCACGTTTATCCGCTAGCCCGAGCCGGCCCGCCCGCCAGGAGCCAGCCATCGTCCAGGGAGGAGTTGGAGGAGCCGACCCGGTCGCCCCCTCCGACCGCGGATCGGAATGGCACGGCCTCTTCGAGGCAATTGTGGCGCGTTCTGATGACGCGCTCGCCGTGAGCGAAATGCAGCCTGGCGGTCGAGACATTCATATCGTGTGGATCAACGACTCGTTCACGAGGCTCACCGGGTTCACGCTCGGCGATGTCTACGGCCAATCGCCGGCAACACTGCTGAGCAGTGAGAACTCACTCGAAACCGTGAGTCGCATCGATAACGCAGTCAAACGCGGTGCAGACATCACCGAACAACTGTCACTGCGCAGAAAACACGGACCCCCGATCGAGGTCACCTCGCGATTCTTCGTTTACCACTCGATCGAGTCCGATGGTCCTGAGACCCAATATCTGGTGGCGCGCTGTCTCAATCCTGTCTCTGACCAGCGGACAGACATGCGATGGATCAGCGAGGAGTGGGCCCAAGCCATCGTTCAAGGTATCAGCGATGTCATCGTCGTCACCGACGATGACGCCAAGATCACCTGGGTGAGTCCTTCGGTAACCGACCAACTCGGGTATGACCCAGCATCGCTGATCGGTCAGAACTGCTTCGATCTCATCCACCCAGACGATCTTGATCTTGCAGCAATCGAGTGGGTCGAGGTGGTCACGACAGGGACAAAGTTCAACCCCACTGAGTATCGGATACGCGCCGCTGATGGCACGTATCGGAGGCTGAACGTCGTTGCCAACCCGCAGTTCAACCACCCTGCGATCGGGGGGATGATCCTCACCGCCAGCGACATCACCGAACGGGCACAAGCCGAAGAACAGCTCCGCCGGAGCGAGCAGTGGGCCCAGAGCCTCGTGCAAGGGGGTTCTGATCTCGTACTGGTCGCCGACGCCAATGGAACGATCAAGTACGCAAGCCCATCGGTCAGTGAACTGCTCGGTTATGAACCACACGAGTTCGTCGGTCACAACCAACTCGAGCTGCTGCATCCTGACGATCGAGATGACCTCATTTCGGCATTCCGATCGATGCGCAGCGATTCCCCGGACCGAGGCCCCTTCGAGTTCCGCGTCCGCCATCGCGATGGCACCTGGAAGATCCTCAGCGTGATGTTCAGCGACATGCTGGACAATCCCGTGGTCGAGGGGATCGTCGTCAACGTCAGAGATGTGACCAGTCGGCGACAGGCCGAGGATCTCTTGGCCGAGCAGGCTGACTTGCTTGAGGCCATCGCCCGTGGCGCACCACTTGAGATCACGCTGCAGAAGATCACCCAGATGATCGAGCACAGCATCGAAGGAGCTCGTTGCGCCGTCGGAATGCTCGATACCGATGGAGCAATCCGGGTCCGGGCAGCTCCGAACCTGCCGCGCCCGGTCATCACACTCCTTGATGAATTGAGCCCGCGGTCAGACCCCTCACGGGACCTTCGTGCTGGCGAGGGATTTCAGGAGTTCGATCTTGTCAGCGACAAACGATTCAACAAGATCGAGGTGTTCGCAGACCACGGCCTGCGCGTCTGCCGCGCCGCGCCATTGTTCGCGCCGGGCTCCGGTGAACTGCTCGGTTCGCTGACGGTCTTCTTCACCAACCCCAGACCACTCGAACCGATAGAACTCGACCTTCTCGGTCGCGCCATGAACCTCGCGGCCATCGCAATCGAGCGCCGGCGCTTCGAGTCGACCCTCGAATATCAAGCGCTTTATGACGGACTCACTGGCCTCCCAAATCGGAGCTTGCTCCACAGCCGCATTCGTGACGCCCTCGACCGAGCAGCTCGGCTCAAGACCGGGATCGCCGTGCTGTTCGTCGACATCGACCGGTTCAAGGTCATCAACGATTCGGTCGGACATGCCCTTGGAGATCAACTGCTCCAACTCGTCGCCGAGCGACTGCGCGGACCACTCCGACCCGGCGACACCCTGGGCCGGTTCGGCGGCGATGAATTCATGATTGTGTGCAATCGCATTCCCGACGAGGAAGCAGCAAGCGAAGCGGCGCGGAAGTTCGCTTCGGTCCTCACGGAACCGTTCCGGCTCGGCGGCGGAGAGATTCATGTGACGGTCAGCATCGGGATTGCCTTCACCACCGATCCGACCGAAGAACCCGAATCGTTAGTCCGCAACGCCGATGTGGCGATGTACCGCGCCAAGGACCAGGGGCGGAATCAATATGTGGTCTTCCAGGAAAATCTGGATCGTCTCAAGGTCGAACAGTTAGCCCTGGAGCAAGCGTTGAGAGCTGCCATCGACAGTGGCGAGTTCGAGCTGCACTTCCAACCAGTGGTCGACCTACGTGACGGGGCGATAGCTCATGCCGAAGCCTTGGTTCGTTGGCACCGGCCAGGCCATGGCCTGGTGATGCCAGGCACCTTCATCCCTCTGGCCGAAGAGACCGGACTGATCGTTCCACTCGGATGGTGGGTGCTTCAGCAGGCCTGCGAGCAAGCAGCGCGCTGGCCAGTGCTGCCCAACGGCCGTCGGGTACAGATCGCGGTCAACCTGTCAGCTCGTCAGCTCGCTTCCCCCGACCTGATCCACGTTGTACAGACTGCGTTAGAGCGTACCGGCATCTCTCCGGACCGCCTTTGCTTCGAAATCACCGAAAGCGACCTAGTGCACGACGTTGAACACGCTGTGAACGCACTCAACCGACTCAAAGCGCTCGGCGTGAAGATCGCCATCGACGATTTCGGGACTGGTTATGCAAGCCTCGACTACATCCGCCACTTCACAATGGCCGACTACCTGAAGATCGACCGATCCTTCGTGGACGGTGTCGAGAAAGAAGGTTCGCAAGAGGCAGCAATCGTGTCGGCCGCGATTTCGATGGCCAAGTCTCTAGGGCTGCAGGTGGTAGCCGAAGGAGTCGAGACCTTATTCCAGATGGAGGCCCTACGCGATCTCGATTGCGACCTAGCCCAGGGGTACCTGTTCAGCAAGCCTGTGCCGGTCGATGACGCCATCGAGTTGATGCTTGCCCAGGGTTGAATGCTGCGCTAGCACAAGCAGGCCCTATCCGATATTCCGGAGTAGCGATGACAGGGTCGGCCAATTCGGCGAGTGGCAACGGCTCCGCAAAGCCTCGGAGAACGCGGGCCCAGCGCTCGCTCATCGCGTTCAACATCTTCATCGTGGTGGCATGCCTCGGGTCAGCAGCCGGATTGACGTGGTTCAAACGCGAGGTAACGAGCATTCCCCGCCTCTCGATCCCGATCGAGCGCGGATTCGAGCCCGAAGTTCCCAAGGGGGACGCCAAGAACTACCTGCTCGTCGGCATCGACAACGCGACTGGCCTTCGCGGCGATGATCCCGTCCGGAACGGGCGAGGCACCAGTCAACTCACCGACACGATCATGATCCTGCGGGTCGATCCCATCTACGAGCGCGCCGCCATCCTCTCGTTGCCAAGAGACTTGTACGTACGAATCCCACCTGACACTCGCAGCTACAAGATCAACCACGCGTACGCCTTCGGTGGCATCTCGAAGCTCATCGAGACGATCTACGTGAACTTCGGGATACCCATCCATCACTACGCGATTGTCGACTTTGCTGGCTTCGAGAACCTCGTCGACTTGCTCGACGGCGTTCCGATGTACTTTCCGTGGCCAGCTCAGGACACTGAAACCGGCCTCTACCAATTCGATGCCCCCGGCTGCATCACCCTCGACGGGAGCCACGCTTTGGCATTCGCACGCTCACGACATCTCAAAGTCCAAGTCAATGGCGAGTGGGTCGAGGACTCATCAGGCGACATCGGTCGGGCACGGCGACAACAAGAGTTCATGCGCAACGCAATGCGCAAAGCGATCAACCGCGGTGCGCGCAACCCCATCACTCTGAGCAATCTGATATCGCTCGCCCAGAAAAACGTGCAGCTCGACGAGTTCGTCAGCGTGCAGGAGCTGATCGACGTGTCGCAGCAGATGAAGGAATTCGACCCTGATGAACTCGAGACCTACACACCCCCAGCCCACAACGCGTGGGTCGGACAACAAGCAGTCTTGATCCTCCACGACGCAGAGGCTCATCCGATCTTCGACATCTTCCGTGGTATTGACGATGACCGACCGGTGGTTCCTTCCGCACCCCAGACCGCTTCGGGGTTGAGTGCCCCCTCGAACGACCAAACCACCACATCAACCCAGTCAGCGTTCATCCCGGCCCCACCTGAAGGAATCGAGTGCGGCTGAATACGCATAGCATCGCCAGCCATGCGGCTCATCCCAAGGCGTTTGCTCGCCGTTGGCAGTACCGGTGAACGAGCTGTCGAACTGAGCGGTCCAGGTGTTTACGACCTCGGTCCGCTCTGGATCGAACTCGAAGAGGGCTCCGACGGGTTCGTCAGCTATGGCTGGTCACTCGCAAACCGAGGTGATGCCTCGGTCAGGGTACGGGCCGTTTCTCTCGTTTTCGAAGTCGACTCCCCAACCGAGCCGCTCCGATTTTTTTGCCACGGATACCAATCGTGGAGCCCCACCGGTGTCGCCACCTTCGGCATCGACACCGACCCGTCAACCAAGGCTGATTTCGAATTCCTCCAGGCAGTTCATCATGCGGACCAGCGGCGCGCCCGGGACGACGAGCTGCGATCCGAATGGGTGACCCTGCTTGCCGATGCCGCCGCCGATCTGATCCTTGCTGGCTTCGAAGCCGGACACGATCACGATGGCACCTGGCGTCTGCGGCGAGGTGAGCGCAGCAAGGTGGAATTATGGGCCGAGGCATTTCTCGGTGATGTCGCCCTCGAACCTGGGGAGCGGCGATCGCTCCACAACATTGTGATCGATGACACCGAAGGGAACGCGTCAGCGGCAGAAGCGCTAACCCGTTGGGCTCGGGAGGTCGGCACACGCAACCGTGCGCGGGTTCATGCCCCTTACCAGGTCGGCTGGTGCTCTTGGTATCACTACTTCCACGACATCACCGAAGCGGCGTTTCACGACAACCTCGCCCGTGCCCGAGATTGGCCATTCTCAGTCTTCCAGCTCGACGACGGTTTCCAGGCCGCCATCGGTGACTGGCTCGACACCAACGAGAAGTTTCCGTCTGGTCTGCCGGCAATCGCCGAGGTGGTCTCGGCAGCCGGCTTTGTTCCCGGGCTCTGGATAGCTCCGTTCCTTGCCGCACCGGGATCGCGCGTTGCAAGAGAGCACCCCGAGTGGATGGCACGT
>JANZZE010000012.1 GCA_026419545.1 Acidimicrobiales bacterium
CGGACGCGACGGTACCGATGCAGCGTCGTCGTGCTCAACGTTCCGATCCGCTGTGGACCCGGTCCCAGTCAGTTGGCTCGACCCGGGCGCGGTCGGTGTCGGCTGCCCCGCGCGGTCGGCCCTCCCTCCACACGACGAGACCGTCAATGCGGTTACCAAAGCGATCACGCCGACGGCGTTCAGCCGGTGACGCATGATGAACAACACGGTGACCCCCTCATTAGACGGGCCGAATCTAATACGGCGTCAGGAGTCGCTGCCCAGCCTTGTCCCGCTCGTTCCTGGCTCCCCACCTCCGGACGGTTCCAGCCACACAGATCCAAGCCAAACCGTCGAACGCCATTGGCGAATGCCGGGTTCCCCTGTCGGGGTCCTCCAGTCAGCCAGTCCTCTGACCGCATTGCCGACGATCAAGGCCGATTGGACATGAACAAGGAAGACGTAGGGCAACTGCTCGGCCAGCACCTTTTGGAGCTGCTGGTATCTCTCGGCCTGAGCGGTCACGTCCAGCGTCCGACGCGCGGCGTCAAGCGCCACATCGACCGACGGATCGTTGAACCGGGCGAGGTTCGCGCTCGGAACGCCCTGTCGGGGTACTCCGCTACCACCGTGGAGCAGCGCGTAGTCCTCGTCGGGATGGCTACCGTCGAACAGCGCAAGCACCGCAGCTTGGAAGTCCCCACGTGCGACACGGGTGCTGAGCTGCTCCTCGCTATCCGCGACTTCGATCTCAGCGAGGATCCCGACGACCGCGGTCTGCTCGATGATCCGCCGGGCTAGCTCGACCGCCAACGGTCCCGGCCCGATTGTCAGCCGGAACTCCACAGGTCGACCGTTTCGGCGCTCGTGATCTCGGACAAGGTCCGCGGCATGAGCGACATCGAGGATGGGCCAGTGGGCTTCACCGTAGAACCGTGAGCCCTCGCTGAAGGGACCGTCGGCGCGGAGGTACTCGCCGTTGAACACCTCCCGGGACAAGGTGTCGCGGTCAATCGAGAATGCGAGCGCAGCACGAGCTGACCTGTCGTTGAACGGTGGCGCTGCCGTGTTCAGGACGATCACCAACTCCGGTGTGTCGTCACTCTTGTCCTTTAACACTTCGAACCCGTCGCCACCATCCATCGATGCGCGGGCCAGCTCGGCTGGATCGACGAGCCTGGCGACGTCGACTTCGCCTTGTCGCACCGCCGCGAACCGGGCGGCGTCATCTGGGCTGACCACGAAGGTGACGCGGTCAAGGCGCGGCAATCCATCCTGCCAATAGCCGACGCGCTTGGTCAGCACCAGCTCCCGACCAGCTTCCCAACGGTCCAACACGAACGGCCCACTGCCCACCGGAGCCCGCGCCGGATCGGCAGCCAGTCGCATCTGCGGCGAACTCACGAACCCGGGTTGTCCGGCCAGCATCTGAGGGAATGCTGCCCAAGGAGTCCGGAGAATTGCGACAACGGTGTCGTTGTCGATCGCGCGGATGTCGTCGACAGGTTCGAGCAACGGCCCGAGAGCAGCCGAATGGCGTGCCGCGTCAAGCGAACTCTTCACTGCCATCGCGTCGACCGGTGACCCATCGCTGAACGTGACCCCCTGGCGCAAGATGATCGTCCACTCGGTGAGATCACTGTTCGGTGAGACCTCGGTGGCAAGCCCGGGACGCAGCTCCGAGCTCTCATCGATCGTCAGCAACGGATCGAAGATGACCCGAGCGACTTGCAACTCGTCCGGGCCAAACCGAACGGTCGCTGGATCAAGACCGCTTGGATCACGCGGGAGGGCGAATCGCAAGTGGCCGCCCGAAGGCGATCCGGGATCCGATCCCGAATCTGGAAGGGTCCGCGGGCCCCGGTCGCAGGATGCCAACGTCGCCAGCCAGGCAACGAATCCAAGGACGGCGCACAGTCGCAATACGATCGGCCACCGCCTCAAGACCCGCGACACTGGCGTTCACCCAGTCGGTGCCGACCTGGCTTCGTCGACCCTAGCGCACTCGACAGATAGGGCCGACTGAGAGGATGGGTCCTGCGTCGCAGTGTCGACAGCGGCCGGTCTCGAGCCGCGCCAACGAGCTACTGCCGCATCGACACCGATCGCCGCCAGGATCACGAGTGAGACCTCCGCTGGCACCCGATAACGGGTGACACCGAAGCTCAGCGCTGCCGTGAGGGTGACGGCAGCCGCTATCCCGAGCAGCGGGCTGAGCGGTGTACCCCGCCGATGCAGTACCACCGCGCCGTACACCGCCAGTGGAATCAACAGCCAGTAGTACCAGAGCCCGATAAGCGACGGGTAGTACCCGCGTCCTTCGAGTTGGTCATTGAACGAGACGTTCTGGAAGGGCGCGTAGAGATCCCACATGCGCCCGATTCGAGCTAACACGACCACTGGGAGGCGCCAGAAATTTTCTTTTAGATAGTCGATGGCGAACTCCCGGGCGACGACATCGGCGTGCTCTTCGTAATAGATGAGGAGCCGATTGTCATAGGACTTCAGTACGTCGGCGCATGTAAAGCTGTAGTACCCGACGGCGTCCCCATAGAACGCTTGGTCGCACGAGCCGTGGAGGAGCACCATGCCGGTGCCAGAGGTGACGAACACCGGCTCTTCGAACCGGCTGAGGTTGTAGAGAACCCAGGGCGCCATCAACGCACCCATCACCCCGACAACCACAGTCCCCAACGCAACCCTCTCCTTCCACGGCCGATCCTTCATCCTCCACAACAGGAAGGGGACCGTGAACGCCAGGATGAAGAACCCTTCACCTCTGGTGAGACCAGCCAACCCGAACATCGCTCCAGCAAGCGCTGCACTGGCAACGCTCGGTTGGCGTGCAAACCGATACATCGCCATCACCAACAGCGCCACGATCGGGATGTAGATCGACTCTGAGAGATAACGGAAATCGTTGATCCACATCATCGGATAGGTCGCGGCAATGAAGGCTGCGATCGGTCCCACGACCGGTCCGCGTCGGCCTGCCACCTGCCACGCCGCCGCGCCCACGAGTAGCACCCCGATCGCCCCCACGAACGGGAACACAATCCGCTGGTCCCCGGGGTTGTCGATGCCTGCCTTGTAGAGGACGGCCAGCACCACCGTGTACAGCGGAGGATGCCCAGCACCAGGGAGATATTCGGGGATTGCCGGATTCTTTGTGTTGTGGAGGAACCACGACGGCGAGTTGATGAACCCATGGCCTTCGGCCAGCAGCTTGGCCTGCGTCGTGAAGTAGAACGCGTCGCCCCAGTTGTAGTTCTGGAAGCAGCCCTCGGGTGGCTTCTCCCCGAACACCTTGGGTGACGGGCAACTTGGGTACCAGCTGGTCACGGCAAACAGCCGAATGACCAGCCCGATCGCAGCAAAAACCAACAGCAACCCCACGCCGATACGTCGGGCTCGCGTGTTTGCGGCCTGCGGTGATTCATCCTGTGCGGGCCTCGGCTCATCGCTGGGCCGATCACCCGCAGTCGACCAGTCTTGCGCTCCTGGTCCGTCTGGTGCGGGGTCGCTGACCGCGGTCATCTCCGGCTACTCCCCCCTACCGAGCCGTCCACCCGCCATCGACGACCAGGGTATGCCCCGTGACGTAACTAGACGCGTCACTGGCCAGGAACAGCAACGCACCGTCGAGTTCATGCTCGGCTCCCCCTCGACCCATCGGCGCGTTTCGGCGAAGGTAGGCATTCGACGCCTCGTCTTCGAACATCGCCGTGGTCATCTCGCTGGGGAACCAGCCCGGGGCGATGGCGTTTACGCGGACGCCTTTGCGCGCCCATTGAACCGCCAGCTCGCGAGTGAGATTGACCACTGCCCCCTTGGAGGCCGCATAGCTGGCCTGCTTGATCGGCGCCGAGGCCACCAGGCCGAGGATCGAGGCGATGTTCACAATCGAACCGCGGCCGACCGCGATCATTTCGCGCCCCACGAGCTGGGTGAGTGCGAACAACGAGTTGAGGTTCACGTCCACCACGTGCTCGAAATGCTCGAGCGGCTCGTCTTCAGCCGGAATCGGTTCACCAATACCTGCATTGTTCACGAGGATGTCGATCCGACCGTTCACGTCCAGCGCTGCCTGCACGACGGCAGCACGGTCCGGACCCCAAGTGACATCACAGACAACCGGCACCGCCCGTTCGAGTTCGGTTGCCAGCTGTTCAAGCAGTTCCTGTCGTCGGGCGGCGAGAACGACGGTGGCGCCAGCCGCGTCGAGGACCCGGGCGAATCGCGCGCCGAGCCCGCTCGATGCGCCGGTGACGATGGCAACGCGCCCATGAAGCCCAAAGAGCGTGCCGATGTCAATGGTGACGGACATGAAATCATGAGCCTACTCGTGGGCTCGTCCTCGCCCCGCTCGTTCGAGCCGAGACTGCAGCTCCTTTGCCCTCGTTGGAGCCCACGCTGAGAACATGGCCACCAAGCCATCAGTGGCAAAGCTGACGAACTCCTCGTCACGTTGGGGATCCCCCTCGTCGAGCCACACCAGGACTCCATGGATGAGGTAATTGACGATCGTCTGCGAGGCCCAACGCTTCATCACCGGGTCAGCGATCGCGTCCGCGATCATGGCATCTGCGATGACTAGGGCCTGCTGGTGCCGCTGGCTTGCGTACTCAGCAAAGTTGGGCTCCCGGTGGGCATGCACCATCAACAATCGGAAGCTGTCAGGGTCTTCACGGGCAACGGTCAGGATGGAACGGGTTATGAAGCCGCGTTGGCGTCGCTCAGGTCGCTTTAACAACCCGATAAATTCCTGCTCGAGCCGGTCTGAAACCCGGGTGAGCACCGATCGGTAGAGATCCTCTTTGGATTCGAAGTGGCGATAGAGGATCAAACGGGTGACGCCGGCCTCCGCCGCAACGTCTTCCATGGAGGTGGCGGCAAACCCCGCGCGAGCGAAGGCTCTCGCCGCTGCAGCGAGAATCGATGCCTGCCGTTCCTCTCGACGCAGGAAACGTCTGGGTGCTGCTACGTCATTCATGGTTGGTGCTGATCGAGCCACCGCTCCCTGCCGTCGCCGTCGAGACCTTCAGTTCCTTGTCTGGTTGGCGAAGGACGCTCGCCCCGAGACCACGACCTTCGTGTAGCACAGGCCACCATTGCAAGGTGTATACACTCGAGTATACACTTTGGGTGTCGGGAAGCTCGGCCCGTGCCACCCACGGCGGGTCGACTGTTCGTCTTCAGGGGGGTTCAGATGACCGAACAGGTCGAGTTCAGTACCGAAGAGCTCTTGATGTCGCACGATTACGCCGAGCCACTCGTCGTCAACGGCGTTCGGTGCCACGGAGGCTTCGACGAGGAAGGCAACTACGTCTCGCCCCGTACGCTGTATCGCGCGCCTGCGATCGAGGCCTGGGAAGCCAAACGACGGGCGGATTTCGGCACCGACCCACTTGACGTTCCCATAGACGCCTGGCCGGAGAACTTCCCCAACGTCGAGCAGTCCAAGTTCTTGATCCGACAGGGGATCACCGAACCGACGATCGCCGCGCTGACCCGCATCGGAACGGTCGAGGGATTTGGGGCGATGATGCGGTACCTGCCGCTACCGGACTTCCGGCAAATTTTTGCCGATGACATCACCGGAACCGCGACCGACCACATCCGAAAGGGTTTGTTCGAGGCTCATTCTCGGGACGAGGCGGGATGGGAGCAGGAGGCAGGTCACGACAAGATGTGGTTCGCTGCTCGCGACATCGCGTTCGAGAATCCAGTCACCGAGGACCAGACGGCGCTCATGCTCGAACGGATGGGAATCACCGCGCCAGGCGGCGGCATCCCAGATCTCCAAAAGATCCGGGCGTTCATGGAGGCCAATCGAGCATTACCGAAGGACATTCCCCTCGAGTTCGAAGGCATGCTCAGCCGGATGATCGGTCTTCTGTTCATCGAGATCTCAGCGTTTCACGCGTTCCGATGGGCGGAAGCGGTGCTCGGCGATCCGGATCTCGTCGCCGGCGACGGCCAAGCCGGCCGGATCGTGTCCTACATCCGTCAGGACGAGACCCCACACGTCGGTTATCTCCAAGTCGCGCTCTCCGAGATGCGTGACCGCACGTGGGTCGGTGAAACCGGGACCCGATACAACGGCGAGGAGATGATCCAGCTGCTATGGGACCGAGCCCTGCAAGAATCCCGCTTCCTTCGACGCGCCGACTTCCTCCGACTGGTGATGCGCGAGGTAGAGCGGGCCATCGGCGATCGGCCCGACCGCGATGACATCATTGACGAGTTCATCTCGCTCGGTTCCGTGCAGCGCCTCCCCGACGGCACCCTGGTCGAAATCCAGCCCAACGGCGACGAAGTTCGCGCGGCGGCCTGAGCTCGAGGGAGCCACCATGCGATTCGGAATCTTCTACGAACACCAACTCCCGCGCCCCTGGGACCAAGACAGCGAACGCCAACTGATCCAGGACGCCCTCGAACAGATCGAACTCGCCGACAAGCTCGGAATCGACTACGTCTGGGAGGTCGAGCACCATTTCCTCGAGGAGTATTCCCACTCGAGCGCCCCCGAGGTGTTTCTCGCAGCGGTAAGTCAGCGCACCACCAACATCCGGCTGGGCCACGGCATCATCCAAACCGCGCCGCAGTACAACCACCCGGTCCGCACCGCAGAACGGGTCGCAATGCTCGATCTGGTCTCCAACGGACGAGTCGAGTTCGGCAGTGGTGAATCCTCCTCGGAAGCAGAACTCGGTGGATTCGGCATCCCGCCTGCAGTCAAGCGGGAAGCGTGGCTCGAGGGCCTGCAGGTGGCAATCCGCTGCATGACCGAGGAGCCCTTCACGGGTCATAACGGCACGTTCTGTTCGGTACCGCCACGCAACGTTGTGCCGAAACCAGTCCAGAAACCGCATCCGCCGGTCTGGGTCGCGTGCAGTCGCCGCGACACGATCCTGCTTGCTGCGGAGAAGGGGATCGGGGCGCTCACCTTCGCATTCATCGACCCCGAGGAAGCCCGGCAGTGGGTCAGCGACTACGAAGCGACCATGGCCGCAAAATGCGTGCCAGTCGGCAAGGCCGTCAACACCGACATCGCGTGCGTCACACCAATGATGTGCCACCGTAACGAAGACGAAGCCATCGCCCGCGGATTAGAAGGTGGCAACTTCTTCGGCTATTCGCTCGCTCACTATTACGTCTTCGGTGAGCACGTCCCGGGCGTCACCAATGTGTGGGAGGAGTTCCAACAGCGGCGCGACAAGCTCGGCTACTCACCAGAAGCCGCGATCGCAGCCCGTCAAGAGATCCTGGGCGCGAAGGCGGCGGCAGGTGACGTGACTGGACTGCGCGGAGCAGTCGGCACGCCCGAGCAGATCCGCGAGTTCCTGCGCCGCTACGAGGAATCGGGTGTCGACCAGGTGATCTTTGTGATGCAGGCCGGTCGGAACCGCCACGAGCACATCATGGAGTCGCTCGAGCTGTTCGCAGCCGAGGTGCTGCCCGAGTTCAAAGAACGCGATGAGAAACTCCGAACGGCGAAGGCTGAACGGTTTGCACCAATCATCGAGGCGGCGTTGGCTCGGCGGTCCGACGATGCTCCTCCGATGCCCGAGGGTTACACGATGAAGGCCATCCCGAAAGCAATGGTCGATGCGGCTGGCAACGAGGAGATCAAGAACTGGATGGACAAGCTCGCCGATCGGCAAGCCACCGGTGAGCGCGACGAAGCGTTCGAACGAGCCGTTTTCGGTTAACGCACCAGCTCGGGTACGTTCGCCGGCATCTGACACCACACACGAGGGGGACAGCATGGACTTCGGGGTCGTCTTCGCCAACGTCGGGATGTTCGCGTCACCCGACGGGGCTGCCGCGATCGGCAAAGCTGCCGAAGATGCTGGGTTCGATTCCGTTTGGACCGTCGAGCACGTGGTCGTCCCTGACGGCTACCAGTCTCGCTACCCCTATGACGAGAGCGGCCGGATGCCCGGCGACGGCATGATCGACATGCCCGACCCGCTGATCTGGTTGACTTGGGTTGCTGCCCACACCTCCACACTGAACCTCGGCACCGGGATACTCATCGCGACACAGCGGAACCCGTTGGTTTTGGCAAAGGAGGTCGCATCGCTCGACCGCCTCTCGGGTGGCCGCGTGCGTCTCGGAGTTGGGGTCGGCTGGCTTGCCGAGGAGTTCGATGCGATCGGTGTGCCATTCGAACGACGGGGCGATCGGCTCGATGAGTACATCGCCGTTATGAGGACCTTGTGGAGCGAGCACAAGGCAACCTTTCACGGAGAGTTCTGTGCTTTCGACAACGCGGTGATGTTGCCCAAACCAGCCAACGGTACGGTGCCCATCATCATCGGGGGGCACACGAAGGCCGCGGCCCGACGAGCCGGTCGGCTCGGTGATGGCTTCTTTCCCGGCCGGACCGGCACAGAAGAACTCGGCCAACTCTTGGCGATCATGCGCAAAGCTGCAGAGGATGCCGGCCGGAACCCGGACAGCATCGAGATCACCTGCGGTTCGCAAGGGGTTTTCGGCGACGACCCGATCGGAGCGGTGCACAAACTTGAGGATCTCGGCGTGTCCCGTATCGTGATACCGCCGTTGTCGTTCTCCCCCACCGATATCGCGGAAGCACTGGGGCGCTTCGGCGAAAACGTCATCGCAAAAGTCAATTGAGAATCCCGCCAACGGCTGCGTGCCCCAGACGTCGCCGTTCGTCTCAAGCAAACGATCAGAGCGGCGAGGTTCCCCCACCAGATGGGGGTGGGGGGAGGCAGTTGGTCAGCCGTAGGGTCTCACCATCGGGCCGCTCGATATCACCCACACCGCCAGCCTGTTTCCAGGCGTCGAGCGCTGCGGCAAGTTCGTCCAGATCATTTTGTGAATCCATCCGCCAGTCGATCCGAAAACAGCTCTGCCCATCGTCATCGGAGTACTCGACAAACCAATCGCCGCCCCAACCGGCAGCTGCGACCAACGCGCGTTCGCGACCGATACGTGACTCCAACAGCTGACGGGTCAGGAGCTCGCCCAACACACCGTCCCGGATCTTGCTTCCTTGATACGGCGGTGGCTCGACCTCGATGCGCGGCTCGCGTGCGGCGAACTTCTCGGGGTGGATGACCTGCTCGCTCGTCGTTGGCGGAGTGACGAACGCGGAATCAAGCCCGCTCGGGCCGGAGCGCTCGAGGATGTCATTGACAAGCGCCTCACCGAGAACGTACGTCTCGATCGTCTGACTGACGACGATTGCGGGATCCCCGTTCGGATCGGTCTGCTGGTCGAGCGATGGAGGTGTCAGGTCGAACGGTGCGCCCGGGTTGAACTGGTCGTGCCACCTGCGCTCGATGCGGCGAGCATCACCTTCCGCCAGAGCACGCAACCCAAACGCGACCTCGTCCTTGCGGCTCGCGTACTCAGGACGAGAGAGCGTGAAGTGCTGATCGTCGAGGGCGTGCGTGAGTTCGTGTACCAACGCTTGCCGCAAGTCGTTCGTCAGTGGTCGGCGCTTGACGATCACGGCATTGGCGTCGGCAGAGTAGAACGCTGGCACCGAGGACACGAGCAACGCGCGCAAGCGCCGGGCAAAGTCTTCACCTGGTGGCAACAAACCCAAGGCTCCGAGTAGTCGGCCCTGCGCCTCCAGGTCCTCGGGGCTGAACTGTTCCATCAGCCGATCCCCGAACTCCTCCTCGTCGAGAAGCAATGAGTAGACGGGTTGCACGAACCGGAGCCCTCGCTCGTTTACCACGAAGGCAGCAAGACTTCTCAACTCGAGTTCGAGCTGACGCTCGTCGATCGTCGGCACGTTCGGCGGCGCCGAGGTCGTAGAACTCGGGACAGTCGTCGGCGCCGGCGCCGAAGTTGATCGCGGCGCCTCAGTCGCGCTGACGGTGCTCGAGGTGACCGCTGAGCTCGGGACCGACGAACCGGACCCGGCTGCCACCTCTGGGGTGGTCCTGCGACCGAGGAGGAACGATGCAGCTACGAGCACCAGCACGACCAGCCCAGCTACTAGGGCTAGCCATCGACGATCTGGCGGTGTTGTCGGGGTCGGGGACTCGGGCGGCGTTGGCCGCGGAAGTCGGCCTGGCTCAGGTGGTGAAGACGGCAAGGGCGGAGCGCCCGGAGCTGGCGACTCCGGGGCCAGCGGCGGCGAAGGCGGAAGCTCCGAAGCACCGGGCCAACGCGGCGCACGGCCGGAAACGCCGACGGTCATGGCTTGCACGTTAGCGGTGGCACGCTGATCTGCGACCGCGGCACCGGCACAGTCATCGGCTGCAGGAGGTGAGTCGCACTGAACGCTGATCGAGTTCCTCAACCGAGGCGCGGACCTGGCTGAAAACCCACCGGCGCAACATGGTCCCGAGCTCGTCAGCATCCGTGGGTGTCTCCATTCGCCAATCGATGCGCGCACACGCCCTTCTGTCAGTACCGCGCCAGACGACGTAGGCGTCACCACCCCAGCCGCGGGCAGCTCGATCAACTTCCGTACTCGTCCCCACATCATCGAGCAACAGGCGTGTCATCAGTTCGCCGAACATTCCTGAATCGACGATCTCGCCTTCTGCTGGCGGTGTCGCAACCGGTTCAGCGGGTTCGCGTGCGAGGTACTTGTCGACATCAAGCGCTTGTTCAGTCGTGCTCGGTGGATCGCTGAGGGCTTCGTCGACAGCGTCCTGTCCGCCGATCGCCTTGAGTTGCTCAACAAGTGACTCTCCGATGTCGTACGGCGCGCTGATCTGCTGGATGAGAATTGCCGGAATGGAAGCAAGCTCCCTCAGATCTGGGATGAACTCGGCTTCTTCCCGATCACGCGCCGCCTTCTCCTCCGGCGTCATTTGTGCCTCATAGGCCTGCTCGATCCGGCGGGCGTTGCCCTCGGCCACCGCACTCAGCCCGAACCCCACCTCGTCATGCCGCTCGTCGTATTCAGGGCGGTCGAGATCGAACCATTGGTCATCGAGCGCGTGGGTCAACTCGTGCACGATCGTCTGGCGGACGTACGGCGACAGGTGATCACCCCGGACGACGAGCTCGTCTTTCTCCGGGTCGTAGAAACCAAGGACCCCGACTTCGAGGAGCTTCCGTAACGCGCCCGCCACGTCGGTGCCGGGTTCGACCATTCCAAGAGCTTCGAAGGCAGCCGCTGCCTTCTCGAGATCTTCGCGTTCTTCGTCGAAGTCCTCGAGGAGCAGGCGGTTGAACTCTTCGTCGCCAGCCACGTGGACCTGCACCTTCTGCTTGAACGTGAGCCCTCGTTTCTGCTCGACGAAACGGCTGAGCGTTTCCACCTCACGTTCGATGGTGGCCGGATCGGCTGGAGGGAAGGTGGTGGTCGAACGCGGTGCGCTTGTCGCGGGAGCGCGGCGAGTCGACGGCGGCTGTGTGGTGCTCGTGGGCAACTCGTCAACGGCGACGTCCACTCGACGGGTTCGGCCAAGCAAGAAGGCACCGCTGATGAGACCGACCACGACGAGAATGCCGACCAAGGCGAGTACGAGTCTCGACGAGTTCGGGCGCCTCGGTGGTACTGGAGACGGGGGGAGGCCGGGCTGGACGGAGCCGGGCCAACCAGGCGACACCGGTATGTGGCTTGAAGACCAGCCAGAACGACCAGGGTCGGCAGCATCACCAGGGTAGGGCCAGTAGGGCGGAGGCGGCGGCCAGGCCCCCGGCGGACCAGACCCCGGCGGCGCAGGCGGCGGAGCCTGAGGCCAATCCCCGGGCGGCTCCCAACCCTGAGACTTCCCAGGCGTCGCTGACGGTGGCGGCGGCAGCCGGTTCTTGTCCCCGGTTGAGGGCCGATCGGTTGGCGGTCGAGGCGGTTCATGTGATGGCAAGGGTCAAACGGTACCTTCCCGGTCGCAGCAGTCCTCAGCGCTCTGGGTCGTCGAGCTCGCAATTGGTGCGCACGAGTTCAGCTACGGCGACGGTACCCAAAACTGCTGCGCCCACGAACACGAGAATTGCCGACAGCACCGCAGCGTTCCGTAGCCCGACCGGTAACGACGAGCCGAACAGGATCACGGCCGCACCAACAGCCACGCTCACGACCGCCGAAACACGGGCCAGGTTGACGCGAACCGCGGCTTCACGGCGCCGTGCCTCCGCCTCTAGTGGCTCGAGTGGCTGATCGGGGCTGCTCCTTCCTGTTCCTCCGCTCCTCGACGAATTGCCGACATCGAAATCACGGGGTTCGACTGGCTGATCGGGGCTGCTCCCGCCGGAAGCGGACTGGCTGCGTACCGAACGATCAGCATCGTCATTTCCCGGGTTCGAGTCTTCGGTCACCGTCCCCTTCTACACCTCTGCTCTTGCTTCGTCCGCTTTGCCAGACTTCATCTCGAACTTCTGCCATCCAACCGCTCGGGATCAGCCACACTTGGGCATGAACGATGATCGGCGATTCGAAACGATCCGCACCGAAACCAGCGAGAAGGTCAGATCGATCTGGCTCGCTCGTCCCGAGTCCTACAATACGATCACACCCACGCTGCGGGATGAGCTGGCGCTCGCGATAGACGATGCGAACGCTGATCCTGCGGTCCATGTGATCCTGTTACGGGCCGAGGGCAAGGCGTTCTGCGCCGGGTACGGACTCGACTGGTCAACAGCTGCGCAAGCCTCGGAGTTGGAACCCAATGAGGACCTAGTCGGCAAACCACCCGGGCTTGACGGCCCAGCGAAGAGCGACGTTGCTTGTGCAGCGAGCGACCGTGATGGCTTCGGAGGCAGGAGGAAGGTCTGGGACTCGGTCTCGGACCTGCGCATGATCAACACGTTCGTCGACACGTACCTGAAGCTCTGGTACTCGGCGAAACCGACCGTCGCCGCCGTCAACGGTTGGTGCATCGGCGGAGGGACGGACATGGTCCTGTGCGCAGACCTCATCATCGCAGGCGACGATGCAGTGTTCGGCTATCCCCCAGCCCGGGTCTGGGGAACTCCGACCACAGCGATGTGGGTGTACCGCATGGGCCTCGAGAAGGCGAAACGCTACCTGTTGACTGGCGACGAGATCTCCGGCGAGGAGGCAGCCCGCATCGGTCTCGTACTCGAATGCGTCCCGGCCGCCGAGCTCCAGGACCGAGCGTTCGCTCTCGCCCGGCGCATGGCCATGTTGCCGACCAACCAACTTGTGATGCTCAAATTGCTGTGCAACCAGACGGTCGAGAACATGGGCTTCGCCTCGAGCCGACTACTCGGAAGCCTCTTCGACGGCATCGCCCGCCACACTCAAGAAGGCCTTGACTTCGTTCGCCGCGCACAGGAGGTGGGGTTCCGCCAAGCCGTGTACGAGAGAGACGATCCCTTCGGCGACTACGGCAGTGGACCACGCGGTTCACGAGCACGATCATGAGCATCGGCGCCACGACACGAACGTGAGCGCCCTGACAGCTCATGAGCACGATCACCAGCATCGCGACCGCGACGCAGACGTACATCCCCCCGACGGTCCGCGAGAACGATCACAAGCATCGCGACCGCGACACAGACGAATGTCGCCCATGGGTTCAGAGCGGATTACGCAGCGCCTGCCAGTAGCGCAACGATCTCCCGGTGACCGGGAGCTTCGGCGGCTTGCACCGGTGAGTGACCGCTCGGTGCCGCGCCGATGTCAGGGGCGGCGCCGCCTTCCACGAGCACGCGGACCTCAAGAGGCTGAGGTAGCGAGATCGGCAAGTGTTTCCAGTTGCCCTGCGCGGCCCTGTCGAGCATCGACAAGCCCTCGGGGGCGACCTCAGCATCGATGAGCCAAACCTCATGGGCCCTCCCCCACAGTCCCAGGCGAGCTCAGTGAATCCGAAGCACCCGGCTCACAAGCGCCAAGTTTGCGGGACCAGCAAGAACAATGGTCGTCGCCCCGGTCCCCGCTGTCCCGCCCTTGACCGATTACTCGGGGCTTCATCGCAACCCAGCGCATTGACCTCGACTCCTGGCGGATGGTTTACCGTTACGTGTACTTGCCCGGGTGGCGTAACTGGCAGCCGCAGGGGGCTTAAACCCCCCAGACCGCAAGGTCGTGTGGGTTCGAATCCCACCCCGGGCACTCGTCGACTCGACCACGTTCCACCGGAGGTCCCGCGTGCAAGAGCTCACGGAGTCCGACTGTTCCTGCGCGCGCGACGGGAAAGACGCGAGCGATTGCACGCGCGTTGAGGGGTTGCGGTGGCGAGACACGCTAGGAACCCGATGACGGCAGCGGGTCGATGTCATACCCCCTTGGAATACTTGGCGTAGTGGAAGCCAATGCTGTTCGGTTCGCCCAAATCGTCCGCCAACTCGGCCACGCAGCGCGCCGCTGCGGGCTGCAAGTTCCTGGCTTCCGCAGCCCTCCCCGAGTACTGGGATCCGATCGATCCATCCGCAGGCAGGCTGACGGGGTGACGGTGTCAGTGCGACTGCGCGGTCGACCGTGGCCTGCCATCGTGGCCGACATGATCGAGGGCGTCGTGGTGGCAAACCGGTTGACAGGCCAACGCGCACATGAGGCTCGGACCGCCCTGTGGCGAGCGGTGGAACAAGAGCTGATCCCAGTGCCGGTTCCGCCGTCGAGACGACTGGCAACCGGCGACCTAGCTCCAACCCGTCAGAGGCAGAGGACGGGCTTGGCTCATCGCCACGATTCCGACCAACGGTCACAACGCACCACCGCAGCCGAGAACAGCCCTGCGACTGCGGACGGCAACCATGTCGTGGCTGCCTGACACAGACACCAAGCGAAATCGGCCAACACGGCGAACACCCGGCCGGGTCGGCGGCGAGCAGGCGTCGACGCCGACTGAGGCCAACACGAAGCGAAATCGCTGGCGTCGGCTCGGTCGTGGCGTAGCGTGACAACATGAGCAGCAGCTCGGGCTTCCGCGAACCGGCTTTGACGGTCGCCCAGCAGGAAGTGATCGATCTTCTGGGCGCACGCCGCGAGCAACGCCCAACATTCGACCAACAACTACGGAACGACCTATACGACCTTCTCAACGCTTCGCTGGCCGAGATCGTCGATCAACTACCCGACAACCAACCGCTCTGGGTTTCCAAGAATTCGCTCTCGGGGGTACACGGCTGTGAAGCCCGCTATGTAGCTGAGCACGCCAGCAGCTTCGAATGGAGCGTCCCCCTTGCTCGTGGCACCGTAGCGCACAAAGCGATCGAACTATCGATGAATTGGCGAGGCGAGTTGAATCCCGGCGATCTGGTGGACGAAGCACTCGCTCGCCTCGAAGAAGGCATCGACTCACTGGCAGTGTGGTTGCAGCAATGCAGCGAGGTCGAGCGAGCTGAGCTCCGCAGCGAAGCAAATGACCGGGTCGCCAAGTTTCTCGAATGCTTTCCGCCCCTTCAGCCGCGCTGGGTGCCGGTCACCGAGAGTCGAGTCCGCATCGAGCTCTGCGGTGCCCGGATCGTGCTCTCGGGCAAAGTCGATCTCTCACTCGGCCGCGCAGAAGGCGACGTCGCTGGAAAGGTGCTGATCGATCTGAAAACCGGCGGGTTTGCCCCTAGCCATCTCGATGACCTCCGGTTCTACGCCCTTCTTGAAACGCTGCGGGTCGGAACCCCGCCTCGGCTCGTCGCTTCGTATTACCTCGATCAAGGAAAGGTCCACCCCGAGTCGGTCAGCGTTGACCTGTTGCATGCCGCGGCCGAGCGCACCATCGACGGCGTTCGCAGACTGGTCGATCTCCTCTATGGCGGGGCCCAGCCCCGGTACCGGCCCGGCCCTTCGTGCCGATGGTGCTCCGAACGCCCACGCTGTGAGACTGGGCGAAGCTGGCTTGCGGCCGAAGCCGACGCCTTTGATCTAGACGACTTCGGTCTCGACGAATAGCAACACAGCTGATCCACTCGACCGCGCACGACCACCATGCCAAAGGGATCTTGTCCGAACGTTGGAACCGGATCAGTGAAATGATCGGTGCACTCGACCGCTCACAACCACCATGCCAGAGCAATCTCGAGCCGCACACCCACCGCTGCTCACGTGTTCCGCCTAGCGCAGTCGCGTACTCTCTCCCGACGCAGGAGGCAAACACGAAGCACGCAGTTGCGTAACGGTCCCCAGGTGTCCAGCCTGCCGGAGAGTTAACCCGCCGCGGGATGAAGACACAAATCCCCGGTTCGCACTCAGCGCTAGCCTAGACACATGACACGTCGGGTCATCTGGTCACCAGAATCGCTCATCGCTGTGATCCCCACGCGGGCTGACGCCACGATCGTGACCTGCCCCCTTCCACTCGCAAAGACTCCCAGTGAGACCTCCCCAGGAGGAACACATTCATGACCCGACCACCAAGTCCGAACGTGCAACCCCGAAAGCGACGCTCCGTTCTACGCCTATCTGGACTCGCGTTCGTCACACTGCTTGCACTAGCAGCCTGCAAACCAATCGTTGCGCCTCCAGGGCCTGCGCCGCTGCGCTATCGCGACGAGGTATTCACCTCGGTCGACGTGACGCGGGACGTCCAGTATGCGACAGCTGTCATGCGGTCCACCGGCTCGCCAGTGTCACTACTCATGGATGTCTATCGACCAGCCGGGGACACCGCGACAAACCGGCCAGTCATCATCTGGGTTCACGGGGGTTCGTTCCGCACGGGGAGCAAGACCTCACCCGACATCGTCCTGCTCGCAAACGCCTTTGCGCGCAAGGGCTACGTGAGCATCTCGATCAACTACCGACTGTCCCCGCAGGGCTGCGCGGCCGCAGCACCGACGGCTGAGTGCGTGCTAGCGATCATCGATGCGAAGCACGATGCGCAAGCAGCGGTGCGATACGTCCGCGCCAACGCCACCTCGCTCGGGGTTGATCCCAACCGAATCGCGATCGACGGCCATTCCGCTGGAGCGATCACGGCTCTCAACGTGGGGTTCGATGCCACCGAGACCGAACCGGGCGGATCGAACCCCGGACAGTCCTCGGCCGTGGCAGCCTCTGTATCACTGTCGGGTGCTCGCCTCATGGGGACTAGCGACCCGGGCGATGCGCCGAGCTTGCTGTTCCACGGCACCGCAGACGTCCTCGTTCCCTATGCCTGGGCCCAAGCAACGGTCAACGACGCGAGAGCAGCGGGCTTGGAGTCGTATCTGACGACCTGGGACGGGGCCGGCCATGTCCCGCTGATCGAGCACCTAGACGAAATCGTCTTCCAGACCACGAATTTCCTGTATTGGACCTTGCAGCTCGACCAGCTCGGGTGAAGAGCCGCCAGGAGCCCACCAGATCAGCGACCCGACAAATCCGAACGAGCGATCCAAGCGCTTTCCGGGCCCGCGACTGACCGTCACCAACACGTCAGAATCTTTGCGCTATCTACAGACGCTGTCCCCTCGCTCAGCGATCGGCTGTCGCCGACTGACAAACACCTCCCCCGACACTGTGCGAGTTGCCCGCAACAGACAGGGAAGCCTCGTCAGGGATCGGCCGTTGCCGGTTCGGCCGGACCATCGTCATCGAGATGAGACATGAGCCCAGACCCGGTCTTGAGCCAACCGGTCACTGCGAAGAACACCAAACCCGCTCCGACAACGGTTGCCCTTGGCCCGATGACACTGACCGCGAGCCCCTGCAGCAACAGACCCAATGGCAAGGCCGCGGTGAGGAACATGATGTAGATCGCCAAGACCCTGCCGCGGATCGCTTCCTCAACCTGGAGTTGGATAGTGGTGTTGAGCGTCGAGGCGATTGCGAGATATCCCGCTCCGCCGACGAGCAGCGCACCGAACGCAACGGCATAGACTGGTGCCGCACCGAAGGTGACCAGCGCTCCGCCGTAGGCCACCATCGCCACGAAGAGCAAACGGCTGCGGGCGATCCGTCCCCCTGCACGGCCGATGATGGGGGCCCCGAGAATCGAGCCGAAACCGAGTGCTGCGCCAAGCAGACCGTAGGCGAAATCACCCACACCGAACACTTCACGGGCGAACACGACGAGTTGTTGAGAGACCGGTCCGCCGAGCCCGCCAAGGGCGACGACAGCCACAAAACAAGCCAGGATGCCGGGATATCTCCGCGTTGCACGGATGGCAGTCACGAAATCGGCCCACAACGACCTGCCCGCCGGCTGGACTCGGGGCGCGGGATTGGCCCGAATGAGCAAGAGCGCTGAGATCACGGCGAGGAACGACACGGCATTGAGCGCGAACGCTGCGGTCACGCCGATCGTTCCGAGCACGAGACCTCCGGCCAAAGGCCCGAGGAACCGCGCCGCGTTGAACTGCATCGAGTTGAGGGTCACTGCGTTCAACAAGTCGTCACGGGGCACCAGTTCGCTGACGAACGCCTGCCACGACGGAATGTTCAGTCCCCCGATGACCCCTCCCATCATGACCAGACCAATGACTACCGGGAGAGAACCTCGACCGGACGCCCAGACAATGGCCAGAGTTGCTGCCACCAACGCTTGGGCCAACTGGGTGACGAGCAGGACCGTGCGCCGGGGATGGCGATCAGCGATGGACCCACCGAGCGGACCAACGAACACTACTGGGAGGAATTGGAGGAATCCGGCAAACAGCACCCAAGCCGCACTCGCAGTCAGCTGATACACCACGAACGGCACCGCAAGGTTCTGCATCCAGCTGCCGGCATTGGACAACAAGGCGCCCAACCAGAACAGCGCAAAATTCCGATGCCGGAAGGCCGAGAGCACACCCCGAGAACGCCCAGTGTGCGGCGAGCAGGTCATCCTGGGCGAGCGTCCGACACCTCGCCGGCGCTGGTGCCGCATGGTACGACGGCGAGCTCGCTGGGAGGCGGTCATCCAGGGCGAGGCTACCGATCCGCCACCGGTTCTGAGCCCAAGCACGCCCATCGGTAACATGCGCGTGTGCACCCTGCCGAGCCAGACACCTCCGAGTCCCGCGAACCGGACGGCACCCGGGCAGGAGGCTCGGCGGAAGAACCTACGGCCAGTGTGATGGCAGAAACCCTCAACAACCTGCGCGAGCCCCAGGCAGATTCACCCGAATCGGCATCGCTGGTGCCGGTTCCAGCATCTGAAGCAGCGTCGCAAGAAGAACCGCCTCTGGAAGATCCCCGGCTCAGTGATGTCGACGAATGGGGCCGCTCCGAGCACATGCGCGAGATCGCTCGGCGCGTCTACGACCCCATGTACCGCTACTGGTTCCGGGCCGAATGGGAGGGCCTCGAGAACATTCCGACCGACGGCGGTGCCTTGCTGGTGGCGAATCACGCCGCCGCCATCCCGAGCGACGCCCCGGTGATCATCCACGGCATCGAGACCGAACTCGGCCGACCGGTCTATGGACTCGCTGACCAGTTGTTCCGCACGATGCCAGTCATTGGCGTCTACTGGGCTCGCCTCGGCGGGGTCGTCGCCCACCCCGACAACGCCTACCGGCTACTGCGCGAGCAGAAGCAACTCGTCCTGGTCTTCCCCGAAGGCAGCAAAGGGCCGGCCAAGCACTACTCCCAGCGATACCGCTTGCGCCGATTCGGTCGGGGCGGGTTCGTCGAGATCGCCATGCGCGCCGGTGTGCCAGTGATCCCCATCGCGGTGGTCGGCGCCGAGGAATCGATGCCCATCGTCTACAAGTCGCCCACACTGGCCAAGCTGCTCGGGCTGCCATACTTCCCGATCACTGCCAACCAGCTCGTCTTCGGCCCGCTGCTCGGCACGGTTATGTACTTCCCGGCCAAATTCCGGCTCAAGGTGCTCGAACCGGTGTATTTCGACGTGCCACCCGACCAGGACCGCTACTCGAAGAGCCGGATCATGGACGAGTCCGAAAAGATCCGGGAAAAGATCCAGGAAGCCCTCTACGACATGTTGCGTGAGCGCCGGTCGGTGTGGTTCGGCTGAGGTCAACAATGGGAAAGCGCGTGCTCATCACCGGATTGGCCACGTTCTGGGGCGGGCTCGTCGCCAAGGCCCTCGAGCAGGACCCTGGCATCGACGTGCTGGTTGGCCTCGACACCCGAGAACCGACCGTCGAGTTGGAGCGCACCGAGTATGTGCGAACCGACGAGAACTATTCGATCCTCTCCCGGATCGTCCGCGCCGCCAAAGTCGACACGATCGTGCACACCTTCCTCGTCGTGGACTCCACGATGATGCGGGCCCGAACGATGCACGAGATCAACGTGATCGGCACCATGAACCTGTTCGCGGCCGCATCCCAACCCGGCAGCGCGGTCCGCAGTGTCGTGGTCAAGTCCTCGAGCTATGTGTACGGCGCCGCCAAAGAAGACCCCGTCTGGTTCACTGAGGAAACGCCGCGTAGCCACCCGCCTCGCCGCCGGGTGGAGCGGAGCCTCGAAGCCGTCGAGGGGTACGTACGGGACTTCGCGCTAGACAACCCGCACGTGAACGTGACCTTGCTCCGGTTCTCGAACGTGTTGGGACCCGACATCGTCACCCCGCTCAGCCGCGCCCTCGAACTGCCGCTGGTCCCGAAACTGTTCGGCTACGACCCCCGGTTCCAGTTCGTTCACGAGGACGATGTGATCCGGTCGATCCTGTTCGTGCTCGAACGCGAACTGCCCGGGATCTACAACGTGGCAGGTGATGGTCTGCTGCCCTGGACCGAGGTGGCTCACATCGCCGGAAAGCGAACGATTCCCCTGCCCCCGATCGGCGCGACTTGGGCCGCCCAACCGCTCCGCCTGTTCGGCGTGGAATTGCCTGACGAACTCCTCGACCTCCTGCGCTTCGGCCGGGGAGTCGACAACCGTCGTTTGAAGGCTGCAGGATTCCGCTATCACTACACCTCAGCGGGCGCCGTGCAAGCCTTCGTCGAAGCGGTACGGCTACGACACGCGGTCGGGAGCACCCAACCCACCTATCGCTATGAGCGCGACGTCGAGCAGTTCTTCCGCCACTCCCCCGCCGTGGTCCGCGAGGGCGACCCTTGACCCCCATCAGTCCTAGGAACCGGCCGACGACCACCCGACAAGATCCGCCTCCCGCCTCACCATCAACAACGCAGTAGCAAGTCGCAGGAGCCTCGCCAGTGAGCACGATCCGCACCGACGTCGACGACCGCGTCGCGGTCATAACGCTCGACGATCCCGACCGGCGCAACGCCCTCACGACGCAAATGGTCACCGAAATCGTTGCCGCCTTCGACGACTTGGAACACAACGACGAATGCCGGGCGGTGATCATCACCGGGGCGCCACCTGCGTTCTGCGCGGGAGCGGATCTAGGCCATCTGAGCGGCGCAGGCGAAGCGAGCCTTCGCGACATCTACCGTGGGTTCCTTCGCGTGGCCGAGTCGCCGCTGCCGACGATCGCCGCGGTCAACGGAGCAGCCGTCGGCGCCGGCGTGAACATGGCACTGTGCTGTGATGTCATTCTCGTCGCCGAGTCGGCCCGGCTCGAAACCCGCTTCCTCAAACTTGGGCTTCACCCCGGTGGAGGGCACACCTGGATGATGCGCCGCCTGGTGGGACCGCAGACGACCGCAGCGCTCGTCCTGTTCAACGACGTGATCGACGGACGCGAGGCTGAGCGCCTTGGTTTCGCCTACCGGTGCCATCCCGACAACGAGCTCCTGCTCGCAGCCAGGGCGCTTGCCGCCCGCGCGGCCAAAGCTGACCCGGGGTTGCTCCGTCGGGTCAAGGAATCGATCAGGGCAATGGCCGAGGTGGACACCCACGACGAAGCGGTCGAGCTCGAACTCGAGGCCCAAGTCTGGTCGCTGAACCAACCGTGGTTCCTGGCCGCGCTGGAGCAAACCCGCCGCCAGATCAGTTCACGCTGACCGGCGCCGTTTCGTTCGACAGCCCAGGCCTCCACACGAACACTTTCGACCTGTCCACCAGCTGGTGCCTTCGGAACCACGCTCCTCAGCGCGTCGCCTCTCCGACCTTGCCGTGGCTTACTCCACCCACTCGGCCAAGAGTTCATCACGGCGCTCCCACCACTCTTCGGCCGTGATGGCATAACGGATGTGGTCTTCCCAAACACCGTTGATCTCGAGGTAACGCAGCGCAATTCCTTCATCGCGGATCTTGAGCTTCTCCACGACCCGACGGCTCGCGTGGTTCCTCGGGATGATGGCGATCTGCATGCGGTGGAGGTGCAGATCCTCGAAGACGAAGCGAGCCAACACGACGAGGCTCTCCGGCACATAACCATTGCCGGCGTGCTTCTGGTCGATCCAGTACCCGACATACGCGCTCTGAAACGGACCGCGCTGCACCGACGACAAGTTGATCTCGCCCGCGAACTCTCCGTTGACAAAGATGCCGAAACCGAAACCGGTGCCGAGTTGTCGCTCCCGTTGCCGGGCACTACAGCGGGCGGCAAACGCATCCTTGCTCTCCACCACATCGGGTTGGCCCGGCACTCGCGCCGGTTCCCATTTGGTCAGCCACTCGACGTTGCGGCGGCGCACCTCCCGCCATGCTTTGAAATCCGCAACTTCCAACGGGCGCAGGAGCACCCGCCGTCCGAACAGGGTTGTCATCGCGGCCACTCGCTCGTGAACCCGATCATGACGAGAACAACTCCTCGAGCGCGGCCAACAAGAGCATGACGTTGCGGGGCCGGGCCGTGTGCCCCATGCAACCGATACGCCAAACTTTCCCTGCGACGGGACCGAGCCCACCACCAACCTCGATGCCATACCGTTCGAGCAGCGCCCGCCGCGCTGCCGCCTCATCCATTCCCGCCGGAAGCCGCTCGGTGGGCACGTAGACCGACGTCAGCTGGGGTAGGCGATGGCCTTTCTCTGCGAACAATTCGAAACCGAGATCCTCCAAACCTGCTTGGAGCGCCTCACCGCAGGCACGATGGCGTTCCCAGCACGACTCAAGCCCTTCGTCGAGCAGGACACCGAGGCCGGCGTGGAGCGCGTAGATCATGCTGATGGGGGCCGTGTGGTGATAGGCGCGACCTCCCTCTCCCATGACGTACCGGGCGATCATGTTGAGATCGAGGTACCACGAGCCGGGGCGGGCTTTGATCTGCTCGAGTGCGCGAGGACTCACCGTCAACGGCGCCAGACCCGGTGGGACGCCCAAGCACTTCTGCGTTCCGCTGTATGCGATGTCGACACACCAGGCGTCGGTCTCGACCGGGATCCCGCCGAGCGAGGTGACGCAATCCACGAGCAGAAGGGTTCCTTCCTTACCGGTGTGAAGGCACGCGAGATCGTTTCGCACCCCAGTCGAGGTCTCGGCGTGGACGACGGCGATGATCTTGGGTGACGGATGCGCGTCGATCAGAGCCTGGGGATCAACTGGCCGTCCCCAAGGGGCTTCGACCCGGATGACCTTGGCGCCGGCACGCGCAGCGACGTCACACATGCGCTCACCGAACACACCGTTGACACCGACGACAACGGGGTCACCGGGTTCCACGAAATTGACGAACGCGGCCTCCATCCCGGCAGAGCCGGTGCCGCTGACCGGGAAGGTGAGCGGGTTGGATGTCCGGAAAGCGGCCCGGAGCCGTTCGTTGGTCTCGTCGAGGAGCGCGAGGAACTCCGGGTCGAGATGGCCGAGGACGGGGCGGGTCAGCGCCTCGAACACCTCGGGATAGGGGTTGCTCGGACCGGGGCCCATCAAGATGCGATCCGTCTGCACCATCGGCGGGCATCGTAGACGGGCAGGCGTCAGCTCGCCCGAGGACACACCAACGGCGCTCAGAGCAGCGAAAGGACCAAACCGTCGAGGATGTCGGCGTCGCTCACGAGACAGCTTTCGAAACCGAAGTAGCGCATGATCTCGACGAGAATACACATTCCACCGACGATGACATCAGCTCGCTCTTTCTCCAGGCCAGGGTTGTGGATGCGATCGTCGAAGGCTTCGGTTGCGAGTGTGCGGAACACATCTTCGGCTGCGGCTTTCGTCAGCCGGAAGTGGTGGATCCTGCTGCGGTCGTACTCGGCGAGACCGATCTCAACCGCGGCCGCGGTCGTGACAGTGCCTGCGAGCCCCACGAAGGTTCGGGCGTCGAGCACCGAGGGGATTTCCCGCGCGACGTCTTTCAGGTGGAGTTCGACGATTGAGAGGCATTGCACCAGTTCCTCTGGCAACGGCGGATCATGGCGCAGGTACCGCTCGGTCAGGCGGACACAACCGATGTCGCAGGAGAGTGTTCCCTCGAGCTCGCTACGGCCGTAAGAGAACTCAGTCGATCCACCCCCAATGTCGACCACGAGGAACGGTCCGTCGCCCGGATCGAGTTCGTGGGTCGCCCCGAGAAAGGAAAGCTCACCTTCTTCCTGCCCAGAGAGCAGTTCGGGGCGCACCCCGATGATCGCCTCAGCAGGTTCGAAGAAGTCCTCTCGATTGGCGGCGTCGCGGGCTGCGGAGGTCGCTGTCATCCGCACGCGGGTTGCTCCGAAGCGATCGATGACGGCTCGGTATTCACGTAGGACCGCAAGCGTCCGCTCGATGGCTTCCGGGTCGAGGCGGCCGCTTGCATCAGTGCCACGGCCGAGCCGGGTGATGCGCATCAAGCGTTCTATGGGATGGCCGTTGCTGTCGGCGATGAGCAACCGAACCGAGTTCGTCCCACAATCGATGGCAGCGACTGGGGCGTCGATCATGACCGCACGCTACCGGATGGGACCGACTCGTCCTCGTCCAGCCATGCTGCGACCAATCGCCCGACCGGGTCGTCACCACCGGCCAGGAAATACGCAAAATGTGCATGGAGGCACTTGACCCCTACACGGGTTCCCCCGACCCCACCGAACGGTCTCGGACCCTCATGCTCACCAGGGATCCGCGAGTCGCGTTCCGCTGCATACGCTGCGTGCGCTGCCGCCAACGCGTTGGGCGCCACGAGCGCTTCTGCCCGCCGCACCCCACCGGCCGATTCCAGGCGAGCAATCCTCCGCACGAGATCTGGATCGATCAACCAGTACAGCGTCGGCATCGGTGTGCCGTCGTCGAGGAAGGGCTCATTGCGCAGCACCACCGGCAGACCAGCCGGTGACCGAACCACGACCTCGAAGCAGCCTTGGGGATCGCGACCGAGCAACTCGGCGACAACGGCCCGGTCCTGCTCACTCGGCATTCGCGATTCGTCAACCCCGACGACGGCGGCGCACAAGCCGCATGAGGACCGCAACTGCAGCAGCGAGACCGAGCAACGGTAGGGCGCGCTTCAACACCGGCGAGCCTGCGGTTTCGAGCAAGTCGACCGGTTCCGGTTCCGGGCTCTCGACGCGATGCGCCGGCCTGGGTCCCGACGCCTCCGCAGCCTCGATCGTCGCGTCTGCACCGGCCGGAGCCGAAGAAGCGTGATCCACTGCTTGCTCGCCGGATACAGCTCGCCGCTCGCCGTCGGCGGGAGGCGACGCCGCTGCCGCGTCGCCGTCCTCGGTCGGCCCATCGCCGGCCGAGGAAGACTGATTCGCTTCTTCGCTGTCAGCCCCAGCCGCCGTTTGCTTGGTGGCGATTTTCGCGGTCTTCTTGGTCGCCTTCTTCGCTCCGGACGCGGCTTGGGCCACTTTCACCTTGGCCACGAGTTCTGCTTCATCGGCGGGCGCGGACGCCGAGCCGTTGCCTGCGTTCGGTTCGTTCTCAGCCATTTCGACCTCCTCCGATCGTGCGCGTTCGCCAGCGAGTACCCGTTGCTCGAGGTTCTCGACGAACTGCGCCAACAGCTTCGCGCTGACGTCAGCGATGACGCCCCGACCGAACTGCGCGACCTTGCCGGTGACGTTCAAGTCGGTGAGCACGTCGACCTGGGTCGTCGAGTGATCTTTGGGAACGAGCTGCGCCGAGATCGTCGCTGACGCGTTGCCCTGGCCGCGCGTGTCCCGCCCAGAGGCCTGCACCACGGCTCGATAGTTGCGATCATCTCGCTCGACGAATCGAGCAGTGCCTTTGTACTGCGCAGTGATCGGACCCACCTTCACCTTGACGATCCCGCGGTACTCGTCACCGTCGATTCCTTGGAGTTGGGCACCGGGTAGACACGGCGCGATGCGCTCGATGTCGGTCAGCACCGCCCAGGCTTCGTCGATCGGTACCGGCACCTCGAACTCGTTCGTCAGCTCCACTGGCCAAGGTCCTCCATGCGGTCGATGTCGCCGGGTTCGCCGTCGAACGGTATCTCGCGGACGAGATCCGGTCTCAATCGCATCAGTTCACGAGCGCCCGAATCACCAGAGCTGGGCAAGAGACCGAACACCGCGGACGCGAGCCGCACAGGATGGCCACGCCGGCCCCCATAGCAGGCCACGGCGATGGGCGCATCGACCGCAGCGGCAACCGTGCGCCACGCGTCCACGGTAACCCCGGGTTGATCACCGAGCCCGACCACGATCGCCTCATGAGCGCGCGCAACCGCATGGTCGACAGCGACCCGCAGCGACGTCGCCAGACCGCCAGCCCAGTCCGGGTTGTCCAGGACGGTGACGGTTGGCGGGAGCTCTGCGGCAAGCGATACGGCCCCTTGCACCACGATCGTCTCGTCCAACCCAGCAGCCAGCGCCGAGCCAACCGACCAGGCAACAACCGGCTGACCCCCGAGAACCGTCAACAGTTTGTGCCTCGGGCCACTGAAACGGCTGCCTGCACCCGCCGCCAGCACCACTGCCGCCGTCGTCATGACCGTCACGGTACGCATAAGGTGCAAGCCGTGAGCAATCTCGACGAGTTCAAGTCCCCGCTTGCCAAGGTCACCATGCTCCTGGCCGATGCTGCCCAGGTTGCAGACGGCAAACTCTTCATCCTGGGCGGTGGGCTCGCCCACATCGGACCACAGCCTCAGCCGGTCGCGTTGGCCCTGTTGATCGAAGTGCCCTGGGACCGAGCGAACATCCCCCACGACTGGAAGCTCGAATTGTTGGACGAGGACGGCATGCCGGTGATGGCTAATGAGATGCCTGTGATGGTCGCTGGCCAGTTCGAGGCCGGTCGGCCCGCGGGACACACCCCGGGTTCACCGCTGGCCGTGCCGCTCGCCATCAACTTCAGTCCCCTCCCCGTCGAACCCGGGCGCACCTATATGTGGCGATTCGCGATCAATGAGACGAGCGAATCCGATTGGAGCATCCGGTTCGCGGTCCGCCCCACCCAGCCCGGACTCTGATTCGAAGACTTGGTACGGGCGTCTCACAACCCGAGCCAGGCGCTGATCAACCGCTGCCCCCAAGCGTTGCCCGCCCGGAGATCAATCTCTTGATCCGCCGCGGCATGCGCCAGAGTCAGGACAAGATCCGATTCACGCCACGCGTTCGGCCACTTGGGATCAAGATCGACGTCTCGAACGTCGCCGAAGCTCTCGAGGTCCTCGAAGGTCCGACTGCCCGCTGATGCTGGTCGACGCAAACATCCTCCTCTACGCCGTCGACACCGAGAGCAGGTTCCACTCAGCGGCTTCGGCTTGGCTCACCGACGCGCTCAACGGTCCGCGCCGGATTGGACTCCCGTGGCAATCAACCACAGCGTTCCTCCGGATAGCGACGAACCCACGTGCAGCGCGGAATCCGTTGTCACCTCGCGAGGCCTGGGAGATCGTCGACGCATGGCTCACCGCGCCTGCAGCCTGGATCCCGATGCCAGGGCCCGGCTACGTAACAATCTTTAGCGACTTGATCGTCCGATACGACCCTCATGCCGGGCTCATCAGCGACGCGGCCATTGCCGCCCTCGCAATCGAACACGGAGTTGAAGTGGTTAGCGCTGACAGCGATTTCGCCCGCTTCAGCGAGATCCGGTGGGTGAACCCATTGGCCTGCACCTGACCCACAGGTGCAGTCGGCGCCCCGATGTCCCAATTGCTACGTCAGGCTCACATTCGTCAACAACGCCGCTCATCGGTTCATTGACGGCTCCGTAGATCGCACGGCCAGTATCCCCGAGAGACCCGCCTATGCGAGCGAGTTGGTTGCGCTGGTTGCGGCTCAGTGAATCGCACCGTCTGTATCCCTGAGGGAACACCCGGAACGGCCCGAGCGCAACCGGATGATCTCGGCGCAAATCGAGATGGCAGTCTCCTCAGGCGTTCGGGCCCCGATATCGAGACCGATCGGTGCCATCACCCGCTCGAGCGCGACCTCGTCAACACCCACCTCCCGTAGTCGGGCGAGCCGCTCGGCGTGGGTCCGCCGGCTCCCCATCGCGCCGATGTACCCCACGTCAGTGGCGAGCGCTGCGCGGATGGCTGGCACGTCGAACTTGTGATCATGGGTCAAGACGCACACTGCGTCACGGGGTCCGAGCGCAGCGCCGATTCGTTCAAGAAACCGCTGTGGCCAGTCGACGACGACCTCATCAGCCATCGGGAACCGTTGTCGCGTGGCGAACGTCTCACGAGCGTCACACACGGTCACCCGGTATCCGAGCAACTTGGCTGCACGGGCAAGGGCAGCAGTGAAATCAACTGCGCCGAAGATCACCATGCGCGGCGGGGCGGCAAACGACTCGATGAACACCGTCACGGCGTCTTCGCGAGCCTCGCCGTGCGGCCCGTAGTGGCGGATTGCGCTCGTGGCCGCAGCCAACTCAGCAGCTGCATCGCGACCAACCACCCGATCCAGATCTGGATCGCCCAGCGTCCCGTGCCGCGCGGCTCCCGACCTGACGATCATCTTGGCGCCAATGCCTGGACCGTCAACGATCGTCGCCAACGCCACCGGCTCTTCTCGACGCAGTGCGTCCACCAATGGCTCGAACCCGGTGAACGGTTCGATGAACAGCTGGATGGTCCCGCCGCAGGTTAATCCCACCGCGAAGGCCTCATCGTCGCTGTGACCGAACGACACCAAGCGCCGACTGCCCGTCGGGAGTAGACGCAGCGCCTCGGTCACGACAGCACCTTCGATGCACCCGCCGCTGACCGACCCGGACACCTCGCCGGTCTCGTTGACCGCCATGGCCGCTCCAGCCAACCGCGGGCCTGAACCCTCGACGTTGACGACTCGCGCCACCATCACGTTCCGGCCAGCGGCGTTCCATCGCTCGATGTCATCGAGGAGGTCTCTCACCGACGTATCACCTCAGCTAGCTCTTCGAACGCGGCAAGGCTGCGCCCGTCGACGAACTGGTCGACATGAGGCACCGCTGCCGCCGTTCCTCGGGCGCTCGGTTCGTAACCCTCTGATGCCTTGAGCGGGGTTCACCCACATGGTGGTCAGTGTCGTGCTCTCCTGCGTGCACAACTTCCGGATCGGTCGGCGGGCCGAGTGGATCTCCCAGCGGGAGCGCCAATCCCCCTCTCCACCACCAGTCGAAGGCTGCCTCCAGCGCTTCGCGGTGCTCGGGAGAACTGGTGAGGGTTGCACACGCTTCCCACCACAACGACACTCGATCGGGGTGCGGCAACGCCGCAATGGCCCTCCCGAACGCGACCGATGCCTCGAGTGGAACGTCGACTCCGAGAGCCCGCAGGTGAGTGACCAACGTGAGCCGGTCACACGGAACTGCCACCGCTTCGGCCATCAGCTTTCCTCCACGCGCCGGCCGGTGCTGAACAGCGGTCGGCCGAGGCGGGCGGCGAGGAACACGGCCGTCGCCAACCCGTCGTCGGCGAGATAATCGCTCTGGTCGAGGAGCCGTTCGACCGCGTCAGGGGACTCGAAAGGCCACGTCACCCCAATAGCCTACGGGCCTGCGTCAAACTGCACCGCAGCCCGGGCAGCAAGTATCGGTTGGATCCGGTCGGCGAGCAGTGCCCGATGCGCAGGGTGGTCCCGATAGGCCCGGTAGCCATCCGGGTCGTCGAAGTCCGCCACAACAGCAAAGTCATAGTTGCCGTCGTTGATGCCAGCGTCGCGGCCGAACCGGTAGCCCCGAAGCGACTGGATACGAGACGGCAATTCGGCGAGTGCCGCTTCGACCGCGGCAATCTGCTCATCGGTGACTCCGTCGTTCCAGCGGAACAGTGCGACGTGGCAGAACATCGGCATCTCCGTTCGGTTGGCCTCGGACCCTCAGTCGGGTGATCCCGCACGAGAGCGTGACTGGGTGATCGCGATGAACGCCACCCGTGACGCGTTGACGCAACCAATCGGGTGGCTCCGCACGATATATGGTGACTGAGTGATCCCTGCCCCGTTCGAGTACTTGCGCGCCGGGTCGGCTGAGGAAGCAATCTCGCTGCTCGCTGAGCACGGTGACGACGCCAAGGTGCTGGCGGGCGGGCATTCGCTGCTCCCGCTCATGAAGCTGCGGCTGGCGACACCCGGTGTGCTCATCGACATCGGCGAGCTGAGAGAACTGTCATACATCCGAGACGGTGGTGACCACGTCGCAATCGGCGCCTTGACCTGTCATCGGGACCTCGAACGCAGCGAGCTGCTCCAGCACGAGGTGCCGTTGCTTTCGTTTACCGCGCATCTCGTCGGCGATCCCCAGGTGCGGAACCGTGGAACGATCGGCGGCTCACTCGCGCATGCGGATCCAGCCTCAGACCTCCCCGCGGCGGTGCTCGGGCTCGGGGGCACACTGGTTGTCACCGGTCGGGAAGGCTCCAGGCACCTCGCGGCCGATAAGTTCTTCACCGGTTTTCTCGAATCCGCCTTGGCTCCCGACGAACTGCTGACCGAGATCAGGGTCCCAAAGACCGGCGACGCTGGCTGGTCCTACCAGAAGTTCAACCGGCGAGCACAGGATTGGGCGATCGTGGCCGTAGCAGCGGTAACCGGGCCGCAACCGCGAGTTGCTCTCGTCAACATGGGTCCCACACCCATGCGGGCTGCTGCCACCGAGGCAGCCTTGGTCAGCGGCGCAAGCGCAGCCGAAGCTGCCGAGCTCGCGGCTGACGGAACCGAACCACCCACCGACATCAACGCCACCCCGGACTACCGCGAGCATCTCGCCCGGGTGCTCACCCGGCGAGCGCTTGCCGAAGCCGGCGTCGCCTGATCAAGCGTCGGCGACTGAACATCAACGAGGAATCCATCTCCCCGCAGCCCCGCAAACGGCAACTCCTGGAACCGGCCAATAATCCCGATCCCTCGAATTCCCTCAATTCGGCGGCTCGGGCCCTGCGCGTCCCCAACGAGCGTCGAACGGCACCTCGATCGGTTTGGTCGCTGGTCCGGAACCCACCCGAGCCATGTGCTGCATCTCTCGCGAAGCCCCATCTGCGCCGGCGGTTTCGTTGCGGAACTGGTCCGCAGTTCGTACTACTTGCTGAACTTCAGCGCGAAGTCCATCTCCCCTTGGTCATCGACTGTGACCGTGGCGATTCGAATCGGTTCAATCCCAAAGTCAGCGAGGACGATCGGGGCCCGGCCCGCCACCTCGATGGCCGCGCCAGCCCAACGCGCCTCGATCGGCACCTCGATCGGTTTGGTCACGCCGTGGAGGGTCAGCTCTCCTTTCGCGACCACGGTGATCTTCTCATTGAGCGACACGGCCGGAAGGGTGATCGGCTCGGTGAGCTTGAAAGTCGCTTCAGGGAACTGGTCGGTCTGCAAACCGCGACCCTTGATGGTGCGGTCACGCATCGTCTGGTCACTCTTGAGTTGCGTCAGATCGGCAACGACTTCGGCGGAAACCACGGTGTTGCCCTCGATGACGAGGGTCCCCTTGTAAGAGGTTGTTCTCCCCACCGCGGTCTTCTTGACCGTGTCCCCAGCAAACAGCTCCTCGATTCGGTAACCGACGAAGGAGTCCTTGTCCCCAGCGATCGCCGTCCAAGCCCCCTCAGGGGTAGCGGGCACCGTACCCTCGGCACCGAGTACTGTCGTGCCGGTACTGCTCAAGCTGGCCGGCGGTGGGGAGTCCTCACGAAGCACGAAGTACCAGAACGCGCCACCGCCTCCAACGATGAGAGCAAGGACGGCTGCCAGCGCGATCTTCGCCGACTTGTGCATCACTGTCTCCCTCGCCTCGGCGCCAACGACCTCGCGACCAATTTAGGCGAGGCACACCAACAAGGCGTCGGCAGCCAAGAACGGCACAAATCCTCCATCTCACCCTCTGACTCACCCTCTGGCAGGCAGGCTCACGCCATCCCTCGATCGATAGGTGATGGCATTGATCAGAGGGGCATCGCGAGGCGATACCAGCTTCGATCCGCCGCTGGTGCTTGACCCAAACGCCAGCGAGGTCACCACAGTCCTCCAGCAGGCAGACGGAAAATTGCTGCTGACGGGCACTTTTTCGGTTTCGGAGGACACCGTCGGGCTGCAGCGGCCCGCGTGAACTCCAACGGGAGCGTCGACGCATCGTTCATCGGTTCTCCGACCGCGCCTCATGCCGGCAACGGTGCGGCGCCTTTCCAAGCCCGACCATTTCCCGGAACAAACTGCTTCTCAAGCAAGCCTCCCCTTTGGCCGATAATCGGTCGGTGCGTCTGGGGGGCTTCGCAATTCGACACTTCGGCTTGCTCGGTCGATCGGTTCGATCTGACACCGCTCACATCCGGCCAAGGTTCTGTTCGACGCCGTGGCGGTCCCGGGTCGTGCTCGTTGTGGCATTGCTGGCGATCGCAGCGGCCTCGTGCGGGTCTCCCGCCGCTGAGCGCGCCGAGACCGTGACTGCAGCCTCCGACCCTCCAGCCACCCCGATACCGGAGCTGCCGCGGGGCCTCGTCTACATGTTCGGCGATTCAAATCTGCCGTCGAACATGCCCGGTACGTCGCTGCTGCTGCATGTGCTCCATGGGCGGATCCCCTACATCACCACGGTGGACTCACTGTGGGGACTAGGGTTCGTCACCGGCTCGGCACCCTCTCCCCAGCTGCAAGCCCCTGTGGTCGGAGCATTGCGCAGCGGCGTCTCCCGAACCGATCCAGATGTCGTCTTCATCGAACTCGGGACTGTCGACCTGTCTCTTATACACATC
>JANZZE010000124.1 GCA_026419545.1 Acidimicrobiales bacterium
CGCCGGAACGGTAGGTGTCGTCGCCGTTTCCGCCGTTGTGGCGCTCGTTGGAGCGGCAATGTCGGAGCTGACGCGGGAAGGAGTTCCGCCACAGGACGACAGGACGAGCGCAGCGGCGCAAACCGAGGCGAGGAGCTGCAACTGGAGGTGGTTGCGGCGCCCACGCCCACCGACTGGTTTCGGTGATGCTGGGTGGACGGGTTCAGATCGGCACCGACCAACCTTGCCGGGTCCCTGTTGGTTCGGGTTGATCAGTTGGGGCACGGCAATGACTCTACGTCTGAGATCGATGACCTACTCGTCAACCTCTCCGTGTCTCCGGCCGATTTGACCTTCATGGTGGATGGCGGCGACCCACAAACGTGGAGCGATCATGCATTGGTCGAGACGTTCGGTGCTTGCGATTCGCTTGCAGCGTTCGACGCGACGGCCACGCGAGTCGCGGTTCCGTCGGCTTTGCGTGACTACGCACGGGAGCACGTGGAGACACCATGGCTCGAGCAACTGCGGAGGCTGCATCCCGATGACCGTGCGTCTGCCGTCCAGATGTGGTGGGACGCGATCGGTAATCCTTGTGAGCTCCAGACGCTCGACGCTCGGGCCAGGGTCGGCGACGAGTGGCGTTACGTGCGGCTCCGCTGCGTCAATCTCTTGCAGCAGCCTCGGGTGCGTGCAGTCGTACTCGGAACGACGACTGGTGACGTCGTCGGTAGCGAGGAGGCCACCGGTCGTTACCGGGTGCCGACCTGGGTGTACCACGAACTGAACGAGATGGCCGTCATCACCCGCATCCAAGGAGCGGTGCACGAGGTGTTCGGGCAGGCTCCCGAGGCGTTGACGGGCTTACCGGTGATGAGAGTGATTCACCCCGAAGACCACGAAATTGTGACCCGGCTTTGGGTCGACGTCCTTTCGGTACCGCTGGCGACTGGGGTTGTCCGGGTCCGGATCGTTCGCCCGGACGGAGGCGTAACGTGGATCGAGTCGACCCTTACAAACCGGCTGCATGAGATCGGCGTGGTCACGGTGTCGTCCGTCGAGATCTCTGATCGGCTTTCGCACGAAGGCGCCTTGCGCGCAAGTCAGGAGGAGTTCCGCTATCTGGCTGAAGAGATGCCAGTAGCGGTGTTCCGGGCCGATCCCCACGGTGTTGTGGTGTACGGCAACAGCAGATGGTTCGCGCTTGATGCGGAGTTCGGCCCTTGCCGCAGACTGTCCGAATTCGTTCATCCTGACCGGCGGGCCCGGTTTGACACTGAGTGGGCCGAGTTCGTGTCGGGCGTGGGGGCTGAAACACATGAGTTCGAGTTCCCTTCAACGGATGGGACCCGCGCGCTCTCCATTCACTGTCGCCGCGTGACCCGAGAACGAGGGGAAACGATTGTCATCGGGCTATTTGAGGATGTCACGGCCGAGGCACAACTACGCCGGCAGGCTGACGGTGACCCGCTCACCGGATTGCTGAACCGGGCAGCGCTTGCTCGACTGCTCGACCGTTCGTTGATCGATGGCGAGGAGATCGTGGTCGCCTTCATCGACCTCGACGACTTCAAGAACTGCAATGACCGTTTTGGCCACGCCGTCGGTGATCTCGTGTTGCAAGCCGTGGCCGAGCGACTCGTGTCCGCGGTTCGTGCGTCGGATTGCGTTGCCCGTTACGGCGGTGACGAATTCGTCGTACTCTTCCGGGGATCGGTGGAAGGATCGTTCGACGATGTGGTGGATCGTCTCACCGAAGTCGTCGAACGGCCCGTGTCGTGGGCTGACGGCTCGTGGACGCCGAGGATCAGCGTCGGTACGGCAGCAGCGTTTGCTGGGGATAACCAGACGGAGCTGCTCCGGCGGGCTGACGAAGCGATGTACGACACGAAGCGGATGCGCCGCATCGCGCGGCAAGCCGGGACGGCGAGCACCTCTGAAGATGTGTAGGGCAGTCCCCGTCGTTCTGCGACGGGCCGCGCGCTGACACAGCGGTGTGGCAGCTTGTCTGGATGCGCGAACTCTTCGGTACATGGCGCGAGCCACAGGTCACCTCCATTGGCCGGCTTCCGATGCGAAGCCCACTGGTCCCGTGTCCCGACGTCGAGACCGCCCGACGCGTGACACCCGGGTACACCGTGGGCGATGAGGCGGAGGCGTCGCCCTGGTTCATGCGGCTCGACGGTACCTGGCGGTTCCGTCTCTGCCCGTCGCCGGCGCAGACGCCTGACGGGTGGATGCTCCCCGACCACAACGACAGCGCGGAGGAGTGGTCATCGATCGAGGTGCCCGGCAACTGGACGGTGCAGGGATGGGACCGGCCGCACTACACGAACATCGTGATGCCGTTCCCGGGAATGCCGCCGCAGGTCCCGGCCGAGAACCCGGTCGGCTTGTATCGCACTCGTTTCGTTCTCCCGGCGGTCTGGCACCATCGCAGGGTCGTACTGCAGGTGGGTGGGGCCGAGAGTGTGTTGTACGTGTGGATCAACGGAAGCTTCGTCGGTATGGGTAAGGATTCTCGGCTGCCGTCGGAATTCGAGCTCACGCCCCACCTCCGGCCGGGTGAGAACGTGCTCGCATGCATGGTCGTGCGCTGGTCCGATGCGAGCTATCTCGAGGACCAAGACCACTGGTGGATGGCGGGGATCCACCGTTCGGTTGCGTTGTATGCCACAGGCCAGGTGTTCATCGCTGACGTGAAGGCGGTTGCGTCGCTGCGGGAGAGGGATGGCAGAGTTTCGCTGGATGTCTCGGTTGGTGCAGCACCGGGGCACCGGGTCGGCCGTGGTTGGATCGTCGAGGCCCAGTTGGAGACCCTCGACGGTGAGCTGGTCTCGTCGGTCGAGCGTTGTGAGGTGCCGTTTGACACCCGGCCCTACCTGTTCGCTGGCCACCAGGTGACGCTGTCATTGTCTGCGCCCAGTGTTCGACGTTGGTCCCACGAAGAACCCGACCTCTACCGAGTCGTGGTGAGGTTGCTCGATCCCGATGCCGGTGTCGCCGAGGTGACTGGCCTCCGTGTCGGGTTCCGTTCCATCGAGGTGCGTGATCGGCAACTGCTGATCAATGGTCAACCGGTGCTGATCTACGGCGTGAACCGCCATGACCACCATCCCGTGCGGGGCAAGGCGGTGACAGTCACTGACATGCGCGCAGATCTTCAGGCGATGAAGTCTTTCAACATCAACGCTGTTCGCTGTGCGCACTACCCGAACGACAGTCGCTTCTATGACCTATGTGACGAGCTGGGGTTGTACGTCATCGACGAAGCCAACGTGGAGACGCACGCCTTCATCTTCAGTTTGTGTCACGACGCTCGGTACCGGTCGGCCTGGTTGGAACGGGTCGCTCGCATGGTCGAACGGGACAAGAATCACCCGAGCATCATCGCCTGGTCTCTTGGGAACGAAAGCGGTTACGGAGCGGTGCATGACGCGGCCGCCGCCTGGGTCCGCGGTTACGACCCCAGCCGCCCACTGCATTACGAGGGTGCGATCATGGGCGATCTGTATGCCGAGGCACCGTGCACCGATCTGGTGTGCCCGATGTACCCGGAGATCGACGCGATCGTCGAATGGTCCAAGACGGCACCGTCCCGTGGCGACGATCGCCGACCGCTCATCATGTGTGAGTACTCACACGCAATGGGGAACTCCAACGGCAGCCTCGCCGACTACTGGGAGGCTATCGAGGCCCACCCAGGCCTGCAGGGCGGGTTCATCTGGGAATGGAAGGACCACGGCCTATTGGCCGAGAACGAGCAGGGTCAGATCTTTTACGCCTATGGCGGTCAGTTCGGCGACGAACCCAACGACGGGAACTTCGTCGCCGATGGCTTGGTCGGTCCGGATGGTTCCCCCCATCCGGCGACCTGGGAGCTGGCGTGGTTGGCCCGTCCGGTCAGGGTCAGCGCATCGCAGGCGGATCTGCGGGCGAGCCGGGTGCGAGTGCACAACCGGCAATGGTTTCGTGACATATCCTGGCTTGCTGGGCGGTGGGAACTTTCGGTGGATGGAGACGTGGTCGAACGCGGCGCGCTCGACCTCCCACCGATCGGCCCGCAGGACTCGGCGCTGGTGACAGTCCCGTTCACCCGTCCGGCCCTGCAGCCCGGACAGCGGGCTGATCTGACCGTCAGATTCGTGACTGCACGGGCCATGCCCTGGGCCGAAGCCGGGCATGAGGTGGCCTGGGAACAGTTGCTGCTTCGTGAACGCCCTCGGCGAGCCGAGGCGGTTGCTGGGTCACCCACGGAGCGCGTGCGGCTTGCGCGGGACCGCGCAACGGGAAAGGTTGTTGCGGTTGCGGCTGGCGGGCGGTGTGAGGTGGCGCTCGACGATGCGACCGGCGCGATCGAATCTTTGGCCTGGGACGGTGAAGAGTTGTTGGTATCGCCACCACGGCTCGATTTGTGGCGGGCCGCCACCGACAACGACGGCTTCAAGCTCTTCGTCGGCGACACGTCCAAGGAGCTGTGGGTCGGGATGGCAGGCAAGCNGTTGACCCGGTGGCTACGCCAGGGGCTCGATCGTCTCCACCGTGTGCCAGTTGCTGGCGCGGTCGAGCGGGGAGCAGGCGGCACCATCGTGGCTGAGTCACGTCGCAAGATCTGGGGAGCCGATTCATCGGTCATCGCGACACACCACACCCGTGTGATCCTCGAACCATTGGGTGCACTCTGTTTCGAGGAGGAGGTGGTGCTGCCGCCGGAATGGGATGACCCACCGCGGGTCGGTGTGTCGTTCGTGTTGCCACCAGGATTCTGTGATCTCGAGTGGTTTGGGCTTGGGCCGTTCGAGACCTACCCCGATCGGCGTTCGTCGGCGCTGATCGGTCATTGGCAGAGCACCGTCGCCGACCAATACGTCCCGTACCTGATGCCCCAAGAACACGGTGCTCATACCGCGACCCGGTGGTTCTTGCTCCGGCAGGCGCACGCGGGCCGCAGCGGTCGTCGGCACGGCGTGCGGATCGTGGCCGGCGCCGACCTCCCCAATGGGGTCACCTTTTCCGCGAGTCATTTCACTGCCGCTGACCTGTACGCGGCACGTGACACCACTGCGTTGTGCCCCCGCAACGAGGTGATCGTTCATGTGGATCTCGCCCAACGCGGCCTCGGCACTGGCTCGTGCGGACCTGACACGCTGCCTCGTTATCGCATCCGAGCCGGCGAGCACCGGTGGTCCTGGCGGTTCGAGCCGTTCACCCGCTGAGCGATCATCTCGTGGCGCACGTCCCGAACTCGGCCCGGTCGTGCGCCGGATGAGTGGGTTCAGCGTCTCAGCAACCGTCTCGTGGCGTACACGTGGACGGGCGACGAGGTCCTGAACCAGCGGGTACCGAACGGGGTTCAGCCGGTGAATGCAGGTGCTGTCACGTTCCCGATCCCTGCCAACAAGCTTTTGATCTACGACGAACGGGATTCAGCCGGTGAATGCAGGTGCTGTCACGGGTGCTGTCGTGGCGTCGGATAGCCATACCAACCGCGCCGCATGCTCACGGGAGAACGTAGGAACCGCGAACCGCACGGTGCCATCGGCGGTGCTCGACGACTGGGGGGTCGGCATCTCGGTACCGGACAAGGGGTCGACCCAGGTCACTGACCAGGTCCCCGGGCGGAGGCCTCCAAGGATCAACTCGCCGCCGGCGATCGGCGTTGGATCGGGCGAGGCCCAGTAGTGGGCAGGGTTGCGGATCCAGGCGAGGGCCGCGGTGTCCCCGGCGAGCGCGAGGACCTGCAAGGGCACGCCGGTGCGTGGCACTGACGCCGAAGCCGGCGCTGGTCTGAGGCCTGAGCCTCCGGGGTCGAGGCCGGCGATGAGCACACGCAGCGGATCGAGCTGCCAATAGAGGTCCATCGGGTCGACGACGTTGTCCCACCACCAACTCATCCCCGTGCCGTACCCTCCGGCGAAGAACCCAGCCCACTGGAGTTCGTGAATACCGAGCGATTGCGGGTCGGCTCCGAGGGTTTCGGCTGGTCCCCGCCAGTCCACGCCCGCTTCGGCCAGTAGAACCGGTTTGCCGTAGGCCGCGGCCGCGGGGAAGCCTGCGGGTACGAGTTGGGTGAAATCCAGCGGCAGTGCAGTGCCGACGCCGTAGAGGTGGATCTGGACGAGATCGATCGTGGGGAGGCGCCACAGTTCCCGCCAAGCGGGCTGATCCAGCACGAAGTCGTAGGGGTTGGCGATGCTCGTGGTCTGTAGGTGATCGTAGGGATCGAGTCCGCCGAGCCACGCACCCATCTCGGCGTGCCACGCGGTGACCTCGGAAGGGTGAGCACCGGTGAGGTCGACCTCGTTCCAGAACTCCCAGATGAGATTGGTGGCATATCCCCAGCGAGCTGTCAGGTAGCGAAGCCGCCGTTTCATGAGTTCCCGGGCCACCGGATCCGTGAAGACCTGAACCGGCTCAGTGAGTGGCCCACCATTGGCGGCGTTGTACGGGTTGTCCCCCCACTCACTGTTCGCGGTGAGGGAGAAAGGACCGTGGTTCTGCACGACCAGTTGCACGACGATCCCGTGACGCCGAGCCGTCTCGATGACGTGGTCGAGTTGCCAGGCCCGATCCAGTCGGTTTCGGTAGTTGCCGAGCGAGCTCCACACGACGGCCCCGGTCTGGTCACGTTCGACGGTTTCCAGGCCCATTGCCCAGCTCGGCATCCATACCCGCACCCACGTGGCGCCGTGTTCGGCGAGGCGACTGAACCAGCGGTCGTACTCGTAGGTGCCGCCCGGCCCGTACCAACCCAGGTTCTCGCCGATCGCGACGTAGGGCGTGCCGTCCTCGTAGCGGAGGTAGTACTGGTGCCTTGGGTCGCGGCGCAAGAACCCGTGCGACGTTGGATCAGGGGCGCACGAAAAGCTCGCGGACGCCGATTCCACGATCGGGTACCCCATGACCTGGGCACGGTAGGACCACTGCCAGTCGCCAGGTTCCGTGGGTGTCATGCGTACCCGCCATGCTCCTGATCCGATCGGTGTCAAGGCTTCTCGCCCGGCGACGAGCGCGCGAGAGAAGTCCTGGGTGAAGAAGGCAGGTACGACGATGGTTTGCCCGCTCGGCCCGACGAAGGTCACGGCGACCTCCGCCTCGGCTGGGTCGAACGGGTTGGCGGTTGCTGGCACGCCGGGCAGGTCCGCCTCGAAGGGCGAACACACCCCAGTTCCTGATGTTCCTGGTAGCGCCGTTCGCTGTGTGGCGTGGGCGGCGACAGGCACTGTGCCGCCAGCCGGGCTTAGGAGCGCGGCAACGATGATGGCGGCGACGAGGCTTACGCCCAAGATCGTAGGTGGGCCGGCCGGGACCGGCGCGGCTGCGAACCCGGTGACGACGCCACGTTGCGGTCTGGCCCGCCGTTCAGGAAACGCCACTGCGGAACCTTGCCATACTCGTTGCCGTGGCGGCTGCACGGTGCCCACTGTTGCTCGAGCGAGAGTACGAATTGGCCGTACTCGCGTCATCGCTCGGTTCACTCTTCGCAGGTTCCGGTGGGGCGCTCACGCTCATGGGTGGCACCGGATTGGGCAAGACCCGTATTGCGAGCGAACTCGCCCGAGCCGCATCCGCGCGGGGCGCGGTAGTCCTGTGGGTTGGCGTCGAACCTGACGGTGTGTGCGGTGAGCCGTTCGGTGCGCTCGCCCGGCTGGTGCGATCCGCGATCGCTGCCGGGGCGTCCGAAACGGGCGGCACCGCTGCGCTGTTCGGCCGTGCCCGGACTGCGTTGGGCCTGGACCATGGGCCCGCTGCAGCGATGCCGCCCGCGGTTGATATGTGCCCGGAACCGGTTGCGGCCCGAGGCCTGGTCGCGGAACTCGTAGAGCAGCTGTGCGAACGTCAGCCGGTCGTCGTCATCTTCGACGATTTCCATCACGCGGCACCAGAAACGGTTTCGTCGGGCCAGTTGCTGGCTCGTGATTCCGCGGAACTGCCGCTGTTGGTCGTCGTGACCAGTGCATCGACTGACGGATCCGAACTCGGCGTCGGTCTGCGCGTCGAGCTTTCGCCTTTGACCGAGCCAGCGGTGCGCCAGATGATCACGAGCTGTTGGCACGATGAGGTGCCGGACGAATTGGTCACGGCGCTGATCGAACACGCCAAGGGCGTACCGCTCTTCGTGGAAGAACTCCTGGCTGCTGCCCTCGATGACCATGAGGGTCGGGTTCCGGTGAGTTTCGCTTCGTCAGTTGGGCGTCGTCTCAGGAACCGGGAAGTGACCCGGCGGGTATTGGAGGTCGCCGCCCTGCTCGGCACCACGTTCGAGTGGTGGCTCGTCGCCGAGATCGTCAGCTCACCGGCGCATGAAGTGCTCAACGCGCTGCAGGACGGGATCGACTTGGGTGTACTCGGACCAGACGACGGATCGGACGCGCGCCTGTTCCGATTCCGGAGTGAAGCGACCCGCGATGCGGTGTTGTCGGAGCTGGCGCCAGCGCGCCGTTGCGATCATGCTACGGCGGCGTTAGCGGTGCTCGAGCAACGTTACCCCGGCTTGCCTGGCGCTCGGCTGTTCCAAGCAGCCGTCCTGGCTGAACAGGCTGGGCGTCGGGACCGGGCCGGCGCGTTGTGGTCCGAGGCGGGCTCGCGATGCCTGGCGCTTGGTGCGTTCCAGGAAGCAGGCCGATGCTTCGCTCGGGCCGGCGAGGTTGCCGGCGCGGGTCGCCCGGAGGGTACGGCGTGGGGGGTGGTCAGCGTGGTCGATCCGCTCGAGGTCGCGCTGGGCCGTGCGCGCGCGTATGCCGGTGCCGGAGCTGAGGCGGATGTCGAGAGAGCGCTCGCTGAGCTGCGGCAGGCAGTGCAGGCGGAGGCGATAGCTGATCTGGAGCGCGCGCGGCAACGCGCCGCCGCTGCGCATACCGCGATTGGGTTTGGGCTCCTGTGGGGCGGGCGGGTTATGCAC
>JANZZE010000125.1:0-6125 GCA_026419545.1 Acidimicrobiales bacterium
CGCGCCGACCGGATGGTTCGCCATCGCTACGTCTACCAGCGGCATTCCCGTCAATGGCCAGGTTGGCGCAGGGGCCTGCGAAATCGTGGTCCTGAGTTCGGTCGGAGCGGTAGACGACGAAGGCTGGGGGGCTTGGTCACCGGCAACAACTGGTTGGCTCGTCCCTTTCTGACCACAAGAAACAGCCACGACTGCCAGCGCCAACAGCACTGTTGCGCTGAATGATGGGCGTCGACGCACTGTTGCCAACCTCCAACCGATCCCGCGAGCCTCGGCTCACACAAGAAACCTGCCTCCGCCCATGTCGACCATAGGACGGCACGTCGAACTAGTGGTGGATGCTCCCGACCACCTTCACAGCTCGCGGAGCGCCGCGATGCGATCGTCGATCGACAACTCGGTGCGTGCTCGCGCCTGTGCACTGGCTGACGACACCGGCTCCATCCACAAGTGCCAGGTCCACTTCGGGGCGCGCGCGACATGAGTCCCTCGCTCGCGCATCTTCTCAAGCCCGCCAATGAGACCCGGTGGATACCTCGTCAGTTCGACCGCTGCGAGATCCGCCAGCGACTCCCGGTGCGCCCCGAGCATGCCCCGAGCGATGGGGGCCAGACACAACAGGGTCGCCAGCCGCGCATCGAGGTTCTTGATGTGGGCGAGCTCGTGTGCGAGCACACCCTCGAGTTCGATGCGATCGAGCGCATCAAGCAAGCCGGAGGTCACAACGATGGCTGAATGACGAGTGTCCCGCGCCACCGAACACAGGTTTGCCGAATCGTCTGCGACGACATAGAGCTCTGGTCGTTCGACCCCCGCTGCAATGCACAAGCCGTCCGTCAGGTTATGAAGGCGCGCATGTCGGTCCGGATCGGCCGCCGCTCCCCCGAGACTCGCAAGAACGAAGCGATCCACGTACCGATACAGGTACCAACCGGAGCAACCGAGCACGACGAGCGCAGCCAACGGGACGAGCAACGGCAGGTGCGCGATGACCAACGCGAACACGATCGACAGCACACCGCCCACATACGCGCCGACGAGCTTGGCGATATTGCGCCGGTTGCATTCCGTCCGGGCGCAGGTGGTCATCTCGCTCATCGCTTGCTGATCGCCTCAGCGTAGAGCTCGAGATACCGGTCCGCGAGCCGTTCCATCGAGAATTCAGCGACCCGGAACCCACCCGACGCAACCAACCGAGCAGCCAGCTCGGTGTCCTCGAGAACGCGACTCAGCGCGTCGGCCAACGCGCGGGCATCGCCAGGGGGAACGAGCAACGCGTCAAGGCCGCCGCGGGAAACCATGGAATACCCATGCAGATCACTTGCCACCACCGGTGTTTCGGCGGCCATGGCCTCCAACAGAACGATGCCGAACGATTCCCCGCTCAGCGACGGCGCGCAGAAGACGTCGGCACCCCGCAGGCGACTGGCCTTCTCCGCGTCAGTAATCCGACCGAGCCATTCGATGCGGGAATCACCACTTGTCCGAGCACGCAGTGCGGCAGTCTCTGGACCGTCTCCGGCGATCCACAGCCGCGTATTCGCCGGGAGCATCGCCATCGCGTCGAGCAAGACGTCGAGGCCCTTTCGGGGCTCATGACGACCGACGAAGAAGATGGTCGGCCCCTCGGTGTGCCACGGCGTTGCTTTCGCGAACTGGTCGACGTCAACCCCGTTGAACAGCACGAGATACTCGCCGCCAATGCCCTCTTTGGCGGTCCGGCGCGCATCCTCGGACACCGCACAGCAGATCTCGATTCGTCGAGCGACTCGCGCGACCAAGGGCTTGAACCACTTGTACGCCACTTGACCAGCGGCGTGAAAGGTCCCGACGATCGGCGCCGTTTTGAACAGCAACGCAGTCTGAGTCGGCCCAGGGCAAAAGGGCTCGTGCAGGTGCAGCACTTCGAACTCCTCGTCGCGAAGCGCCCGGATCGTGCGCAATTGGGCTGGGATGTCCGGCGCGAGCGGGGCGATCGAGCCGTTCGACGCGGTCGGCAAGCTCACGCCCAACGGCGTAACCCAGGCATCCGGTGGTGGCCCGTCGCAGGGAGCCAAGACTCGGACCTCATGCCCGAGGCCCCGCATCACTCGCGCTAAGCCGAGGACCTGACCCTGCACGCCGCCCGGCATCGTCAGGCTATAGGGGCAGATCAGACCGATTCGCACCACCCTACGGTAATCGAACGGTGCGACCGCCTTCGAAGCTCAAGGCCGGGGGTGCGGCTTGCCGATCGCATCGAGCGCGTCCCAGTCCGATGGCCAATTCGGCTGCTGGAGATGCCACTGTTCAGGGGCCGCGCCGATGAGAGCCTCAAGCCGGTGAGCAAGGTCCTGTGTGATGCGCGCCACGTCGTCGCGGAGTCGCTTCTCCCGACGTTCAACTGTTAACGGTGGTTCAAGCTTGCAGAAGATTCCCCCCTCGGGCTTGAAGTACGCGGCGCAAGGAAGCAGTGGAGCTCTGCACCGCAGCGCCAAAGTGGCCGGGCCTGCCGGCAGCGTGGTTCGCTCTCCGAAAAACTCCACTTCGACTCCGTTGTGCTCGATATCACGATCGGCGAGCAAGCAGACAACATGACCGGCCTTGATCGCGTTGAGCACCGCGGTCCCCGCGTCAGGGCCCAATGGCACGATGTTCATACCGAGCTGGCGTCGGAACTCAGCGAAGAACTCGAAGAGCTCGGGAGGCTCAAGCGGCTCGACCACGACAGTCACCGGTATGCGGGCGACCACTGTGAGCCAGAAGCCCGCCCACTCCCAACCACCGAGATGCGGCAGGACCACGATCGGTCCGACTCCTTGGGCGACCGAGTCGAGGACGTGATCGAAACCCTCGTAGTCGATGCCGTCGTCGATCTCCTCAACGGTCATGTCCGGCAAACGGAACGAATCGACCCAGTACCGACCGTAGGAGTCGAACATCTGGACCACCCGACGGCGCAGCTCATTCGGTGGGAGCGAGTGACCAACCGCCCGTTGGAGATGGCGTTGCGCAAGCAAGCGCCGCTCCTTCGAGACCGCTACTGCTGCCTTGCTCAGCAGCCGTGCCACGCCGTCAACACCCCGTCGGGGCAACACACGGGCGAGCGCAGCACCCCCCCTGTAGGCAGTAGCGACAAACGGTGACGGCACGCTGGGGGTCTAGTCGCCCAAGCGGCGCTCGCGCCAAGCCCCGAGCGCTCCGCTTCTGCGCTGACTGCGGCGTTCCGCGAAACTGCGGCGACTGGCACGTCGGCGGGACTGGCGCCGCTGAGTCCACATCGATGGGGGACGCTCAACGCTCGCCTGCCGCCATACCTTCACGAAACGCTGGACAGCGGTCACGCTTGTGAGCGCAAGCATGAGGAACAGGATCGGCACCAGCAGAACCTCGAACAACACGCCTACACCGAGCGCTATGAGCCGTTCGGCACGCTCCATCAAACCGCCTCGAGCGTCAAACCCGAGAGATTCGGCTCGTGCTCGCTCGTAGGAGATGAGCATTGTCGTGGCGAGCACGGCCATCGGGAGGAGCGGCCAGTAACCACCCCAGCTGGCGCTGTTGGCGAGATACACGGCCACGCCGCCGAGAATGGCTGCGTCAGAGACACGGTCCATCACCGAATCGAAGAACGCGCCGCGTGCGGACGCAGTGCCCGAAGCCTTCGCGACAGCCCCGTCGAGCACATCGGGAACCGCAGAAAACACCCCGAGCAGGAATCCGAGCCGCAAATTGCCAACCCCGATCGCTACCGCGGCCGCGACCGCCATGACCCCTCCGAAGAGGGTGAGGTGGTCGGCTGCGATACCCGTCTTGCGGATGTTGTGGCCGACGGGGCGCAAGCCCTTCTCAAAGGTGGCACGAAAGCGGCCGTCGATCATGGCGACTCCTGGTGCTCGTCGCGTTTCTTCCAGGCTAACAGCCCAACGGCCGCAACCCCAGCACTCCCGCCGACCTGCCAGAACACGCCCACGATCGCATCTGATCGGCAACACCGACAACCTGACGTGACCTCACGGCGCCTCGCCGACGCGAGCGACACCCTCCGCGGCCTACGCTTCCAGCACGGTAGTGATCGCACAGCCAGGCCGTAGACAAGGGGGACCTCGTGAATCAGGTCGCACCAGAGAAGATCCGCAACGTCGCACTGGTCGGTCACGGCGGCACAGGGAAGACGACGTTGGCCGAGGCGCTCCTGTTCGCTTCCGGCGCCATTTCTCGGATCGGGCGGGTTGAAGACGGGACCACCGTGCTCGACTTCGACCCCGAAGAACAGAAGCGTCATCAATCACTGTCACTTGCGCTGGCCCCACTTGAATGGAAGGGGTTCAAGATCAACATGATCGATACCCCCGGTTATGCAGATTTTGAAAGCGAAGTGGCCGCCGCACTGCGGGTTGCTGATCTCGCGGTGTTCGTTGTGAGCGCCGTCGAAGGCATCGAAGTCCAGCACGAACGGTTGTGGTCCCATGCTGTACAACTCGGCGTTCCTCGGATGGTCTTCGTGAACAAGCTCGATCGCGACAACGCCTCTTTCCAACGCACACTCGAACAACTCCGAGAGGTGTTCGGCGCAGGCATCGCTCCCCTCGAGTTGCCGATCGGTGAGGAAAGTGCTTTCACCGGTGTCGCCGACCTCCTGACCGACAAGGCCTTCATCTATCGAGATGGCAAGGCAAGCGAGGGACCGATTCCCGACGACATGGAAGCGTTGGAGCACGAAGTCCACGACAACCTGGTCGAAGGCATCGTGGTCGCTGACGACGCGCTCCTAGAGCGTTATCTCGACGGCGACATTCCTTCCTTTGAAGAACTCGAGCATGCGCTTGCCTCCGGAGTCGACAACGCCCAGGTATTCCCTGTCCTATGCGGCTCGGCGACCGCCCTCATCGGCGTCGATCGGCTCGCAGATTTCATGTGCGAGATCGGCCCATCACCCCTGGATCGCCCGCCGATCGAGGTGAAGGCCGGGGATGAGACTGCGGAGGTGAAACCTGATCCGTCCGGAGACCCGCTTGCGTTCGTGTTCAAGACGATCGCCGATCCGTACGTCGGCCAGATCTCGTTGTTCAAGGTCCTATCGGGGACAATCCGTAGTGACGATCACCTCGTGAACTCACGCAACGGTAGCGACGAGCGCCTCCATGGGCTGTTCACCATGCGAGGGCGAGAGCAGCTCGCAGTTCCGGCAGTGCCAGCTGGTGACATCGCAGCGGTCGCCAAGCTGTCGAAAACCGCAACCGGTGACACCCTCGCTCCCAAGGGCAAACCGGTGATCGTGCCACCGATCGAGATTCCTGAACCCGTGCTCGCCGTTGCGGTGGTGGCCCGCACCCAGGCAGATGAGGACAAGCTCGCCAACGCGCTCCATCGCCTCCAAGAAGAAGACCCGGCTTTGGTCGTCGAACGCAACGACGAGACCAAGCAGACGCTACTGAAGGGCATGGGCGACGCCCACCTCCAAATCACCTTGGAGAAGCTCGAACGAAAATTCGGCGTCGCCGTGGACACCGAGGAGGTGAAGGTTCCCTACCGGGAGACCATCACCGGCACTGCCGAAGCCGAAGGCAAGTACAAGAAGCAGAGCGGTGGTCACGGCCAGTTTGGCGTGTGCAACCTCCGGATCGAGCCGCTCGAGCGGGGTGCAGGCTTCGAGTTCATCGACCAGATCGTCGGAGGCGCCATCCCCCGCCAGTTCATTCCGGCGGTCCAGAAGGGAATCGAGGAGACCATGGCAGAGGGCGGGGTTTATGGCTTTCCCGTCGTAGACGTCCGGGTCACGCTCTTCGACGGGAAGTTCCACTCGGTCGACTCGTCCGAGATGAGTTTCAAGATGGCAGGTCGACTCGGCTTTCGAGCGGCCATGGAAAAGGCCAACCCGGTGATCCTTGAACCCATTTCGCTCATCGAGGTCACCGTACCCAGCGATCTCCAAGGAGACGTCATGGGTGACCTCAACTCTAGGCGGGCCCGGGTCCAGGGCAGCGAGTTGACCGGCCCAGGCTGGCAGACCATCGTGGCAACCGTTCCGACCTCCGAGATCCGCCGCTATGCGACGGATCTACGGTCGATAACCAGCGGCCGAGGGCGCTTCACGGCCAGGCACGATCACTACGACATCCTTCCGGCCTGTCTCTTATACACAT
>JANZZE010000125.1:6135-8847 GCA_026419545.1 Acidimicrobiales bacterium
CTTGTCGTCTTCTGACGCCATCACTGCGCTCCGGTCGTTCCCCCGCCGCTACCGGGCCGAGATCCTCCCGGCCCTTGAAGTCCCGACGGCTGAGGAGTCCGCCTACCGAGCCGGGCCGAACGGCGAGTCTGCGATGGAGATCTTCGATCACACCACACGCACACTGCACATGCTCGCCCGAGCGTTACATCAGGTCATGGTGTCCCAAGACACCGCAGTACTCCATCCTGGCGTACTCGACCCTGCTCAGCGCCAGTTCACTCAACCTGACACTTCACACGAGCTGACCATCGAAGAGGCACTCGACCAGTTTGCCGACGCTTGCGAAGAAATGGCCCAGGAAATCGAGCGGGTCCACTTCGGGGACTGGTCCAAGCGCAAGGCCCGGATTGCGGACGGCCGCGAGATCGACCCGTTCGAGATCGTGACCGAAGCCGTTCGCGCCGGGGCCACTGGCTTGACTCGCATCCGCGAAGCGCTCGCAGTGCCCTAGCCAGATCAGGACCAGTCTTCCGGGTTGTCTTCGACGAAGTACTCGACGACCGACCCGTCGACACCATCGACCAAAACCAGACCTCGCTTCGCCGGTGGATCCTCGGCCGAGTACAGCAAGATCCGCCAAGTCGGACGGCTGAGCAAGCCCCGCCATCCCATTTGAGCCGATGCGTGCCCCACTGGGAACCCGACAGTCCTGACCGCCACCACCAGTGCATCACGTTCGTCGACCTTCAGATCCCACCCAGCAACGAAGCTGTAGATGCCGACTACCAACAGTCCGAGTGCGGCCCAGGCGAAGCCGCCGTTGACCAGCGGTGAGCGATCGTCACGGGTGAGAAGCCACAAGAAAAGACACACCGCGGCGAGGACCCAGTACAGCACGGCAGGAACCCGTCGCCGGTTGTTGTTCGGGAACAAGTACGGTCCGACATATCCGCTGGCATCGAGATCCTCAGGGAGGGCGTCGCGGATGTCTTCATCGGACAACGCTTTGGTCCGGCGGCGTTCCTCCTCGGCCATCCAGCCGACCGTAGCCGTCGCCACTGGGCCTCGGCCAACACGCGGGGCCCGCCGCCGTCGTTCCAGATCAACCAACCGTGCCGATCACGAAGGCCAAGCACGCCGCAGCTTCGACCACGTGAGACTCAACGGCTCGGGTAGCACACGAGTCTCGGCCACGGTGGTCATGAAGTTCGTGTCACCGTCCCAACGCGGCAATACATGCACGTGCAAGTGGTCGGGCACCCCCGCTCCCCCGGCCCTCCCCAAGTTCATGCCGAGGTTCACGCCGTCGCAGCGGTAGGCAGCCTTGATCGCTACCACAGCGTCCCGCACCGTTGACCACAGCTCTGCGTGCTCGTCGTCGTCGAGATCCTCAAGCTCGGGCACGGCTCGGTTCGGCATCACCAAGACATGGCCGCTCGTGTAGGGGTAGGCGTTGAGGATCGCGAAGCAACGTGGCCCTCGGTACACGATGAAGGTCGCATGGTCCGGCTCCCCGCTGTTGAGGATGCGTTCGAACAGCGATCCGTCGCTGTCTGGCCGGAGCGCGGAGCTGTCAGCTGACACCTCTTCGATGTAGCTGCTGCGCCACCCGGCCCAGAGATGATCCAAACCCATGACCGTCGACGCACTCACACGTGCGCCAAGACATCACCAGCCAGCCGTTCGATGAAGTCGTCGATCGGCACATCCCGCTCCACCTCCCCGCCGCGGGGGTTGACACCAACCGTGCCTGCTTCGACGTCGCGGTCCCCGACAACGAGGACGTAGGGGATCTTCTCGAGCTTGGCTTTGCGGATACGACCGCCGAGAGGTTCGTCGGCTCGGACCACGTCAGCCCGGAATCCTTCAGCCTTGAGACGATCCGCAAGGCGATCGGCGAATGCATCGTGACCGTCCCGAACCGGCAGCACACGGACCTGCACCGGCGCCAACCACACCGGGAATGCACCGGCATAATGCTCGAGGAGGACGCCGAAGAACCGCTCGATAGAACCGAACAACGCACGATGGATCATGACCGGGCGGTGCCGGTCTCCGTCGGGACCGACGTATTCGAGATCGAACCGCTGCGGCAACTGAAAATCGACCTGGATAGTTGACATCTGCCACGTGCGCCCGATCGCATCACGGGCCTGCACTGAGATTTTCGGGCCATAGAAGGCGCCGCCACCCTCATCGAGCACAAGCTCGAGATCCATGGTCGACGCTGCGGACCGGAGGGTTTCAGTCGCCTCTTCCCATTCCTCGTCAGTGCCGACGGCCTTTCCCTCGGGCTTGGTCGAAAGTTCGAGATAGAAGTCGTCAAGGCCGTAGTCACGCAGCAGGTCGAGAACGAAATGCAGGATCGTCGTCAGCTCCTCTGTTGCCTGCTCCTTCGTGCAGAAGATGTGCGCATCGTCCTGCGTCATCCCCCGAACCCGGGTGAGTCCGTGCACGACACCTGACTTCTCGTAGCGGTAGACCGTCCCGAACTCGAACAAGCGCATCGGCAACTCGCGGTAGGAACGCTGTCGGCTCTTGTAGATGAGGATGTGAAACGGACAGTTCATCGGTTTGAGGTAGTACTCGGTCCCTCCATCGAGTTCCATCGGCGGGAACATGCCGTCTGCGAACCAATCGAGGTGACCCGAGCGCTCGAACAGGTTCGATTTCGTGATGTGGGGCGAGTACACGAACTCGTAACCGGCCTGCTCGTGACGCTGGCGCGAG
>JANZZE010000126.1 GCA_026419545.1 Acidimicrobiales bacterium
GATCGTGCGGATCTTCAACACCTATGGCAGCCGCATGCAGGTCGAAGACGGCCGAGTCGTGTCGAATTTCATCGTGCAAGCGTTGTTAGGCAAGCCCCTCACCGTCTACGGCGACGGCTCGCAGACTCGGAGCTTCTGTCACGTCAGTGACGAGGTCGCAGGGATCCTCCGCTTGCTCGATTCGGACATCACGCGCCCGGTGAACATCGGGAATCCCGATGAATTCACCATGCTCGAGCTGGCCCAGCTGGTTTTGGAACTCACCGGGTCGGAATCGGAACTGCAATTCGAGTCTTTACCAGTCGATGACCCGAAAATGCGCCAGCCCGACATCACGGTCGCCCGTACCGAGCTGGGCTGGGAACCGCACATTGACCTCCGCCGTGGGCTCGAGTTGACGATCCCGTATTTCCGGTCCGAACTAGGGCTGGACGGATAGCACGCGGTTTGTACGGTTTGTCATGACTGAACAACTTCGGGTCGCGGTGACCCTCGAGCAGTGTTGGCACCGTGTCCCCGGCGGGACCGCGTCCTCCGCGCTGGGCTCAGTCCGTGCGCTGATGGATGAGCCAACTGTCAGCCTCCTCGGTGTCAGTGCCCTACATCGCGAGCAGCCGGTTACTGAACTGCGGCCGCCAATCGCCGTACGGTCACTGCCTTTGCCGCGCCTTGTGCTCTACGAATCGTGGCACTGGTTGCGTTGGCCACCAGTGGAGCGGGTGACCGGCCCGGTTGACGTGATCCATGCCACTGGGATGGCGGTCCCACCGCGCACCTGCCCCCTCGTGGTCACGGTGCACGACCTCGCCTTCGTTCATGACCCCTCGACCTTCACGAGACGGGGCCGGTGGTTCTTCCGCCGAGCAATCGAGTTGGCTGCCCGCCAAGCGGACCTGGTGATCTGCCCGTCGCAGGCCACGATCGAGGATTGCGTGCAGTTCGGCTTCGACCGTGCTCAGCTCCGCTTGGTCAGGTGGGGCACCGACTTGACCTTGGCCAGCGCAGATGACGTTGTCAGGATCCGGCGGCGCTACGGAATTGTCGGACGATACGTCCTCTGGGCTGGAACGATTGAACCTCGCAAGAACCTCGGTGCGGTGCTCGACGCGATGGAACAGGTTGACCCGGCGGTTCAGCTGGTGGTGGCAGGTCCCGCTGGTTGGCACGAAGACCTGTCGGGATCGTTGGCCCGTCTGGGGTCGCGGGTCCGGGTCACCGGATTCGTGCCAAGTTCGGACCTGAGGGCGCTGTACCGCGGCGCGGAAGTGCTGTGCTGGCCGAGTCTGCGCGAAGGGTTCGGCATGCCGGTGCTCGAGGCGATGGCGCAAGGCACGCCGGTGATCACCTCTACCGGCACAGCGATGGAAGAGCTGGTCGGCGACAGCGAAGGCTCCAATGCTCCGGGGGTGCTGGTCGATCCCCGCGATCGGGAGGCGCTCGCCCGTGAACTCGCTCGGTTGCTCGACGACAGCGATCGCCGGGCTGCGATGTCCAACGCTGCTCGAAGGCGGGCTGAAGCCTTCAGCTGGAAGCGGACCGCAGAACAACTCGTAGCGGTCTACCGCGAGGCAGCAGGCTGCGCCTCCAAGTCTGAACCCGAGGGGCCGGAGGCGACAATCAAGGTTGCTGGTGGCGTGGATCGTCGCGGGAAGGCTGGTGTCCTCGCCAAAAGCCGCGGCTCTTCTCGGCGCAGTACGCCTCGAATTGGTCTCAACCTGCTGTGGTTGGTGCCTGGGGTGGTTGGTGGCAGCGAGGAGTACACGGTCAGGCTCATCGACGCGGTGCTGGCCAGAGCTGGCGGCGAGTTCTCCTTTACTGCGTTCGTGAACACGCGCATGGCGGCGGCCTACTCCGAACTGCTCTCGCGGCTCGACACCGTGGTTGCCCCGGTGCGGGGCACGAACAAGGCGGCGAGGGTGCTCGCCGAGTCCTCGTGGTTGGCCTGGCAGGGTCGACGGCAAAATGTCGACCTCATGCACCACATGGGTGGCGTGGTGCCGCTGATCCGGTCAGGGCCGGTCGTGGTGACCATTCATGATCTGCAACCACTCGCCATGCCCGAGCACTTCGGCGTGGTGAAGCGCACGTTCATACGGTTGATGGTTCCCTACGCGACGAAGGTTGCTCGTCGGGTGATCACGCTCAGCGAGTTCACGCGGCAAGACGTGGTCGCCCGCATCGGGATCGACGAGTCGCTCATCGAGCTGGTCCCGTCGGGTATCGCGATCCCACGCGAGCGCCCGTCCGCTGACGAGTTGAGGTCTCTCCGGGCCCGCTACGGCCTTGGGAATAGGCCGTTCTTCCTGTACCCGGCGATGAGCTGGCCCCACAAGAACCACCTCTTGTTGCTTCATGCCTTCGCTGGCGTCGTACGTCACCATCCCGATGTGCTCCTCGTCCTGACGAGTGGCGCTGCGCAGATGGAGGAGACGGTGCGGGCCACCATCGACCGGCTCGGGCTGCGAGGCAACGTCCGCCGTCCTGGGCGCATTCCGAGGGCCGATCTCGACGCGCTCTACTGGGACGCGGTCGGGCTAGCGTTCCCGTCTCGGTATGAAGGATTCGGCATTCCGGTGCTCGAGGCAATGGCGCGGGGCTGCCCAGTGATCGCTGCTGACAGCACGGCTCTGCCCGAGGTTGTTGGCGATGCCGGCCTACTCGTCCCCGAGCGGGACATGACCGCGTGGACTGAGACGATGCTGCGCCTGCTTGATGACCGTGAGTTGCGGGACCGTTTGCGGAAGGCTGGTCTCGAACGGGCACTGAGCTACAGCTGGACTGCCTCGGCCGACCGCCTGTTGGTCGTGTATCGGAAGGCGATTTCGTCGTGAGTGCGACGTCGTTGCGAGTCCTGGTACTTTGTCCCCATTACGCGCCTGATGTTGCGCCCACTGGTGAGGTGATGACATCGATCGCGACCGAGCTCGCAGCACGCGGCCACCAGTTGCATGTCGTCACGTCGCTCCCTTGGTATGAACACCACGCAATAGAACCTGGATGGGATGGCCAGCTGGTCCGGCGCGAGGTGACGGACTACGGCCTGATCACGCGGGTCCATCCATTCCCGACCGACAAGCGGAACATCCCAGCCCGGGCCTTGGCGTTTGCCGGGTTCACGCTTCTTGCTGCAGTAGCGGGGTCGTTGCCATCCCGTCGCTGGGGTCGCCCCGATGTGGTTCTCGCCATGTCGCCGCCGTTGAGTCTCGGCCCTGCAGGGTGGGCGGTGGCGCGGAGGTGGCGCGTGCCGTTCGTGTTCAACATTCAAGACGTCTTTCCGGACGTTGCCGTCGAAGTAGGCGCGCTCACGAATTCGCAGGTCATCGCAGCCGCCGCATGGCTCGAGCGCTGGACGTATCGCAGGTCTGACGCGGTGACAGTGCTTTCCGACGATCTGGCCGACAACGTGCGCGCCAAGATCGAGCTGGGTCTAGCCGGCTCGGCCGCAGCGAGGCAGCGAGCGAAAGTACATGTCATCCCCAACTTCGTCGACACGGATCGCATCCGCCCGGCCCCGCGTGAAAACGGCTATCGGGCCGAGTTTGGCCTCGAGGGTAAGCGAGTCGTGATGTATGCGGGCAACGTCGGGTTCTCACAGTCGCTGGACCTCATGATCGACGCCGCGATCGCCATGGCTCATGAACCCGACGTGGTGTTCGTGATCAACGGCGGTGGCTCAGCTCGGCCCGATCTGGAGCGCCGCGCTGTCGGGCTCCCCAACGTGGTCTTCGTAGGAATGCAACCCAAGCAACGGCTCCCGGAGGTTCTCGCTGCCGCCGACATCCACGTCGTTCCGCTCAAACGGGGACTTGCGCGCTCGAGTGTGCCGTCGAAGCTCTACTCGATCCTGGCCGCAGGTCGGCCGATTCTTGCCAGCGTCGATCCGGGCACCGAGGTGGTACGGACGGTAGAGCGGGCTGGCGCCGGCCTGGCGGTGCCACCGGAGGACCCCGAAGCGTTCACCAAAGCACTGCGTCGTTTGCTCGAGGCTCCTGAAGAAGCGCGTGCGATGGGTGAGGCCGGTCGGCGATTCGTCGAAGGCTGGGCCTCGCCGAGCGCAGTGGCGGAGGCCTACGAGGGGCTTATTTGCCGGTTGCGAAGACACTGATTGCTGGGGTTGACGCTCGTTGAGTCGGGTAAGCACCGACCTTGGCGTCCATGCCTCGACTGCCATTACCGCAGATCGAACCGGTAGCGTGGTGAGCTGTATGGCTGTCTCGAAATCCACCCCTTCGCGTCCATCCAAGCGCCCTGGCGCCTCGTCATCGTCGAGTCGCAGCGTCGCCAAGGTCGCGCGGGTCGCTCGTTCACGTCGTTCGTTTCGCGATCGACCGAGGTTGGGTTTCCCGATGCTGCTCTTCGTCATCTGCGCGATGGGTACGTTGCTCGTCGCTTACGCCCGGGCCGAGCGTTCAGAGGCGATCTCGAATGCCGAGCCGCCGAAGGTCAGCGACCACTGGCATGCGGCGTATGGCGTCTACGTGTGTGATCACTTTCTCCCGCCTTTCCCGGCCGAGCCCCAGGGGCAGGACAAGTTGGGGATCCACACCCACGGCGATGGGGTCATGCACATCCACCCGTTCGGATCAGGTGGAGCGGGATTCAATGCACGGCTTGGGGTTTGGGCCAAGACGGTTGGGATGAAGCTCGGCGACCAATCGTTCAGCGGCCCCGACGGAACCGAATACACCAATGGTTATGACTGCAACGGCCAGCCAGCCAATGTGTACGTCTACCGGTGGGCAAATGCCTTTGATCCTCGAGCGACGGCAGAGGTGTTCGCTTCTGGGTTCCCCGACATCCGCTACCGCAACGACCGGAGTGCGTTCACCTTCGCCGTGGTCCCACCAGACAAGGTGAACGCGGTTCCCAAGCCTGACTCGGTCGCTACACTCAACAACTTGAGTGACGTCGATCAGTCGCAGCAGGGAGCCACCACCTCGAGCCCACCGACTGACCTGTCGATCCCGGACATTCCGGGCGATTCGACGACCTCGAGCCCGCCGGCCGATGCCTCGGTCCCAGAAGGCGCACCGCCTGTAGAGACCGGCTCACAGGATGGCGCAAGCGTTTCGAGTGAGGTGACGCCGTCGAGCGACGCGCCGACGTCGGTACCGGCTCCATGAAAGCGATCGTTCTCGTCGGTGGGTTTGGCACCCGACTCCGCCCCCTGACGTTGACCACGCCAAAGCAGATGTTGCCGGTCGTCGGGTCGCCCATGATCGAACGGGTTGTCGCAAAGTTGGCCGAACACGGTGTGACCGATGCAATCCTTTCGCTCGGCTACCGTCCCGACGCATTCATCGAGGCGTATCCCGACGATGTCTGCGCCGGGGTCCGTCTCCACTACGCCGTTGAGCCGGAGCCGCTCGACACTGCAGGAGCGGTCCGGTTCGCGGCCATCGACGCTGGCATCGATTCGCGGTTCGTGGTCGTCAACGGGGATGTGCTGACGGACCTAGATCTGTCGGCAATGTGGAAGACCCACCTCGACGGCGGCGCTGAAGGGACGATCCACCTTGTACCGGTCGAGGATCCTTCTCGCTATGGCGTCGTACCGTTCGATGATTCAGGCCGGGTCCAGGCCTTCGGTGAGAAGCCTCGTCGCGACGAGGCCCCGAGCCGGTGGATCAACGCCGGGACCTATGTCCTCGAGCCGTCGGTGATCGATCGGATTCCCGCCGGTCGAAAGGTGTCGATAGAGCGCGAGACGTTCCCGGCGATGGTCGCCGACGGGACATTGTTCGCGTATCCCTCTGATGTGTACTGGGTAGATGCCGGGACCCCGGCGACCTATCTCCAAGTTCAGCTCGACTACGTCGAAGGACGTCGCGGCCCAGCAGAGCCGGCCGTCGCATCTAGCGCCTCGATCGCCGACGATGCCTATCTCGAGCGGTCCGTGATCATGGACGGCGCGGTGGTCGAGCCTGGAGCAATCGTCATTGGTTCGGCGCTGTTGCCGTCGGCGGTGGTCGGACAGGGCGCACGGGTGTCGGACTCGGTCATCGGTCCACACGCGACTGTCGGCGCCGGCGCCCAACTGTCGGACCTTTGCGTGATCGGTGACGGTGTGGATGTCGAACCGGGCGTGGAGCTGCGAGGGGTCAAGCTCCCTGAGCCCGAGTGACCGGAACGCTCCAACGGAGGAACACCATGCAGACTGTGGTCACGGGCGGTGCCGGATTCATCGGGTCGACACTGGTGGACCGTCTGCTGGCCGATGGTCACGATGTGTTGGTCATCGACAACCTTGCCAGTGGCAACCTCGACAACCTCTCCGAGGCCCGTGCCACCTACGGAGAACATGTTGAGTTCGCCGAGATCGACATCCGTTCCGATGACGTGGTCGAGGTCATTGCCCGCCGGCAGCCAGAGGTCGTCTTCCACCTCGCTGCTCAAGCCGATGTCCGGGTCTCGGTCGCGGATCCTGTCTTCGACGCCGAAGTGAATGTGATCGGCAGTCTCAAGGTCATCAAGGGGGCGTTGCGGGCCGGCAGCCGCAAGGTCGTGTTCGCCTCGAGCGGTGGCACCATTTACGGAGAGCCGAAGCCTGAGGCCCTTCCGGTACGGGAGGATTACCCGCAGCAACCGGTGTCACCCTACGGGGTAGCCAAGAAGGTCGTGAACGAATACTTGTTCGCCTTCAAACAGCTGCACGGTCTCGATTTCACCAGTCTCGCTCTGGCGAACGTGTACGGCCCTCGTCAGGACCCGCACGGTGAGGCGGGGGTGGTGGCGATTTTCGCTGGGCGGCTCCTCGCGGGCGAGGGCTGCACGATCTTCGGCGATGGCGAACAGACCCGGGATTTCGTCTACGTCGAAGACGTTGTCGATGCCTTCGTGCGGTCGATCGATCGGGGGAGTGGCCTGGTGCTCAACATCGGCACGGGCGAGGAGACGTCGGTCAACACCTTGTACGAGGTGATGGCCCGGGCGGTGGGCGTTGCCGATTCAGTCATTCATGCTGACCCCCGTCCTGGTGAACTCGCTCGATCGGCGCTCGATCCAACCCTGGCGGGTAAGGAACTGGGATGGGTGCCCTCCGTGAGCCTCCCCGACGGCGTCGCGCGGACCCTGGAGTGGTTCCGGCGCCGCCGATAGTTTTGAATGACCGCGGTCACCGAACGCTCTAGGGATCGGGGAACCGGACAGCAGTGGTAGGCGTCATCCGCTGAAATTTGGCGTCAGTCCCCGGTGGGCCGCGTGGGCCCGGATCACCGGAACAGGTCCTCAGAGGGGTCGCGGACGATCTCAGCCCGCACCGAACTCTCTCTTAGCCAGCCCTGATCTATCCCGCGCACGATTGCTGCAGGTATGCCGCTTGCCTTGCCACACACGAGGTCGGCTGCGGCCGCCAGTTCGTCCGCGACAGCGACCTCAGTGACCCGCAGCTCCCGGCCGTGCGTGTCGGTCGTTCCTCGTAGATCGACGATTGCCGCCACACCGGCAACGCCGATCGCGATATCGGTGACGCCCCGGCGCCACGGTCGGCCGAAGGTGTCGCTCACGACGACACCAACGGTGATACCCAGCCGTCCCCGGATACGGTCTCGCAGCCGACGGGCTGACCGATCGGGATCCACCGGGAGCAACGCAGCGTACCCTTGCTCGATGTTGGAGAGATCGACGCCTGCGTTTGCGCAAACGAAGCCGTGAGCGGTCTCGCTGACGATGAGATCCCCTCGCCTGCGCAGAATCCGGACGGATTCCCGCTCGACGATCGGCTTGTGGCTGCAAGGGTCGTTGGGGTCGATCGGTTCGAGTCGTCCTTCTGCCTTCGATACCACCTTCTGGGTGACGACGAGGACATCACCGTCGCGTAGGCCCCCACCGGTCGTAGGCGTCCTGGCCGCGGCAGCTGCCAGGATCGCGGCGAGGTCGTCGCCCGGCTTGACGCCGGGAACCCCCTCGATGCCGAGGACCTCGAGTCGAGTCGTCACGTGGCGGCGTCCAGTACGGTTCGGGCCAGGGCTGTGGCCACTTCCGGTGTGTGCATCACGGTCGGCGCCACGATGCAACGCACTCCCTCTGCTTCGATCGCGTCAGCAAGGTCACGGTCCGCTTCGTCGATGACGAGTGTCGCGGCGAGCTCACGGTAGAGGCGTGCGATGCCAAGAGCGGAGGGTTCGTGGCCGAGTTCAGCCAGGAGCCGGTCTGCGGGGCCCTTGAGAGCCTGTCCAGCGACAATCGGTGATACGGCAACGTTGCGATCCCGCCGTGCGGCGACGGTGGATCGAATGCCCGAAACCGCAAGGAGCGGTCCGATCGAGACAATCGGATTCGATGGTGCGATCACCACCACTGCCGCGTCGGCGAGAGCCTCCAGTACGCCGGGTGCCGCACGAGCCGACCCCTCACCGTCGAATCGCACCGATCGGACGGCGACGGCATGTCGTCGCCGGACGAAGTAGTCTTGAAAGGACACCTCGCCTTCGTCCACGATCGTGACCATGGTCCGTAGCCGGTCGTTGGTGACTGGCAACAGTTTCACGGCGACGTCCCAGGCCCGTGCGATCTCGGCGGTCACGGTGGCGAGGTCGGCGCCTTCGCAGAGTCGTTGTGTGCGGTAGAGATGTGTCGCAAGATCGCGATCGCCGAGCCGGAACCACGTGATTCCTCCGTAACGTTCGAGTGCCTCCATGACCGTCCATGATCTGTCTCTTATACACATCTGAC
>JANZZE010000127.1 GCA_026419545.1 Acidimicrobiales bacterium
CCCTGGTACTGGTCGTCGAGGTCGCGTTGATCACCGGATCGATCGTGCTCGCTCCGTCGATCGTGTTGAGTTTCGCGGTACGAGCCGCCGATCGCGCCGATCGCGACAGCGATTGGCGGTGACACCAGCCTCGGGAATCGTCACTGCTGCCGACATCGGTCGCGGCACGGACCCACTCCAACAGACCCCGGCGGTGACACCGGCCTCGGGAATCGTCACTGCTGCCGACATCGTGGGACGAGCCAAACAACAGCTCGTCGCCACAACAAACCCTGACACGGGACAAGTGCCCCGACCCTGGACAAGAAATTGTCCTCGCATCCGACATCGTGGGACCATCCCAGCGACGCTGACCAACCGACGGGCAGCTAGATCAAAGGGGGGCAACCATGGCAAGAGCCGCCGTACTGACGAGCGTCGGCGCGCCACTCGAAGTACGTGAGGACGTTGAGGTCGCACCACCCGGTCCCGGTGAAGTGCGGATCAAAACCGGTGCATCGGGTGTGTGTCATTCCGATTTATCGGTGCAGAACGGGACGATCCCGCTTCCGACGCCGATCGTGCTCGGCCACGAAGGCGCCGGCACTGTCGTCGAGGTCGGCGATGGAGTCACCAACGTTGCGCCCGGCGATCATGTCGTGTTGTCGTTCGTCCCGTCCTGCGGTGAGTGCTACACGTGCCGACGCGGCCAGAACTACCTGTGCGAGAAGAGTCAGATGGCGGTCATGGGCGGATTGCTCGACGGAACGACCCGCCTGAGCTCCGGTGGAGCACCACTTCACCAAATGGCGATGTGCGGCACATTTTCGAATGAGACGATCGTGCCAGCGATCAGTGTGGTGAAGATCGACAACGACATCCCCCTCAAGATCGCTGCGCTCATCGGTTGTAGCGTGCTGACCGGTGTGGGCGCGGCACTCAACACGGCGGACATACAGGAAGGCGACACCGTCGCGGTGCTCGGCTGCGGTGGCGTCGGCCTCAACGTCATCCAAGGCGCGGTTCTTGCTGGCGCAGGCGAGATCATCGCAATCGATACCTTCGAATCGAAACTCGAGTTGGCCAAGCACTTTGGCGCGACCTCGACGGTGAAGGTCGGCGATGCCGGCGCGGACGCGGTTACCGCAGTGATGGACCTATCAGCTGGACGAGGTGCCGACGTGTCCTTCGAGGTGATCGGCCTCGGCCCGACCATGGAACAAGCCATCAACATGGTGCGCTCCGGCGGGGAAGTCGTGTTCGTCGGGGTGCCCCGCATGGACGTGATGCTCAACCTTCCGGCCGCATTCACGTTCCTGTACCTCAACAAGTCGATCAAGGGTTGCTGGTACGGCTCATCGGTCGTCCAGCGCGACGTCCCGAAGCTGCTCGACCTTTACCGCGAGGGGCGGCTCATGCTCAATGAGCTCATCTCCCGGGAGATCGACGTCAGCGACATCAACGACGCGTTCGGTGCCATGCAAGCGGGTGAAGTCGCTCGATCGGTCGTCGTCTACGAGTAGCGGGGTCATCCCCCCTCAGCAATCCCTGTCTCTTATACACATCT
>JANZZE010000128.1 GCA_026419545.1 Acidimicrobiales bacterium
CCACACGCCCGAATACAGCCGATGAGAACACCGGCCGTCTTCGAGTGCGGAGTCTACGCGGGTTACCGTTAGGTACCTTGCCGCACTACTGCATTCCCAGTGGGCACAGCCAGCCGCACAACTGAGACAACCGCAATGACCCCCCGCCTGCCAGCCGCCGAACGCCGCCAACAACTCCTCGAGGTCGCCCTGGAGGTATTTTCCGAGCGCGGGTTCCACCAGACCTCAATGAACGACGTCGCGGATGCCGCCGGGGTCACAAAGCCCGTCCTCTACCAACACTTCGGCTCCAAACGAGCTTTGTTCCTCGAACTGCTGCGGGACGTCGGTGAACGGCTCCTCGACGCGGTCGGCAAAGCGACGGCGGAGGCAACCGGGCCGCGCCAGCAGGTCGAGAACGGCATGCGGGCCTACTTCCACTGGGTGGCCGAACACCGCGCCGGTTTCGAGATCCTGTTTGCCGGTGACACGCGACGCGATCGTGAGTTCCGGTCGGAAGCTGCGAAGGTCGAACGCGAGATCGCGGATGCCGTTGCGCAGCTGATCGTCGTCGAAGGCCTCGACCGTGAACGCCAGCACCTTCTCGGTTTCGCAATCGTCGGGCTGGCGGAAACCACCTGTCGGCACTGGTTGAACGGCCGGATCAAACTCGATGTCGACGAACTCGCGGACCAGGTATCGGAGTTGGCGTGGGCGGGCCTGCGAGGTCTGCGGCCAACCGTCAAATGAGAAGCGGTGCGTCTCGGTTGTAGCGATGTTGCGCCCGCCGGACCCTCCGCTCAGTGACGGCGTCATCACGCTGCGACCGTTTGAAGACAGTGACGTCGACACCATCTACGACGCGTGTCAGGATCCCGAGATCCAGCGGTTCATTCCAGTGCCCCGGCCCTACCGACGCGACGACGCGGTCGCGTACGTGCGGCGGACCCAGCGCCAATGGGCAGATGGCTCAAAGGCCGCGTTTGCGATCGTCGATGCCAACGACCCGACCACGGTGCTCGGTGCGATCAACGTGGCCATCTCCGGCTCGGTCGGCAACTCGGGGTATTGGATCACACCGGCCGCACGTGGACGAGGCATCGCCACTCGTGCACTCAGGCTATTGACCGGTTGGGCGCTCGGCGAGCTCGGACTCGGTGTGGTACTGCTTGAAATCAGGCCGGACAACGACCGCTCTATACGCGTTGCCCAGGCATGCGGCTACCACTACGCCGGGCGCCTCGATGTCAACACCGCAACGGGCAAGAAGGGTGGTTTGATCTTTACTCGCATGGCAGTGTGACAAGCTGCCTCAGCTCGGCACAGGACGCTCATCGGGCACCAGGAACTGCTGCAACCAGCTGTGACCTGCCCATCTCGGCGTGCCCAGGCCGACAGGCACCTCTTCGGCCATGCTTGCATCAACGGCAGCCGCAGGCACCTCCCAACCAACCGGGCGCAGTCCCTCGGAGGATCTTGGTCCGGGAACCGGTCCCGCGCCAGAAGGTAGCGTTCCGGCGCTGGACGTGTGTTCGATTCTGTGGTTGGCTCAGCCGTATGCCTGCGGAGCCCACGACCGATCCGGCTGACCTGCGGTCGCCGCCTGCCGGGCGGGATCCACTCATCCCAAACACCGAGCTGCACTGGGTCCCGCAGGGACGCCACGCTGGTGTCTTTACTTTCGGCCGGACCGGGCCACGCGAGCTGCAACTACGAGCCCAGAACGGCGCGCTGACCGTCGGGCTCCGCCTGGCCAGCGGCCCATGCATCGATGTGTCGGCGCAGCCCGGCCTGCCTTGGCGGATCTTGCGTGACACCGCAGCCACACTCGACCTACACCCGGCACAGGTCGCTACCGCCTTCCGTCGGGTCCTGGTCGAGTTCGCCGCGGCGAACCAGCTCTGGGATCCGGCGATCTTCGGCCCACTCCCGGAATCGACGGCCTTGTTGGGCTTGTGCTTCCCGATCACGCGTCCGGCGTTGCTTGCCGGGGCAGACCCTTGTCAGGAAGTCCCCCGTTGGGCCCTGCCCGTACTCAGGCAACCAGATGCCCGCTCGGCAGCAACGGCCGCCTTCGGATCGCTCGCCACCCGACGAGTGATCCGGGCATTCGCGGGGAGCTTGATAGCCCCCGAACGCGGCGACTCGGACGCTCGAGTGGTCGGGTTGGCTGGACTCGGCTTTGCGCTGATGGGCCAGGATGTGCTCGACGCCGACCGATTGGCCACGGTTCTCGAGGTCCGGGAACCGTGGCACCCCGAAGCGCGTTGGCCCACCATCGAGCAGATCTCCCGCGTCAGACAGCTCTTGCGCTCGTTCAGCCCAGCGCGCGCGGGTCGACTGTTGGCCGAGGCAATCGGCAACCCCGACGGGATCGCGCTACTCGACGAGATCGCAGTGCTGGTGCGCGAACTCGACCCGCTGCAACGTCAGCAGTTGCCAGCTGGGCTACGCGAACTCCATGAACACTGCGTCAATGCGGCACCAGCGGATCCGAACCCACCGCGTGAACGCGGCTGGCTCCCACTGCACCGACCAGACGGGGCGTCGGTCCGACGGAACAGAAATGCAGCCGAGACTCACTCACCGCAACAGACCGGCGAACGTCACCCCACCACAAGCCGCAACGGACGCCGTGAAAGTCCGAGAGCGCCCGCGGGAGCTGAGACGCACACGGGACTCGCACGACGTGGGTCGGCTTCGGCTGATGCCGGCGCGCGCCCAGGGTCGGCAGCGTCGCCGCTGAGCAGAGCACTGCACCCGCCGGTCAACCTTCCTCCGTTGTCGGGGAACGTCGCGCTGCACTACCCCCCACACCTCGTCCGCCTCCAGGGTGCGAGCCTCGGGGACAGTCTCACCTTGGCGCTCCCCCGCACCACGGCCGAACTTGAAAGCTGGGGAAGGGCGCTCAACAACTGCCTGGGCTCCTTCGGCCCTGCGGTTGCGTCCGCAGCCAGTTGGTTGGTCGGTGTCAGAGTCCGAGGTCGCCTCCGCTACGTGGCAGAGGTGACACCGACGACAGGGTGCATACGCCAGTTCCTCGGGCACGGCAACCATCAGGTGCCGAGACATGTCGCTGCGCCGGTAGTCGAGGCGCTTGCGATCGCCGGTGTCATCGACCTGCATCGTCCCGAGAACCGGCAGTGGGCCGAGCTGCTACCGCACGCTCCGCTCCGCACTCGTCCTTCCATCGGAGAGTAGGTCACCACGCCACGGCAAATAGGAGCCCCCGGCTGTATCAGATTCCCCAATCGACCCTCCGTCGCAAACTAGGTCTCCGGCTGCTTCAGCGGCGGCGGACTGTCGCAGGTATTCGGTCCGTCATCGGCCTTCAGTCGCCGAATACCTCACCGGGTTCTTGACGACGCCTGGATCGTCCGCTTGTAAGGGGACAGACCAGATGCGAGAGCACTTCCAATCAGTGTCGTCCCAATCTCGCCCTACTCATACCCACGGCGCGGTTGCCGACGGAGCATGGAAGGAACACAACGACTGTTGGGCGGGCACCGGCAAGAAGGCGACAAGCGATGCTCTATTTGTTGAAGGGAAGCCGCATCCGCGAGTACCACCAACAAAATGTTGCGATCCTAGGTGCCGCCGAAGGCGAGCAGTTCGAGATCGCCTACGGTGCGCGATGGGTCCAGCCGGGTCTTGCACTAAAGCCCGGAGACGGCGGCGTCATCGTCTACAGCGATTCGCCGTACGAGACGTTCGTCCCGATCCGATTCGCCACACTGGAGGACGTCGAGACTGACAATGTGCGCACCCGACTCGTCGTCAGGGTCGGGCCCTTCGTTCGTGAGGGCGGATTCGACGTACTCCAAGATCACTGGCAACGCTTCGCCCTGAGCCATCCCTTCCGCCCCGGTCGGGTGTTCTTGTTCGAAGATGAGAACCCAGGTCTCCTCTCACCTCGCTCACCGGCCGAAAGCGACACTGCCTGGCGCGCTGCGATCGACCACCTACGAGACAACGAATACTTCCGGGATTCGTCGATCGCACGCGTGTTGCGAATTCTCGATCACGAACAGATCCCGATCGACCCGAGCGAACCGGTGGCCGTCGGCGAGCCTTTGACGATCGAAGTCGAGCTACGCACCCCTGGCCACGAGCATCCGGTCGAGCTGTTCGTCGACGCTGAGCCACCTAACGCTCTTGACGCCGAAGACGGAACCGAAGCCGCGCCGAACGGTGTCACTGCAATCACGGTGACCCCACTGTTGGCAGGAGGCCTTACCGGCCAGATCTCGATTCGTCCGATGCCAGCGAGCTCGAATCGACAACTCCTCGGCCCGTTGGTCTCCAGTCGCCCGAAATTCCGGCTCGCGGTCGTAGAGCAGATCCCAAGCTCCGAGACGAGTGCCGCTGCAGCGGCGACTGCGGCCGGATTGGTGCCAGCAGTCGAAATCCGGCGTCTCGTCTCGAGACTTGAACGCGAGGCTGACCTTCCGCCAAAGAGCTGGCTTTCGTTGTACGAAGATGTCTTCCTGCAGTGGGCAGGCGAGGACCCGGGCCTGCTCGCCGGCTATGCCCGCCACGCCTACGACGTCGGAGAGTTTGCCCGATGTGCGAACGCACTCCAACGGATCAGCGACCGCCATCCCGACGACGACTTCCTCTATTTGTTGGCTTCCCTGCGCGCCGGCCTCGATGTCGAGGTCGGCCAGTTGTTGGACCGCATCGATCTCAACACAAATCGTGATTTCGAACGCCTCCTCGAAGCTGTTCCCCACATCGACCCCGCGGTTCTCGACGACTTGACCCAAAAAGTCATCGACGTGCTCGGCTATGAAAAGCTGGTGCGGTTCTTGGAGGCGGTATTTGTGCGACTCACCTCGACGCAGACCGCGATCGCGCTTGCGGAGGTGGCGGCCTACGCTGATCCCGACCTCGTTGCCTCGCTGCTGATGGAGCGCTGGCCCGATGCGTACCTTGCCCCGGATCGCGTGGTGGAGTTGCTCGTTGACTGGGAAGCACGACTGTCCAAGCTCGCCCCGCATCTCGAGATATCGATAAGCAAGGCGGCCGAGCAGCAAGACTGGGGCCAGCTCGACAAGCTCGTCGAGAAAGCCCGGAAGCTCACCGGTGATGACTCACTGTCGCTGCGGTGCCTCGCAGCCCACGCCTATCTCGGATCCGGTGGCACGTTGATAGCTCGGCGAGGTTTCGACCTGCTGTTCGAAGTCGTGAACGACGCCGCCGTACAGGGGCTTCTCGACCTTGCAGTCCGCGAGGCAGAAGCGCTGCTCGGTTACGCCGCAGCCAAAGGTGATGACGACATGAGAATGCTGGTGCAAGAACTCGTGGACCGCATCAACGAAGCGCTTCAGTCATCGATCCAATTCCAGGCGTGGCGCGAGATGAAGGTCGATCACCGCGTCGAACACTTGGTGAAAAAGGTCGGAGGCAAGACTCTGCATCTCGTCGGCGGGCAACGTGAGCCGTGGGGGGATCAGTTACGAGACGAGCTGAAACTGGCCGACGTCCGCTGGCATGAAACCGAGAAAGCAAAGGGCGCCAACCTCGACTGGACCGACGGCCTGTCCGCCGACCGTGACATCGTGATCGTGCTGTGGGAGTTCATCAGTCACAAGGTCTCGACGCCGCTCAAACAAAAATGTGCACGCGCTGGCATTCCCCGCGCGGAGGCCCGGACCGGCCGTCAGCACGTCGTGAACGCGCTCGCACACCTCCTGGAAACGGCGGGGTGAGTGTCTGAGAAATGAGGCCGACCCGATCCGAACCGGGGTCCCGGACTCAAACAGCCTGTCCACCGCTGAACCCTGGTCGAAACGGCGAGCTACCCCGTGCTTCCGGACTAACCTCAGTCAGCAACCCGAAGCCGGGTCGAGAGGCCATGCGGTAATGGCACGACTGAGGGCTGAGAGCTGGAATCGATACTGCCCGCCCGCCGAGGCACGGTTGCACACACCGACATGGCGAGCTGCGTTCCATTTCATGAATACGTCGTATGTGCGTGGCGACATCATGATGAGCATGCCTTCGCCTGAGATCATCGGGGACCGCTGCATCGGCGCCGTCCTCGCCTCAGCAGCGGGCGACGCTGCACGAAGGAGCGCGGGTGTTCGTGCACGACGCCGAGCCACTGCAGGCCGCAGCCGCAGTCGCAGCCACCCACCTCATCCGGCACGGAGGACTGACGGCCGACGAGGCCCTCACCCAGATCGCCACGCTGCTCGGCGCGACCGCGGCTCCGGCTGTCGCCGCAGTGTTGCCCAACCTTTCACGCTGACCGCCGGAGTACTCGCTCAGTCACCCCAATCCCCTTCGGGTAGCGGCTGATCGGCGATCAGATGATGGACCACACCGGCTTGGTCCGTGCGGTGATACCGGTAACCCTGACGCATCCGCGTCTCGTCGTCGCCGAGGCTCTGCTCGAAGGGTTCCCAGGTGCTTGGATCGACGGCGAAGATCAGGCCCGGACCGAACGTCCCCGGGCTGTCACCGGTGCGGGTAGGACGATCATCCCGCCAGGACAGCAATGGCACGCGGACCCGAGCAGCAAGACGGCCCCGACAACGGAGGTACAGCCAGCCGTTGGGCCTGAGATGATGCGGATACCCGGAGATCGCCGGCATCCAATCGGTTCTCGTCCCTAGATACGGCTCGACCTCGAAGACAGGCATCGAGACGTCTTTGTCACCAGACAAGGGGGCGATCGGGTCATCGGCCGACCTCGGGGAGGTGGTGGGCTTCAACCGTTTCGCCACCCGGGAGCGCGGCGCGCCCGTGGCACACAGCGAGCAGGTGCCGGGGAACAGGCCGTGGATGCATTCATCTTCCATCGATCAACTCCCCTCCGGCAGCGGAACGACGGCGATCACTCACTGTCACGCCAACACCATATGCCCAACGAAAGGTCTGCTACGTCGTCGCAACTCCCACCAGGTCTTGACACCGCACAAACAGAAATGTGCACGCGCTGGCATTCCCCGCGCGGAGGCCCGGCCGGCCGTCAGCACGTAGTCGGAACACTGTCGAATCTGCTTGAAGCTCCGCAATGAGGCGCGAGACGATCTGAACATTCGACGAGCCCGACACGCTGTCTCTTATACACA
>JANZZE010000129.1 GCA_026419545.1 Acidimicrobiales bacterium
GATGTGTATAAGAGACAGCACCTGCACTGCTCGGGTGGCTCCGGGGGCCGGCCTGGCTCCGTGATTCGTTGGCCGTGACGATTGCTGCCCAGGTCGGCGTTGCACCGGTGCTGGTCACGGTCTTTGGTGGGATCCCGTTGGTCTCCGTGCCAGCCAACGTGCTCGCTGGTCCCGCCGCCGGACCTTTGATGGTCTACGGACTGGTTGGGGGAGTGGTTGCAGGGATCGCCGAAGCTGCGGGATCTGAATCGTTGGCTGCGGTCGTCCACTTGCCGACCCGCGCGCTGTTGTGGTGGGTCAGCGCGGTGGCACGCGCCGGGGCTGACGCGGGATTCGGGGAACTCGGTGGCCCAGCGCTCGCGGCGCTCGGCGTTGCGGCCGGTCTGGTGGCCTGGCGGCGAGTCCGACAGCGAGCAGCCGAGCACGTTGCTACAGCGACCGTGGCGGAGCCCGGCCTGGCCGCGCAGACTGCTGGGCTGCGATTGTCGCTGGACGAGTCCGTGGAGGTGACCGGCAGGTCAAGGCGCTCAATGGTTGGGTCTTTGGTTGGTGGGGTGTCGGTGGTCCTGGTGGTTGCCGCACTCGGACCCGCGGTTCTCGCTCCGTGGCGGCCAGCTGAGCTGCCGGCCGATGCCACGATCGCGCTCGCGACCGGGGCGGTGCTGTGGACTTCTGGTTCGGCTCGGCCTGCAGTGTTGGTTGTCGACGGTCGGGTCCGAGGACGTGAACTCCTCGAGGTTGCTCGCCGGAAGGGGATCCGCCGCATCCCCATCGTCGTCGCTGCCACCGCCAGCTCTGCGCTCGCTGACGCCCTGGGGTCGATCGCTCGTCGCCTTCGGCCGGAGGCGGTCTTGGCGCCTCCTGACGCGCAGTGGAAGATTGCCGGTGCGCGGGTGCCTTCTGATCGAGACCTGCTGCGAGTTGACGGTTTCACCTGTTGGCTCAGGGTGCGGTCCGACCGGATCGACCTCGAGCGCTATCGCGGGTGACAGCGACCCAATGCGGGGGCGTACACAGAGGCCCGGTCGACAGCGACCAATGCGGGCGGCGTACACAGGTGATGGGCTCACGACGTAACCGATCCGAATTGGGCTGCGGTAGGTTGCGACCGTGCCGCTGGCTGCTTTCACCGACGTTCCATCGGTACTCGAACTCGGGACCCGCCGTTTCGATATCCGTCATCGAGCCGTTGTCATGGGGATCCTCAACCGAACGCCTGATTCCTTCTACGACAAGGGCTCGTACTTCGAGTTCGACGCGTTTCTCCGCAAGGCCGAGGAACTCGTTGTCGCGGGTGCCGACTTTCTCGATGTCGGCGGGGTGAAGGCCGGGCCGGGTGATCCGGTCAGTGAAGCCGAGGAGCTCGACCGGGTGATCCCTGCCATCGAAGCTTTGCATCAGCGCTTCGATGTCCCGCTGTCGGTTGACACGTGGCGTGCATCGGTTGCCCGTGAAGCATTCGCAGCTGGCGCGGTGGTGGGAAACGACATCTCGGGGTTCGCTGACCCGGACTATCTCGCCGTCTGCGCGGCAGCTGGTGCTTCGGTGGTGGCCACACACATCCGGCTCGGGCCCCGGATTCCCGATCCTGAGCCCCACTATGACGACGTGGTCACAGCTGTTCGTGATTTCCTCGCCGATCGGGCAGCAAAGGCCAAGGAAGCGGGAATCCCGCCTGAGCGGATCATGGTCGACGCGGGTCTCGATCTCGGGAAGACAGAGGAACAGTCACTCACTTTGTTGCGGGCCTCTGACGTGCTGGCCCAACTCGGCTATCCGCTGTTCCTGTCGGCGTCGAACAAGCGCTTCTTGTGGAAGCTGCTTGGTGTGGACGTGACGAGTGCTCAAGACGGCACCAATGCCGCCCATGCTCTCGGGATCGCGCGCGGATGCCGAATCCTGCGAGCTCATGACGTGCGGGCTGCCCGTCGGGTTGCCACCGTCATGGCGGCCATCCTTGGCGCTGAGGAGGAAGTGGTGTGATGGCGCGATCGCAGGGCACTGTGCCACCCATCATCCTCTACAAGGGTGATGACCCGGGGCTCGTCGCTGACGCGGTGCGGTCCCGGGTTGCTGAGCTCGTCGGGACCGGCGACCGTTCGCTGATGGTGGAGGAGCTCGACGTCAGTCGCTATGAAGGCGACGGCGGAAAACCTGACATCAGCCCCATCGTCGACGCCGCCCGGACCCCGCCGTTCCTCGCCGAACGCCGGATCGTTGTCGGCCGCCAGTTCGGGGTATTCAGGGCCGATGACCTGCCACCGCTGCTGGATTACCTCGACGATCCGCTCGAAACCACCGTCCTGGTCCTGGCCTGGGAGCGAGGTCCCAAACCACAAGACAGCCTGCCGACCGTTCCGAAGAAGCTGCTCGATGCCATCGCGAAAGCCGGCGGCGAGGTGGTCGACACGAGCCCGGGCAAAGGCAGAGATCGCAAGGACTGGTTCGCCGAGCAACTGGCGCGGGCTCCGGTTCGTTTGGATGCTGCGGCCAAGGCAATGCTGGCGGATCACCTTGGCGAAGACGTTGCCTGCTTGCCTTCCGTCCTCGCGACCCTAGAAAGCGTGTACGGGCCTGAGGCGTCGCTCGGCGCAGCCGAGGTCGAGCCGTATTTGCTCGTACGTGGCGAGGTCGCGCCGTGGGACCTCACCGACGCGATCGATCGAGGGGACGTCACGCTTGCACTTGATCGGCTTCACCGGTTGTTGGGTGGCGGGGAACGGCACGGCCTCCAGATCATGGCGACGCTTCACAACCACTACAGCCGCATGCTCGCGCTCGACGGCGCGAACGTCCGTGATGAGCGCGCAGCTGCGCGGATCCTCGGCATCAAAGGTTCGACCTTTCCCGCCAAGAAAGCACTCGAGCAGGGGAGGCGCCTCGGGTCTGCGCGGCTTCGCGAGTTCATCGGACTCTTGGCCCAAGCTGACCTCGACCTGCGAGGTGCGAAGGCGTGGCCCGATGAACTGGTGTTGGAAGTGCTCGTCGCCCGTCTCGCCAGTCGTTCACGTCGCTGAGTGCGAGGGGTCAGAACTGGCTAGGGAACGCCGCATCGGGCGCCGAAGTGTCGCCTGGTCAATCGTCTGGTCGCCGGTGGGTCTGACCGCCGACGAATGCCAGACCGGATCAGGCGCTTTGGCGGATTCGATTGATGCGCCGCATCAAGCGGCTCTTGCGGCGTGCTGCCGCGTTCTTGTGGATCACGCCTTTCGCCGCGGCCATGTCGATGCGCTTCACCGCGACTCGCAACGCCTCCTCCGCGTTCTCAGCCCCGGCCTCGGCGGAGGCAACGGCGGTCTTGGTGCGGGTCTTCAGTTCTGATCGAACGGCCTTGTTGCGTAGCCGTCGCTTCTCGTTTTGGCGGTTCCGCTTGATTTGGCTCTTGGTGTTTGCCACGGCGCTTTGAGTCTCGCTGCTCGTTGCCGCCGAGTGGCGGCGCTTGCTGCTGTTGTGGGCCGCTCGCACGTCCGGAACGGACTGCGGGGCTTGGGCCGGGAGTCCTGGCAGGTGGGCCCCTCGCGACGAGCGGAGCTTTCAGGCTAGCGGAGCGTATCGGCAAAGGCCATTCGTGAGCGCCTTTCCGCGCCACGTGACTCGCTCGCTACGCTTGCGCCTCGCCTGTGACCCCGCTCGACGCTATCCGCAATTTCTGCATCATCGCCCACATCGACCACGGGAAGTCGACGCTGGCCGATCGCATGTTGGAGATCTGCGGCGCGGTCGACCCGCGCGAGATGCGGGCCCAGTACCTCGACACGATGGATCTCGAGCGCGAGCGGGGCATCACTATCAAGTTGCAGAGCGTTCGTCTCACCTACGGCGACCACGTGCTGAACTTGATCGATACCCCGGGGCATGTCGATTTCGGCTACGAGGTGTCGCGTTCGCTCGCCGCTTGTGAAGGTGCGGTGCTTCTCGTCGATGCGTCGCAGGGGATCGAGGCGCAGACGCTGGCCAACTGTTACCTCGCGCTCGAGCACGATCTGGAGATCGTCGCTGCACTCAACAAGATCGATCTACCTGCCGCCGAGCCCGACCGCTACGCGGCAGAGATCGAACAGGTCCTCGGAGTACCCGCTGATGAGATCTTGCGCATCTCGGCCAAGACCGGCGAGGGGGTGACCGAGCTGCTCGATGCGATCGTCGAACGGATCCCGTCCCCAACTGGTGACCCGGATGCGCCACTCCAGGCGTTGATCTTCGATTCGCATTACGACCAGTACCGCGGGGTAGTGAGCTCGATCCGGGTCGTGAACGGTGTCTTGCATGCAGGGTCTCGCCTGAAATTCATCCAGGCAGATGCCGTCCATGACGCGGAGGAAGTCGGCGTACGACTGCCGGCGAACACCCCGGTTGGCAGCCTCGGCCCAGGCGAGGTGGGCTACCTCATCGCCGGTATCAAGGACGTCGGGGAGGCGCGTGCCGGTGAGACGGTGACCACCGCAGCCAACCCGGGCGAGCCACTCGCGGGTTACCGGGAACCGAAACCGATGGTGTTCTGCGGCTTGTACCCCATCGACGGGGACGACTTCCCGGCGCTGCGTGATGCGCTCGACAAGTTGCGGCTGAACGATTCGAGCTTCACGTTCGAGCCAGAGACCTCCGGCGCGCTCGGGTTCGGCTTCCGGTGCGGGTTCCTGGGGCTGTTGCACATGGAGATCATCCGGGAACGACTCGAGCGCGAGTTCAACCTCTCGCTGATAGCGACCGCGCCGTCGGTGGAGTACATCGTGCACAAGACCGACGGGACTGAACTTGTCATCGACAACCCGAGTGAGTTGCCCAATGCGGCGGAGATCGCGGCGATAGAGGAGCCCTACCTGACGTGCACCATCCTGACCCCGACCGAATACACCGGCACGCTCATGGAACTGTGCCAGAGCCGGCGCGGTGAGCTACAAAAGCTCGAGTACCTCTCGCCTGAGCGGATGGAGCTGGTGTATCGGCTCCCGCTTGCGGAAGTCGTGGTGGACTTCTTCGATCAGCTGAAAAGCCGCACGCAGGGGTACGCGAGCCTCGATTACGAGCCTGCCGGTTACGACCGTTCGAACCTGGTCAAGGTCGACGTTTTGTTGAACGGGGTCCCGGTGGACGCGTTCAGCACGATCGTCCACCGGGAAAAGGCGTATGACTACGGGCGCAAGATGACCGAGAAGCTCCGTGAGCTGATCCCACGTCAAATGTTCGACGTGCCGATCCAAGCTGCGATCGGTGGGCGGATCATTGCCCGGGAGACGGTGAAGGCGAAACGCAAGGACGTGCTCGCCAAGTGCTACGGCGGTGACATCACCCGCAAGCGCAAATTGCTGGAAAAGCAGAAGGAAGGCAAGAAACGCATGAAGAACATCGGCCGGGTCGAGGTCCCCCAAGAGGCGTTCATCTCAGCGCTCCGGCTCGACGACTGAGTGCCAACGGACTTCCGGCACAGCAACGAGCACCGGTTTGGCGAAGTATGCGGGCCAAGCGTGAGGCGATCAGAACAGCTCGAGGTCGGCAAGGGTCAGCGCCCAAGCCGACAGGGGCGGGGGTTCGGCTTGGCGGAGTGCCCGCCACGTGAGGACCGGCCCCTGACCAGGCAGCGGCAGGAATTGTGTCTGCAAGGGTAGCCGCGGCCCGGTCCAGATCAGGTAATCGACTGGCGCGGCTAGCGCAACGGCCCGCAGCAGGGCGCGGGTGCGCTTGGTGTCGCCTCCGGGTACGAGCAGATCGCACACCGTGGCCTCGGTGGCGGGACCGCGGGCGCGTACCCGGAAGACGCACACGCCGTCGCTGACGCCACGATCGCTGAGGGTCACGGCGCGGTAGTGCAATGGCGCAAAGGAATAGCGCCAGCGCAACTGGGCTGGGGACCGTGCAGTGACGTAGTGGCGCCGATCAGGAGGGAGCCGGTCGAGAAGATCCTGGACATCGTGGTCCGACGCGAACACCTCGAGTGGGTCCTCGCCGCACGTCGTGGGCCGGCTCCACTTGTCCGCTGCCACTCGTGCTCGGGCAACGCGCGCCGCAGCGGCGAAAGAGCGGAGCCGGACGCGCACTGGTACGCGGCCGAGATCGACCCAACCCATCTTCAGGTACCCCGGTCGGCTCTTGTCGTTAGGGGTGTTGAAGACGAAGTCGACGCCCTCAGTGGTGAGTTGTTCGGCCGCGTGCATCGTCAACGCAGTGAAGATGCCTCTGCCAGCACTGGCGGGGTCGGTGGCGGTGTCGACGGCTCGAACTGCGCGGGCGGTCGTACCGTCAGGCCGGATGAACTCCCAGCGCAGGAAGGTGCGGACGCCGACGAGCTGGCCATCGCGCTCGGCGACCCACATGGGCGACGGGCCGAAGGGATTTTCGAGGTGTTTCCAGCGGAAGAATGCGGCATTTGGCCGGTCAGGATCCCAACCAAGGGCCCGGCCCACCAGCTCGATGGCCGCGTCGAGATCGGCCGCCGTCGCCTGCCGGATGGTCACCTCGGACGAGGTAGTCGCCGTCACTTGTGCAACGGTAGTCAGCGCCGGGGCGGGCGTTCGGCGTTGCCAGCGAACCGGAGGCTCGTCCCGGAGGCGTTGCCAGTACCCGTGTAGCGCGCGGGGCTCCCCGTCAACGGTGGCTCGGCGTCAGGTGGGGCTCCGATGGGGCTGGCACTCCTACAATGCCGAGGTCATGCCAGGAGCCGCCCGCAAGATCGTCAAACGAGTCGCGGCCGTGCTCGACGTCGTGGCCCCACCCCCGCCAGGTATCACGATCCTCATCTACCACCGGGTCGGCCGCCGAAGTGCGATCGAGGTGGACCTGCCTGCTGGACTTTTCGCCGATCAGATGGCGTGGCTTCGTGAGCACTGCGACCTCGTCACCTTGGATGAGGTGTTGGATCGACTGCCTGGTCCGGCGCCGACCGATCGCTCCGGAGAGCCAAGGCGTCCAGTCGTGGCTGTGACCTTCGACGACGGAACCGCCGATTTCGTCAGTGACGCCTTGCCGGTGTTGACCGCGCACCGTGTGCCGGTCACTTTGTACGTGGCGACGGACTTCATCGAACGTGGCCGGGCGTTCCCAGACGATGGCATACCGCTCAGCTGGGCTGCGCTCGCCGATGCAGTCTCGACCGGACTGGTGACGGTCGGATCACATACTCATACACACGCCCTGCTCGACCGGGCGGATCCGGAAGCGGTTTGCTACGAACTCGACCGTTCGTGTGACCTGATCGCAACCCGACTCGGTGTTCACGCCGAACACTTCGCGTACCCGAAAGCCGTGCCAGGTTCGTCGCTGGCTGACCGAGAGGTCCGGAGACGTTTCCGGTCTGCCGCGCTCGCCGGCACGCGCCCCAACGCCTATGGCGCGACCGATCCGTACCGATTGTCGCGTGCGCCGGTGCAGTTCGCCGATGACATGGCCTGGTTCGAGCGTAAGGCGGCTGGTGGGATGCGGGCAGAAGATGTCGTGCGCCGCGTCGTTAACCGATGGCGGTACCGGGGGAAGTCGTCGTAGTGAGCCGGTCATCGGCCGGTTCCAGCCTTGGTGCCGTTGCTGGGCCGTCCGGCGGGGCATCGTCACGACCGCGTCTTGTCCACGTTACGACCACCGATATGAGCCTGGACTGGTTGCTCGGGCCGCAACTGGTTGCGTTTGCGGAGGCCGGGTTCGAGGTGATCGGCATGTCGGCGCCCGGGCCACATGCCGAGCGACTGCGGTCGATGGGGATCGCCCACGTTGGCCTGCGGTATGCAACTCGAGCCATCGCCTTCCATCGTGACGCGGCTGCCCTTGCCGAGCTCTACCACCACTTCCGGCGTCTGCGGTCATCCATCGTGCACACGCACAACCCAAAGCCTGGTGTGTACGGCCGCATCGCTGCACGGTTGGCCCGGGTCCCAGTCGTGGTCAACACCCAGCACGGCCTGTATGCGACACCCGGCGATCCACTCAGACGCCGAGCGCTCGTTTACAGCATCGAACGTGTGGCTGCGGCCTGCTCGGATGCTGAACTCGTACAGAACGTCGAGGATCGCGACACGCTTGCCAGACTCGGGGTACCGGACGACAAGCTGACCGTGCTCGGTAACGGGATCGACCTCAGTCGGTTCGATCCCCGTCGTTTCAGTGCCACCGAACGAGCTGGAGCCAGGGCGGAGCTGCTCTCAGCCATCGCGCGCCCGCATCCACCTGATCAGTCTGGCGACGACCTCGTAAGCGAGCCGGTGATCGTCGGGCTTATCGGCCGATTGGTGGTTGAGAAGGGATATCGGGAGGTGTTTGCCGCCGCGGGCTACCTGCGCCGAGTCGCGCCTGAGGTGCGCTTGGTGATCATCGGCCCCGAGGATCCGGACAAGCATGACGCCATTTCGCAACCAGAGTGTGCTGCGGCGAAGGCCTTGGGCAACGTTGGCTTCCTGGGGCTCCGCCACGATGTCGAACGGTTGTATACAGGTATGGATCTGTACCTGTTGGCCTCGCATCGGGAAGGGTTTCCGCGATCTGCCATGGAGGCTTCGGCGATGGGGCTGCCCGTGGTGGCGACCGATATCCGTGGCTGCCGCCAGGTCGTGGATCACGGGCACACGGGGCTGCTGGTCCCTGTCCACGACCCGGTCGCGATTGCTGAGGCGGTTACCTAC